>CANQNQ010000008.1 GCA_947625225.1 uncultured Clostridia bacterium | reverse complement strand
CCACAGCTTGACGCAGTATGAGGAGTTATGCTCTGCCCGGTGCTCCAATGGTCTTTGTTTTTAGAAACGAGCAAGACTAGGAAAGCGAGGATAACCGAGCGAGCGTACTTGTTGTACGTGACCGATGGTTGCCACAGCTTGACGCAGTATTGCGAAGTTTATAGAAACAAAGACGCGTCGCCGAAAGAAAAGAAGCGATAGTTATTACGTACAGCTTCGTTGTACAACTCCAAAGTTTTCTCCCTGCCGACAAAGGCGGATACGAGCATGATGAGGGTGCTTTCGGGCAGGTGGAAGTTGGTGATGAGACCCTTGACGCACTTGAAGCGGTAGCCGGGATAGATAAAGATGTCCGTCTCGCCGCTGCAGGGGCGCACGAAACCGTTGTCGTCGGCGACGGTTTCGAGGGTGCGCACGCTGGTGGTGCCGACGCATATGACGCGTCTGCCCTCGCGCACCGCCCTGTTGATGATCTCGGCATTGTCGGAGTCTATCTCGTAATATTCGGTGTGCATTTTGTGGTCGAGGATGTTGTCCTCCTTGACGGGGCGGAAGGTGCCAAGCCCTATGTGCAACAGCACTGTAGCAAACTCCACGCCCTGCGCGCGCAGGCTGTCCATCAGCTGAGGCGTAAAGTGAAGTCCCGCGGTGGGCGCGGCGGCAGAGCCTTCCACCTTGCTGTACACAGTCTGATAGCGCTCCTTGTCGACAAGTTTTTCCTTGATATACGGCGGCAGGGGCATATTGCCCACCCTGTCCAAAATATCCTCAAACACGCCATCAAAGCAAAACTCGATGGTGCGCGCGCCGTACTCGCCCACTTCCGTCACGCGCGCGGACAGCTCGTCGCAAAAATGTATGATGCTACCCAGCCTCGCCTTGCGCGCGGGCTTCATGATGGTCTGCCAATGCGTGTAGTCAAGGCGGCGAAGCAACAGCACTTCGAGCACGCTCTCGTGGTTCTCTATGTGCCCGAATATCCTTGCGGGAATGACGCGCGTGTTGTTGATGACAAGCAGGTCTCCCTTCCTTAAAAACGACCCCAGGTCATAAAAATGAGCGTGCGTGACGCTGTCCGCCGCTCTGTCGTAGACCAGCAACCGAGAGCTGTCGCGCGGCTCGACGGGAGTCTGCGCGATCTGCGCCTCGGGCAGGTCGTAGTAAAAATCGTGAGTGGACATCCCCTTTGGAGACGTGTTCTTTTCGTCCATGCCCGTCACTCCATGTAAGTTCTGCCAAGGTGGTCGTAGGCATTTTTGGTGCAGATCCTGCCTCTTGGCGTGCGCGCGATAAACCCCAGCTGAATGAGGAAAGGCTCCACGACGTCCTCAATTGTGGACGCCTCCTCCCCCGTCGCCGCCGACAGCGTGTCCAGCCCCACCGGGCCGCCGCCGAATTTGTCTATTATAGCCTCAAGTACAGTCCTGTCCGTGATGTCAAGCCCCAGCTCGTCCACGTCCATAAGCCCCAGCGCCTTATTTGTTATGCGCAAGGTGACAGTGTCCGACTTTTCGTACTGCGCAAAGTCCCTAACGCGGCGGAGCAGGCGGTTGGCAATACGCGGAGTGCCGCGGCTGCGCTTTGCAAGTTCCAACGCCGCGTCGCCGTCTATGGATATGCCGAGTATCTTTGCCGAACGCACGATTATGCTCTTCAGCTCCGCGGGCGTATACATCTCAAGCCTCAGCATCATGCCGAAGCGGTCGCGCAACGGCCCAGACAGCATGCCCGCGCGGGTGGTCGCGCCGATCAGCGTGAAGTGCTTGAGCGGCAGCCTTATGCTCCTCGCCATGGGTCCCTTGCCGGAGACGAAATCCAGCGAAAAGTCCTCCATCGCGGGATAGAGCACCTCCTCTATGTTGCGATTGAGGCGGTGGATCTCGTCTATAAACAGGATATCGCCCTTTTCCAGATTGGTAAGTATTGCTGCAAGGTCTGCGGCACGTTCTATCGCGGGACCGCTGGTCACCCTTATCTGCGCGCCAAGCTCGGAGGCGATGACATGCGCAAGCGTCGTCTTGCCAAGACCGGGAGGGCCGTACAGCAACACGTGGTCAAGCGCGTCCTTCCTCTCGCGCGCGGCGGTGATGTACACCTGCAGATTCTGCTTGATCTTGGACTGCCCGACGTACTCGTCCATAGTGTGCGGGCGCAACGACGTTTCCGCCTCGTCCTCGTCTATGGTGAGGCTGCTGACAAGTCGGTTTTCGATGTCAAAAGCGTCGTTGTTTTCCTTTGAATACTGTGATTTTATCATATATCCACCAATTTGTACAGTTGGTCAAAATTGCAACCTGTATTTAGTTTTTTCAGCTTTGCATGTGCTTGAGACAGTAGGCTATCAGCTCCTCCGTGCCGCTGACGTGCTTCTTTGCCTCGTTTGCAAGGCGCACCGCGTCCGTCTTTGAAATGCCAAGGCTTTCAAGCGCAAACACCGCCTCGGCTATCTCATCGGGCGACGCCTCTCCGGAAGCGAGATTGAACAGCGTCACCTCGTCGGCGGCCTGCTCGCGCATGTTCAGCACGATAAGCTCCGCCGTCTTTTTGCCGAGGCCCTTTATCTTGCACAGCGTCTTTACGTCTCCGCTGGCGATGGCGACGGTCAGCGTGTGCAGATCGTAGCCGCTGAGTATCTGCATGGCGAGCTTGGGACCTATACCGCTGATGTCGATAAGTCTCAAAAACAGCTGTTTTTCCTCCGCGCGGGAAAAGCCGTACAGCGACATCTCGTCCTCGCGCACGTAAAGGTAGGTGTACAGTTTGACGACCTCTCCCAAATTGACATCGTAGAGGGTGTTGCCGCTGACGCCCAGCTCATAGCCGATGCCGTTGTTGTCGATGACGACGCTTGAAAACGTCTTGTCTACGATCTCTCCCGAAATATAGTTGTACATATATTCACGTCCTTACCTATATCTTTATTGTATTCTGAACTGCGTGGACAGCCTGCTGGTCTGAGCGTGGCAAAGCGCCACCGCAAGCGCGTCCGCCGCGTCGTCGGGACGGGGCACGCTTTTGAGCCGCAACAGCGCCTGCACCATGTGCTGCATCTGCATCTTGTCCGCACCGCCGTATCCCGTGATCGCCTGCTTTATCTGATTTGGCGTATACTCGTATACCTCGTCGCCAAGCGACTTGACGGCGGTGAGCAATATGACCCCCCTGGCCTCCGCAACGGGAATGCCCGTGGTTATGTTTTTTGAAAAGAACAGCTCCTCGATGGCGATGTTGTCGGGCTTGAAAGTTTCCACCAACTCTTTCACGCCATCCTCGAGGGTGAGCAGTCTTTGAGGCAGAGTCTGCTCCTTGGGGGTCTCCACCACGCCGTAGTCTAGCACGCTGAAATTGCCGTGAACGGCATTGATGGCTCCATAGCCCATGGTTGCGAGACCGGGGTCTATCCCAAGGATTATCATATCTCCCTCATATTTTTGCACACAGGTCGCAAAATTGCCACCTGTATTGAATTTTTCAAATCAAAATGCTGTTTTCGTTGGTCGCGTCAAACAGCAATATCTTGTCGCGCTTTGGCAAAGTTCCCACGCTGTCGCGCCGATATGGACAATGCACCGCCCTGCCCCCTGCGTGCAGCACATATCCGTCCTTTGTCCGCACGGCGTACTCCACCTGCTCGGCGCGCTCGCCGTCAAGATCATAGTCCTGAGACTTCCAGCCGGCAAGCACCTCTTTGTCAAGATAGGACGGCAAGATCCTGTCCTTCATCTCGTCTATATTCACGGCGTATCTGCCATCGAAGACGGCGTTAAGCGCGCCCTCGAAGGGCTTCAGCGCCACCCTTTCAAAGGCAAAATCGGGATCGAGCGCCTCAGCCGCCCACACGCTTGCGGGGTTTGCGGCTATGTTGTCGTAGCTGTCCAGTTGCTTTATCTCGCCCGCGTGCATCACCGCTATGCGATCCGCCACCGACATAGCCTCGCTCAGCTTGGAAGTGGCGAAGATTATGCTTGCGCCCTCCCCTGCCTTCTCTCGCAAAATGGGGATGACCTCCGCCCACAGCGTCTGCGCGTCCTCGGCGGACAGTCCACTGGTTATGTCGTCAATAAAGATGTGCTTTGTGCGCCTCAGATACAGCCTTGCAAGCGACAGGCGTTTGCGCTCGACAGGCGTAGCCTTCGACACCCTTTGGTACAGGCAGGCGGTTATGCCCAGCCTCGCCGCGGCATCATACACGACGGCAGCGATCTCTTCCTTTGCCACTCCGCGTATTTTGAGCGGATAGGCTAGGTTGTAAAAGAAGTTGCGGCGCTCAAATTGGGCGAGGTCGTCAAATATCATGACTATCCCGTCCGGCTTTTTGGAGATGGGCGCGCCGTCAAACAGCACTTCGCCCTCGCAGTCGGTCACTCCCGTCACCGCCTTGAGCAGCGACGTCTTGCCGCTACCCACGCCGCCAAGCAGGGCGACGATCTCGCCGTCTGACACCGTAATATCCGCCGTGCCCAACACGCGCGCTCCGTACAGATATTGTTTTGTGACGCCATTAAGCTCGATCATCACGCCGCTCCCATTTTTACCCATATTGCATCTTTTTGGCGCTTTATGACGCGAAAAAACTCAATACAGGTGCAATTTTTACAAGATATCCAGCGAATTGCTGAAGCCGTCCATAAAGTTGTCGAGGAAGTATCCAAGCTCCGGGAACTCCTCTCTTGAGGCGTTCAGCACGTTCTGCAACCTGTTGTACGCGTTGTCAAACTCCTTGTTGCCGAGGGTCTTTTCCTCGGCGCACTTGACGTAGGCGGACAGCTTGTCGGCGATCTTCATCAACTTGTACTCAAGCGAATCCTTGTCCGGCTCTATGTAGGGCGCGTACACCACCTTCAGTTCGGCGGGCAGCGAGTCGATGAGGCGCTTGTTTATTGCGCTCTCGATCTCTGAGTAGGCGCCCTTCATACTGTCGTTGTAGTACTTCACGGGCGTGGGAAGGTCGCCGCTGACCACCTCGGCGGTGTCATGATACAGCGCCAGCGCCGCGATCTTGTCCACGTCGACGCTGCCGTTGAAGACGGTGTTGCGGATGATGCCCAACGCCTGCCCGAATATAGCCACGGTGGCGGAATGCTGCATGAGATCCTCCTTGACCGTGGAACGCATCAAACTCCAGCGCTGGATGAGTTTCATTCTGTTGATGAACGCGTAAAATGTGTACATTTTTCACCTCTGCACTTGGCAATTAGCCTTTTATCATAAGTATTTTACATCATAAAACGTCCCAAAAACGGTACGTCCGCTACATTTTATATTATATATTTCGCTTGCTTTTGCTTTGCGGACTCCAGCTCCGCCTTCTTTGCCTCGTAGCCCTTTCTGTCAAACATGGCGTAGGTGGCGTTTTTGCCCTCCTCCACGCCGGGCTGGTTGAAGGTATCGATGTTGAGCATCTTGCCGCAATACGCGGTCTCGAGCTGGAAGAACATCATCAGTTCGCCAATGCTCTCGGCGCACACGTCCTCAAGCAGAATGGTCCTGTTCATATGTTTTGAGCGCGTGAGTGCGTACTCAGTCGCCTTGCGCTCGGTGTTTATAAGCTCGCTCATGGTGTGGCCGCACAGGAAGTTGACATCGGGGAACTGCTCCGCGCCCTGCGCGATGGTCACGTCCTTCCTGAACTTTTCCACGCCTATCATAGTGATGACCTTGTCAAAGGGGCCTTCGGTATACAGCTGCACCTGCGAATGTTGGTCCGTCACACCCAGCGCCTTGACGGGGGTCTGCCCCACGTGCACGGTGTTGCCGTCGAGATCCGCCGCCTTGCCGAGGCTTTCGCCCCACAGCTGGCAGTACCAATCCGCCATAAGTTTGAGGCTGTCGGCGTAAGGCATCATAACGGAAATATTCTTGCCCTTCTTTATTGCGAGGTATTGCAACACAGCCGCCATAAGCGGAGCGTTCTTGTATGGGTCGGAGCTGTTTGCCGCGTTGTCCATATTTGCCGCGCCGCGCAGCATGCCTATTATATCAATGCCCAGCACCGCCGCGGGAAGAAGTCCCACGGGGCACAGCTCGCTGAACCTGCCGCCCACGCCGTCGGGGATGAAGTAGGTCTTGAATCCCTCCTCCTTGGCAAGTTTGATGAGGTTGCCCTTGGACTCGGAAGTGGTGGCGATGATGTGTTTTGCCCAATCCTTGCCGCACTTGCGCTTGAGCAGGTCGGTGATGATGAGGTATTGACTCATCGTCTCGGAGGTGGCGCCGCTCTTGGTGATGACGTTGAAGCAGGTCTCCTTTACGTCGATGACGTCAAGCAGGGACTGCATCCTTTCGGGGTCGACGTTGTCCTCCACATAGAACTTTACGCCGCGCTTGTCCGCGTCAAGTTCGTTGTATCTGAGATGGCACAGCGCGTTGTATACCGCCATGGGTCCCAAGGCGCTGCCGCCGATGCCCAGCACCACAAAGTTTTTGAACTTTGCGCGCACCTCGGCCGCGGTATATATTATGTCCGCCACAATGTCCTTTTGGTTGTAGGCAAGCTCCGTCCAGCCCATCCAGCCCTTGCCGCGGTTTTTTTCAAGATAGGAATACGCGTCTTTTGCCGCCTCGCGCATGCCATCGATTTCCTTTTCGGAAATGCCCTCGTCGCCGATAAAGGCGTCCATCATGTTGTTGAAATCGAATTTGAGTTTCATTGATGCCTCCGAAGTTTCAAATATTTTACGCTGTCGGCTACCTCGTCGTAGTCGGCATAGTTTTTTGCATATTGTTCAATCATCAGCGGGCCCGTATAGCCCATACCGTCCAGCCTGTCGATAAGCTCCTCAAAAGGAAAGACCCCCTTGCCCACCATGGCTATGGAATCATCCTCGGCAACGTCGCTGACGTGTACGTTGCTGAGCGAATCGCCCATGGCGTCAAGGTACTCCCTCCAATCGTAGCCGGACTGCCTTGCTTGCTTTATATCCAGCACCGTGCCCAGATGCGGGCAGTATTGCCTTGCTTGTCTATAAAAGTCCGGCGAGTTGAACATAGCCCAATGCACGCTTTCAAGGCAAAGCCGAATGTTGTACCTGAGTGCGATATTTGCCAGCTCTTCCAGCCTTTTGCCCGTGGTGACGGGGTCGACGTGGGCGTTACGTTTCAGGCGCGACACCCCGTGAAAAGTGTACACCTTTGCGCCAAGCGCCTCGCCCGCCTCAAGCACCTTTGTAAACACCGCTTCCGCGTCCTGTCGCGTGCGGAGCGCGCCGTTGAACAGCTGCGGCTCGAATTGCGTGTTGAGCGCGTGTATGGAGTACACTTCCAGACCCTGCCGCCTCTCATTGAGCAGGCGCACAAAGGACGGCTCGTACTCGCTGAAAGTGGTGAGGAAAACCTCGCAACATTCGCCTCCACAGCGTTGAATGACCGAGAACGAGTCCTCGGTCAATAGCTTCAAAAAGAATGTAGCTGTGGAAATGCCTATCTTCATAGCCTTAATTTAATTTTCGTCCGTGCCCTTCATCTGGTTCTCGCGGATGTCCTTTTGCTTGCGCATCTGTCCCAGCAGACGAGGGATGACGATGTCTACGTTGTCAAACGGCGAATCCGACTGCGCGCTTGCGCGGTAAGTCATGCCGCGGGTGGACAGCGTCAGATCCGTGGTGTAATCGCCGTTTTCAAGGGTGACCGTGAACTTTGCTTCCGCGTTTTCATCCTCGACGCGGCGAGTGACCTTTGCGAATTTTTTTTCAGTGATTGCCTTAAGCGAATCGCTCGGCGTGTAGTTCTTTCCGAAAATTTCTATTTTCATGGTTGCCACCTCCCGATTTCTAAACTTATTATAGCAAAAAATAAATATATATTCAACACAAATCGCAACAATTGCAAAAGAATTTGAGCGCCGCGCGTAAAACGACCGATTTTTAAGTTCAAATTGCGTTTGAGTGGTATAAAAAAACGGCGCGTCTGCGCCGACGATTCAGTCCTCGTACACGTCAAACAGTGTTGCCATGGCGCTGTTTATGTCGCGGTAGTCAAACCCCTTTTGATACAGGTATGCCGCCACTTTTTGCGCCTCCGATCTGTCGACGATATGCTTCTTTTGCGCATATGCCCTGGCAAATTCCGCGCATTTGGCACGCTCCGCCTCGTCGGTGACAATATCGTACAGCAGCCCGTCCACCGTCTCGCGGGCGATCCCCTTTTCCTGCGTGAGCTTGTACTGAAGCTTCTTCCTGCCGTAGCGGTCGGCGTTGAATGTGAGGAATGTGCGCACGTACTCCTCGTCGTTGATGTAGCGATAGCCCTTAGCCTTGCTTACGGCAAAATCCACCTCGTCGCGGTGGTAGCCCTTTTGGTAGAGTTTGTCCTTGCACTCCTGCTCGGAGCGCGGGGACGCGGCTAGATATTTTACAAGCGCGTCGTACGCTTTTTTTGCGCGTTCCTCGTCCAATTCAAACTCCATATTCACCTCTTGACGTACTTCACTTCGTCTGCAATTTCAAGCCTCGCCCTGCCCGCGGTCGCCTCGCGCACACCCTCTTCAAACGCGCCGACATCGTCAAGGGGAATATACGCGTCAAGTTGCACGCCATCGCCGTAGCTGATGTTGTCAACGACATACCCGCCCCGCCTGACGCACGTCTCGACGGTGGGATAGTCGGGATATGACGCCTCTATGCGCACGAGCCTGCACTCGCACTTTGAAGAGATTTTTGCCGACGCGACCGCCTGCGCCGCCGTGCCCGAATAAGCGCCCACAAGTCCGCCCGCGCCCAGCTTTATGCCGCCGAAATAGCGGGTGACCACTATGGCAGTCCTGCGCAGATCGCGCTTGCGCAGCACGTCGAGTATGGGCTGTCCGGCGGTGCCGCCCGGCTCGCCGTCGTCGCTGAAACGTGTGCCGTTGCCAAGTTCGTCCGAAATATAGGCGTAGCAGTTATGCGTGGCGTCGGAGTACTTCTTGCGGACGCTCCTGACAAACTCCTCGGCGCCCTCGGCGTCCACCTCGCCCTTGACGGTAGCGATAAAAAGCGAGCGCTTTATCTCGCTTTTCACCTCATATTCACCGTCAACGTAGCTGAACGATCTCATAGCCCCCAAAACGCACCTTGTATTGCATATTTCTGTAAAAAAACACAATACAGGTGCGCATTTTGCAATTTATCAGTTTTTGGATACCGTAACTTTGAAGAAATTCTTTTTGCCCTTTTGCAGCACAAATCCGTTTGCCAGCTGCGCGTCGCTGAGGGTGGCGGCGATATCGGTCACTTTCTGTCCGTCAACAATTATGCCTCCGCCTTGAATGAGGCGTTTCGCCTCGCCCTTGGACGGCACCTTTGCCACCGCAACAAGCACGTCGGCGACTTGCGTCATGCCTGCGGGGATGGTTGCCTCGGGCATATTGTCCGCGTCTCCCGAGAACGCCGCCCTGGCCTTGGCAAGCGCGCCGTCCGCCTCATCCTTGCCGTGCACAAGCAGGGTCAGCTCGTACGCGAGGCGCTCCTTTGCCTTGTTCATGCGCTCGTCGTTGTAGCGCGTAAGCTCTTCTATCTCCTCAAGAGGCAGGAAGGTGAGGAATCTGAACACCTTTTCCACGTCCTCATCGGCGATGTTGCGCCAATATTGGAAGAAGTCGTAGGGCGAAGTCTTTGCTGCGTCAAGCCACACGGCGCCCTTTGCGGTCTTGCCCATCTTGATGCCCTCGGAGGTGGTCAGCAGCGCGAAAGTGATGGCAAACGCGTCCTTGCCCTCCTTGCGGCGAATGAGGTCCGCGCCCGCCAGCATATTTGACCACTGGTCATCGCCGCCGCACTGCAACACGCAGCCGTACTTGCGGTTGAGCACCAAAAAGTCATAGGATTGCATAAGCATATAGTTGAATTCAAGGAAAGTCAGGCCCTTCTCCAGCCTCTGCTTGTAGCACTCCGCGGTGAGCATGCGGTTGACGGAGAAGCCGGCGCCCACCTCGCGCAAAAAGTCAATATAGTTGAGGTCGAGCAGCCAATCCGCGTTGTTGACAAGTATGGCGGCGTTTTCGCCCTCGAAGCGTATGAATCGCGCCATCTGACGCTTGAAGCACTCAACGTTGTGCGCAATGGTCTCGCGCGTCATCATTGAGCGCATATCCTGCCTGCCGCTGGGGTCGCCAATCATGGCGGTGCCTCCGCCTATGAGGATGATGGGACGATGCCCCGCGTCCTGCAAGCGCTTGGCGACGATCATCTGCATGAAATGTCCCACATGCAAGCTGTCGGCGGTGGGGTCGAAGCCTATATAAAAGGACTGCGGTCCGGAAGCGAGCAACGCCTTGAGGTCGTCCTCGAATACCACCTGCTTGACAAGTCCGCGCTGTCTGAGTACGTCTATGATGTTCTGTTCCATAAGCTCTCCAAAACTGTTGATATGCAAATTATAGCACTATGCGCGCATTTTATCAATAGATTTGCTGTAGTATTTATACAAGAGGAGCCTCCCTCTTTGGAAGGCTCCCACGCATTGTTTCAATAAATTTTTCAGGCGGCAAAACAGCCCAAATTGCAGGTATGTATTGCGTTTTTATTTGGAAAAACTCAATACAGATTGCACTTTCAGTTAAATTCGACGACGTTTGCCCACTTGTGCAAGATCTCGATCTCCTCCTTTTTGCCCTTCACCGATTGCGAAGCGGCGACGATGGGCAGCCAGGAGTTGATGTACTTGCGCGACATGCCGGACTTTTTGCAGAACAGGCGCAGGTAGCTTTCGGCAAGTTCCTGCTTTCCCTCCAGCACAAACAGCAGATACGTCCTCGCGACGTCCGCGCCCGCGTTGCCCTGCGTTGCGTGCGACCAGTCGATGATGAACATCACGCCGTCGGGGCGCACGATGATGTTGCTGGGATTGAAGTCGCCGTGGCACAGCTTGCGCTTGACGGGCATGCCCTCAAGGCGGGTGTGCAACTCGTACTTGATGGTGCTGTCAAGCGTGGTTTCGTCTATCTTGCGGGACATCTTGTCCTTCAGCTTGTTGAGGTTGGGCGCGCGGAAGGCGTGCATATATCTCTGCAGCGCGACAAATTGCTCGAGGTATTCGTTGATCTTGCCGGGATTTTCCTCCATCAGCTGCGCGAGGGTCTTGCCGGGAATGTAGTCCATGACTATCGCCCACTGCCCGTCGATCTTGGTGACTTCGTGGATGTGCGGCGCGTTGATGCCCGTATCCTCCACGCGCGCCTGGTTGAGCGCCTCGTTGAGGATGTCAGACTTTGCGAAATTATTGTCAAACAGTTTGATGACTTTGTCGCCGTCTACGTATATTTTTTTAGACGGTCTTTGAGCAATAACGTGAGTCAGGTCCATATTTTCCTCCTTATTTGCCATAGTAGGCGTTGAGATACATTTGTTTGATTTCGCTCATCAGCGGGTATCTGGGATTGGCGCCCGTGCATTGGTCGTCAAACGCCTGCTCCACCATCGCGTCGAGGGTGTCGAGGAAGTGTTGCTCGTCCACGCCATAGTCCTTGATGGTGGGCTTGATGCCTACTTTTGCCTTGAGCTCGTCGATGGCGGCGATGAGGTTGTCCAGCTTCTCGCTGTCGTTTTTGCCCTTTATGCCCAGATAATCCGCGACTTCCGCGTATCTTGCCAGCGTGTGCGGATGGTCGTATTGCGGGAATGTGCCCATCTTGGGAGGTATCTCGGCGGCGTTGAAGCGCAGCACTTCGTCTATCATCAGAGCGTTGGCTACGCCGTGAGGCAGGTGATGGAATGCGCCCAGCTTGTGCGCCATGGAGTGGCATACGCCAAGGAACGCGTTTGCAAACGCCATGCCCGCCATAGTTGCGGCGTGCCCCATCTTTTCTCTCGCGATGGGGTCGTTCGGACCGTTGTCGTACGCGCGGGGTAGATACTCGAATATCATTTTGAGGGATCTGAGCGCAATACCGTCGGTGAAGTCGGTCGCCATCATGGACGCATACGCTTCAAGCGCGTGCGTGACGGCGTCGATGCCGCTTGCTGCGGTGAGTCCCTTGGGCGCGTTCATCATCATATCCGCGTCGACGATAGCGATGTTGGGCATAAGCTCGTAGTCGGCAAGAGGATATTTTACGCCGGATTTTTCGTCGGTGATGACCGCAAACGGCGTGACTTCACTGCCCGTGCCCGCTGAGGTGGGGATGGCGATAAACGTCGCCTTCTCGCCCATCTTGGGGAAGGTGTACACCCTCTTGCGAATGTCCATAAAGCGCATGGCGAGGTCGAGGAAGTCCACTTCGGGATGCTCGTACATCACCCACATTATCTTGCCCGCGTCCATTGCGGAGCCGCCGCCGATGGCGATTATCGTGTCGGGAGCGAACGCGCGCATTGCGGCAGTGCCCTCCTTTGCGCAGGCGAGCGTCGGGTCGGGCGCCACGTTGAAGAAAGTGGTGTGCGTGATGCCCATCTCGTCCAGCTTGTCGGTGATGGGCTTGGTATATCCGTTTTGATAAAGGAAGGTATCGGTGACGATAAACGCCTTTTTCTTGTTGTATACGGTGCTAAGCTCTCTTAGCGCGACGGGCAGGCAGCCCTTTTTGAAATACACCTTTTGAGGTGCCCTGAACCACAGCATATTTTCTCTCCTTTCCGCGACTGTTTTGATGTTGATGAGGTGCTTGACTCCCACGTTTTCGCTTACGCTGTTGCCGCCCCAGCTTCCGCAGCCGAGGGTGAGCGACGGGGTGAGCGCAAAGTTGTAGATGTCGCCTATGCCGCCCTGCGACGACGGCGTGTTGACCAGCATACGGCAGGTGCGCATCGCGCCCTCCCACTTCTCCATCTTTTCCTTTTGGGTGATGGAGTTGATGTACAGCGACGAAGTGTGACCAAGTCCGCCGTCATCAATAAGCTTTGACGCCTTCTTAAGCGCGTCGTCGAAGTCCTTTGCCTTGTACATAGCAAGCACGGGGGACAGTTTTTCATGCGCGAACTCCTCGCTGAGGTCCACGCTGTCCACCTCGCCCACCAGCACCTTTGTGCCTTCGGGAGCGTCAAATCCGCTGAGCTTTGCGATGGCGCAAGCGGATTGTCCCACTATCTTTGCGTTGAGCGCGCCGTTGATGATTATGGTCTTGCGCACCATATCCGCTTCCTTGTCGGACAGGAAGTACGCGCCGCGCGCCTTCATCTCCTTTTTGAAAGCGTCATACACGCCCTTAAGCACGATGACGGATTGCTCGCTTGCGCAAATCATGCCGTTGTCAAACGTCTTGGAATGCAAAATCGAGGATGCCGCCAACACGATGTCCGCGCTTTCGTCCACAATTGCGGGGGTGTTGCCCGCGCCCACGCCGACGGCGGGTTTGCCGCTGCTGTATGCCGCCTTGACCATGCCCGGACCGCCCGTGGCAAGTATAAGATCCGCCTCTTTCATCAGCTGCGCGGACAGAGCGACCGTAGGCTCGTCCACCCAAGCGATTATGCCCTCCGGCGCGCCCGCCTTGACGGCGGCTTCATACACTATGCGCGCCGCCTCTATGGTGCACTTCTTTGCGCGCGGATGGGGCGAAAAGATGATGCCGTTGCGCGTCTTTAAGGCAAGCAACGACTTAAAAATCGCCGTGGAAGTGGGGTTAGTGGTGGGTACCACCGCCGCCAGCACGCCCACCGGCTCCGCTATCTTGGTGATGCCAAAGGCGGGGTCGTGCTCGATGACGCCGCACGTGCGCACGTTGCGATAGGCATTGTAGATGTACTCCGAGGCGTAGTGATTTTTGATCACCTTGTCCTCAACGACGCCCATGCCCGTTTCCTCCACAGCCATCTTGGCAAGCGGTATCCTCGCCTGGTTGGCTGCCATAGCGGCTCTGAAAAAGATCTCGTCCACCTGCTCCTGAGTGTAGGTCGCAAATTTAGCTTGCGCCTCCCTCACCTCCGAGAGAAGTTGTTTGAGGCTCTCCTCGCTGTTTACAACATACTTTTTGCTCATAATAACTCCCCTGACCGTTAGGTCATGTATTTTTCGATAAAATATTATCGATATTATTTTATCTAAATATATGCGATTTGTCAACAACAATTGCAAAATGCTCAAATCGTGTTTTGTCGCGGCAAAAAACGCGGCTTGTATTTGACTTATTTATATTCTGTGCTCGCCCGCTAAAACTTAAAAAAACTCAATACAGGTGCAATTTTCGCACAAAAAAAGCGGGAGCGCGCTCCCGCGATTTGTTTATGCTTACTTACTGTTCCGCTTGTTCCTCGGACGGCAGTTCATCTTTCCGAGTCGCGGGGATCTCGGGGTCCAAAGGTTCCGCCTCCGCAAAGTCAAATCGGGACAGCACTTCCTCGCCGGAGTACTGCTCCACAATGCCCAACAGCAGCCTGAAGCAGTTTTCCATGCACTCCTCGCTGAGGTTGTCGTAGGAGTCGTATCTTGTGCGATAGTAGTCTGGAAGGTTGCGGTCCATCGCGGTTATGCTGACGCTCTTCAGTCCCGCCTGCGTAAAAGCCGCGGCGTCCGTGGTACTACCAAACGGGATGCGCTTCGCGGAGCATTTCACCCCCGCCGCCTCAGCCGCTTTACGCGCGGAGTCTATCGCGTCCTTGTCGTTTTTGACGATCCAATTCATCTCCACGGTGTCGATGTTGATGGCGTTCGCCTCCCTGAGGCAGTTGAGCGCAACAAACATGGTGTTATCCCCGTCTGTCTCATGCGCGTGAGCGTCGCACCACGCCTTTGCGCCGCGAAGCCCGCAGCTGCTTCCGCCCGTGAGTATAACGCCCACGTCGGTGTCCTTGAGGCGTATGCCCTTTTCCTCCATTGCGCGGAGTACCGTGGTAGCGACCGCTACGCCGCTGAGTCCGTCGTTTGCGCCGTCCACCACGTTTTTGGGGTCAATAAAGAAGTATGTCGCAAAAAATGTGAACAGGAATATGCTTCCCGCAACGCCCATCCACAGCATGACGCCCTCGGCGATGCCGGCGCCTACGCCGCCGACCAACGCCCAACGCGCCACGGTTATGGCGGTGAGATACACGACGCCGACGACGTTGCTTACGCGCTGGATGATGAACATCACCCCGCCGAAACGCCTCTTTATACGCCATTCGCGCGTGGCGTCCACGTGCGCGACAAAGTAAAGCCTACGCCTGGCCTCCTCGCTTGAGCGTCTGACCGCCGTCACATTTTGGGACATTGCCTTCTTAAAGAGCGGATCGAGCAGTCGCTTGCACAGCATATACTCGCCCACGTACACCGCGCACGCCACAACAAGCAGCGTCGCCGCCACCAGCGTGGAGAAAAAGTACGCCGCGTACGCCAAAATTATCGCCGTCGTGGAAATGATCGTCCAGCTCATATGCGCGGACGGAAAGACTGCAAAATCCTCCTTTGTGACTTCCGCGCAGGAACTCAATTTTTCCGCAATGAGATCCGAAGCGGCGCGTTCGCTGTCGCTGCCCGCCTCGCGCTTGGGAAATTTTTTGCATAAGTATTTTATCTTTGCACTGAAGTCGTTGGCGCCGAATTGTCCTGAGTTTTCGCTCATGCGTTACCTCCGTTGTCCAGATTGCGTACGATAAGTTTAAGCATCATTCTGAGGGCGTTGCGCTGATCCTCCGTCATGCGATCGAGCGCGGAATAGCCAAAACGCACGTTGGCGCGCTCTATTTTATCGGCAATGGCGCGCCCCTCCTCGGTAAGCGTAAGCAGCTGCTCGCGCTTGTCCGTCTCGGAGATGGCGACTGTGATATAATTAAGCGTTTTCAGCCTCTTTACGCTGCGCGAGACCAGCGCTTTTGACACGTCGAAGTCCGCGGCTATCTGGCTTGCGGTGGACGAGGTGCCAAGGCTTGACAGCACGATTATCTCGTTGGGCGATAGGTCGTAGCCGTCCAGCGCGCTCTCAACATAATCTGTGTAAATACGCAGAATTTTTTTGCAGGAAGCCAACATAAATGTGCTTACCGCGATTTGATTGTCTGCCATAAGCAATCAAGCATCCGATAAAAAATAAGTATCACAGTCAGGCGCGGATACTACCCTCCTTGTAAATAAAATTCTTTATAAAACTTCGACCCCGCTGTAACATATCCGGAACAGCGGGGCCGCGCAATATGGCTTAGTTGTTATCGTCGGTATCGTCTGAGATCTTTTCGACCTCGACGAACTCGACCGCGTCTGCGCTTCCGCCGCTGAACGCGTTCTCGCCCGCATAGCCCTCGGTCGCAGCCTCGATCGCTGCGCTTCCGCCGCTGAACACGTTCTCGCCCGCATGGCCCTCGGCCGCAGCGGCTTCCTTTCTCCTCTTTATTTCGGCAACTGCCTCCTGCTGCTGCTTCTCGTTGAACTTGTAGAAGAAGAGCGGGATGACCGTCAGGAAGAAAGATATCGTCGCGACAAGCATAAGGATGATCCACATCGTATCCTTGTTTTCCTCCGTCAATGCCGCGGCGTTGTTGTTTTCAATGCCCGCGAAGTAGTATGCCAGCACGCCCACGAATGCGCCGACCGCCATACCGACTTTGTTGATGAGCGTCTGCATTGCGAAGCATATGCCTTCCGCTCTCTCGCCGGTGGTCAGCTCGAGGTATTCGACGGTGTCGCCTATCATCGCGTAGGTAATTATGTTGCCAAAGCCCGTAGGCACGCCCGCGATGACCAGCGCGACGATGAGGCACGCAAGAGTTGCGGGATGGGTGTAGTTGCCCTGATCTCCGCACATATACGGCACGAGGAACGCGATGAGCATCGCAATGCCGCCCGCTATATGCGACCAGATGTATGTGTTGCGCTTGCCCACCTTCTTGGTGAAGTAAGGCACCAGCAGCGACGCTACAAGTCCGCCGGGCACGACCGCCAGAGTAAAGATGGTGTACAGCGCCTCGCCCTTGAACTCGAACACGCCCGGTATGATGGAGAAGCCGACGTCAGCCATGACGTACTTTGCAAAGTACAGGCCGCCCGTGTAGGTAAACAGCATCCTCGCCGCACCGCCGATACCGGAAAGCACGATGAGCATGAGGGGCTTGTTCTTGAACAACAACTTGAGGTTGTGTTTGAGGGAAGGAGGAGCTTCCAGCGTCTGGTTGCGCTCGACCGTGTTTTTGAAGCCGACAAAGAACAGCGGCAACGCTATCACGCAGCACACGATTGCGGCGACAAAGTAGATGTACTTCAAGGAGTCCTGAGTTGCGCCGATGGAGCTGTTGATGGCATTTGTCAGATCCGCGCCGGAAACAATGCCTGTGTTGAGTTTGACGACCGCCGCCTGAGCGTCCGTAAACGCCTTGACAAGCTCCGTAGAAATGCTGCCCTTTACTCCGTCAAACCAATTCTGAATGTTCGGTATGCCGGCAAGGATAGCCGTCATATTGACGTTCTCTGCGGCCTTGATGCCATTGACGTTGCGGTAGATGTTCTCGATCGAAGTGATAAGATTTTGATAAGTCGTCGTGTCGGCAGTGGTAGCGGCGGTCATGTTGGAGGTGATCATAGGAACGATGATCGTCACAAGACCTGCGCCCAACGTGCAGAACAGACGCGCCACCGTCAGCATGTTGCCGCGACGGTATGTATCGTTGGACATTGCCGTGGACAGTCCCCAATAAGGCACGTCCGCGACAGTGTACACCATACCCCAGATGAGGTATACTATCGTCACCGCCGCAAAGCCGCCGGGATTGTTGGGATACCAGGGCAGGAAGCACAATATGGTCATCACCATGATGGGCACCGCCATCCACTTGAGGTAAGGACGGCATTTGCCCCATTTTGTACGCGTTCTGTCCACGATGGAGCCCATGATCGGGTCATTGGCGGCGTCGTAGATGCGCGCGAACAGCATAAGCAGTGCGACCGCAATTGCGCTGAATCCTATCGCGTCCGTCATAAAGACGGTAAGATAGGAGCCGACTATCGTGCAGATGAGGTTCTGACCAAATCCGCAGATGGAAAAACTCAAGCCCTCTTTGGGCTGCATTTCTCCGTCGCCCGGCGTGGAGCCGAAGATCTTGTGGAGAAACGACTTTTTGGGTGCGCCGTTGTCAACGGCGGCAGAAGCTTGTTTACTCATAACCACTCCCCATTTTTATTGTCCTTCCATATACGTATGCGCGCACAGAGAATGGACTTCTAACTAATATTATATCAATTGTAAACAAATAATCAATACTAATTTTAATTATTTTTTAATTTATTCCGCAAAAATCCGAAAAAATCCGCATGTTACCCGCAAAAAACCGCCCTTCTTGCCATTTATCAGCCATTTGTTTGACAAAAAAAATTTTTCGCCTTAAAAGCAAAAGCCCGCGCAAATGTTTACGCGGACATATATTTGCGCGGCGAGGGCTCACCGCAACACACTTTGTGAAAATCAAGTTATACCGCAAAAACGGATGTTGATATGCGCGTTTTTGCACGGTAAACCTCGTGTAGCGCGCTATCTTATGAAGTTTGTGCGCGCGCCGTGTTCGCTTGCGGGCAGCTGTACGCCCGCCTCTTTGCCTGCCTGAACGCATTTGAGGAAGTACGCCATATTGCGCGCGAGGTTGCGCATGGTCTGCATGCCCTCCTCATCCTTGAGCACGTCGTCGGGAGCGCTGCCGTGCACCATGTTCCAATAGGACGAGGATATAAGCGGCATCTGCGCAATGGTGGGATACTTGGCAAGCACGTCCAGCGAAGCCGTCGTCCCCGCCCTCCTTGCGGACGTAACGACGGCGCAGGGCTTAAACTCAAAACTGCTTCTGCCCGCATAGAACGCCCTGTCCAGCAGGCACTGTATCCTGCCGTCCGGGTGCGCAAAGTAGACGGGTGCGCCAAACACGAACGCGTCCGCCTCCGCCGCCTTGGCGATAAATACGTTTACAAGGTCGTCGTCAAATATGCACTTGCCCTTGCCCGCGCAGCCGCCACAGCCTATGCAGTCGCGTATGGGCAGCGCGCCTATCTGGAATATCTCGCTGTCAACGCCCTCAGCTTTGAGCGTATCGGCGACGGCGGCAAGCGCCGTATATGTACAGCCGCCGGGGCGGCAGCTTCCGTTGAGCAACAAAACTTTCATACATACCTCCGAATTTCAAGTTACACTATAATTATGTAACGCCCTGCCCTGTCCGTCAATGCAAAATTTTGCAAAATAACGAAATTTATGCTTGACAAGCGCATATGCGGGCATTATAATATGGTTGAACATTTGAAAAGTTGTTCAAATAATCCGAAAAGGAGAACAATTATGTGCGACGACGACAAGACTTTGATCGAGCATGTGCGCGGCAAGCTGCCCGCTGACGACACGCTGTATGCTTTGGCGGAGCTGTTCAAGGTGTTTGGCGACCCTACCCGCGCAAAGATAATGAGCTGCCTCGCGGTGCGCGACCTGTATGTGTACGAGTTGGCGGATATACTTGAGATGAGCACCTCCGCCGTATCCCATCAACTGCGAGTTTTGCGCAATGCAAAGCTTGTGAAAGGCAGCAAACTGGGCAAAGAGGTAAAGTACTGTCTTGACGACAATCACGTGATGCAGATCATCGAATGTGGGCTTACCCACATCAACGAGGAATGATCCATATGTATTGAGTTTTTGCACAAAAAAAAACTCAATACAGGTACGCATTTTGCAACAAATTGCCGCATAAACCATAGGTATATACGGGGACGAAAGCGTCCCCAAATAAAAGGAAAACGATTGAACGCTTGTTCAACAAAATAATCAATCAACATTGAGGTGACATAATGAAAAAGGTTTACAAACTTGAGGATCTGGACTGCGCCAACTGCGCCGCAAAAATGGAGCGTTGCATACGCCAAATAGAGGGCGTGCAGGGCGCAACGGTCAGTTTTATGGCTCAGCGACTTACCATTGAGGCGAACGAGGAGGATATGGACAGAGTAGTGCGCGAGGCGGCGAAGGTGTGCAAGCGCATAGAGCCGGACTGCAGCATAGTGATGTGACTCCCCTGCCCTTTATAATATGAAAGAATATCTTTCCAAAAAACAGAAAAAGCAGCTTGTACGCATACTTGTCACGCTTGCAGCGTTTATAGTCGTGTTTGCCGTGGACAAGGCCATCGACCTTGCCGCCTCGGCGGGCGGGCGCTACGGGTGGCTGTTGCCGTTTGGGCTGTATTTGGCAATATACGTCGCCATAGGCTACGACGTGCTGGCGCGCGCGGCGAAAAACATTGCGCACGGGCAGGTGTTTGACGAAAATTTCCTCATGTGCGTCGCAACTCTGGGCGCATTTGCGCTGGCGATATATCGCGGGGTCGCGGGGCTCAGTATAGAGGGCTTCGACGAAGCGTGCGCGGTGCTGCTGTTCTATCAGATAGGCGAATTTTTCCAACATTACGCGGTGGGCAAGTCCCGCAAGGACATCTCCGCGCTGATGGACATCCGCCCCGACAGCGCCAACGTCCTGCGCGATGGCGAGGCGATCGGCGTATCCCCCGACGAGGTCGAGGTGGACGAGCTTATAGTTGTCTATCCCGGCGAGAAGGTGCCTCTTGACGGCGTGTGCGTAAGCGGCGCTTCCACCCTTGACGCAAAGGCGCTGACGGGCGAATCCCTGCCGCGTGAGGTGGGTGTGGGCGACAGCGTGCTCAGCGGCACGGTAAATCTGACCTCCACCCTGACGTTGAAGGTGGAAAAGGCGTACGGCGAGTCTACGGTGTCAAAGATTCTGGACCTTGTGGAAAACGCCTCCGAAAAGAAGTCCCATACGGAAAACTTCATAACCAAATTTGCAAAATATTACACCCCAATTGTCGTTTTTGCCGCTTTGGCGCTGGCTGTGATCCCCGGCGCGGTCACGGGCGAATGGGCGCAGTGGGTGTATCGTGCGCTCAGCTTTTTGGTGGTATCCTGCCCCTGTGCGTTGGTGATATCCATCCCCCTGTCCTTCTTTGCGGGGATTGGCGCCGCGTCTAGGTACGGCATACTGATAAAGGGCTCGAGCTATCTGGAGCAGTTTGAAAAAGCGAATATATTTGTGTTTGACAAGACTGGCACGCTTACAAAGGGCAACTTCGAGGTTACAAGCGTGCTGCCCGAGGAGAGGCGACAGCAAATATTGCGCCTTGCCGCCACCGCAGAGAGGGACTCATCGCATCCCATCGCCCGCTCCATACTTTCCTGTTGCGACGAGGCGGAGGACGGCTACACGCTTACCAACGAGGCGGGTATGGGCGTCATCGCGCGCCGCGGAGAGGACGAGATACTGTGCGGCAACATAAAACTGATGAGCGCACACGGCGTACGCGCGGAGCAAGTAGACGCCACGGGCACCGTCGTCTATGTCGCAAAAAACGGCGTCGCGGTCGGCTGCATAGTCATAGAGGACGCGCTCAAACCTGCCGCGGCGGACGTGATAGGTCAGCTGAACGCAATGGGCGCGCAGACCGTCATGCTGACTGGCGACAGCCCCGAAGTCGCCGCGCACATAGCTTCCGCAACGGGTATAAGCCGCTTCAAGGCTTCCCTGCTGCCCGCGGACAAGGTATCCGCCGTAGAGGAGCTGCTGCGCGACAAGAGTCCCCGCGACAAGCTGTGCTTTGTGGGCGACGGCATCAACGACGCGCCCGTGCTTATGCGCTCGGACATAGGCGTCGCCATGGGCGGCATAGGCAGCGACGCGGCGATAGAGGCGTCGGATATCGTGCTTATGCAAGACGACCTAAAAACCCTGCCCCTTGCCAAGCGCATTGCCAAAAAGACGATGGCGGTCGTCACCCAAAACATCGCATTCTCGCTAATTGTAAAAGTCGCCATACTTGTGCTGAGCGCGCTTGGGCTCACCAACATGTGGATAGCGGTTTTCGGCGACGTGGGAGTGGCGGTGCTAGCCATACTCAACGCGATGCGCGTCAACACAAAATACGACAAAAAGAAAGATTAAACGCCTCAAAAAACTCAATACAGGTGCGCATTGCGCAAAATGACGGCTTTCAAATCTACAAAAAATCCACTCGCTTTTCGAGTGGATTTTTTACGTTTTTCAAGATAAATTTGCTCAGAACAGACCAGTTATCCTGCCCTCTTCGTCGACGTCAATATTTTCCGCGGCGGGGCGTTTGGGAAGTCCCGGCATGGTGAGGATGTTGCCCGTCAAAACCACTATGAAGCCCGCGCCCGCGCTGACCTTTACGCTGCGCACGGTCACGTCAAAATCGGTGGGAGCGCCAAGCTTTGTGGCGTCGTCGCTGAAGCTGTACTGGGTCTTTGCGATGCATACGGGCAGGCCGCCGTAGCCAAGTGCGGTGAGTTTGTCGATCTGCTCGCGCGCTTCGTCGGTAAGGATTATCCCCCTGCCGCCATACACCTTTGTGACCACCGCCTCTATCTTTTGCGCTATGCTCATAGCCAGCGGATAGGAGAAGCGGAAGGAAGGCGTTTCCTCCTCAGTGAGGCGCACTACCTCTCTTGCCAGAGCCTCGCCACCCTTGCCGCCCTCCGCCCAAACGGTGGACAGCACGGTGTTGACGCCAAGCTCGCGGCACTTTGCGATGATGAAGTCTATCTCCTTGTCGGTGTCCGTCGGGAAGCGGTTGACCGCCACCACGCAGGGCAAGCCGTACACGTTCTTTATGTTGGACACGTGGCGCAGCAGGTTGGGTATACCCTTCTCAAGCGCCTCGATATTTTCCGTCCCAAGTTCGGTTTTTGGCACCCCACCATGCATTTTCAGCGCTCTGACGGTGGCGACTACCACCACTGCTGCCGGAGAAAGCGAGGCAAGCCTGCACTTTATGTCCAAAAACTTTTCCGCGCCCAGATCCGCGCCGAAGCCTGCCTCTGTGACCGCATAGTCGCCAAGCGCAAGCGCCAGCTTTGTTGCGATGACGGAGTTGCATCCGTGCGCTATATTTGCAAAGGGTCCGCCATGCACCAGCGCGGGAGTGCCCTCCAGCGTCTGCACCAGATTGGGCTTGAGGGCGTCCTTCAACAGAGCCGCCATTGCGCCCGCCGCCTTGAGGTCGCCGGCTGTCACGGGTTCGCCCTGCATGTTGTATCCCACAATTATCCTTGCCAGCCTCGCCTTGAGGTCACTTATGGATGTGGACAGGCACAGCACCGCCATGATCTCGCTTGCGACGGTTATATCAAAGCCGTCGTCGCGGGGCACGCCGTTCGCCTTGCCGCCCAAACCGTCGCGCACAAAGCGCAGCTGACGGTCGTTCATATCCACGCAGCGCTTCCAGGTGATGCGCTCGATGTCGATGCCCAGCTCGTTGCCCTGATGGATGTGGTTGTCCAGCATTGCCGCAAGCAGGTTGTTTGCAGCCCCTATCGCATGGAAGTCGCCCGTGAAGTGCAGGTTGATGTCCTCCATGGGCACCACTTGAGCGTAGCCGCCGCCTGCCGCGCCGCCCTTTACGCCGAACACGGGACCGAGACTGGGCTCTCTGAGCGCGACGACGGTGCGCTTGCCTATGCGGCGAAGTCCGTCCGCAAGGCCTATCGTTGTAGTCGTCTTACCCTCGCCCGCAGGGGTGGGAGTGATGGCTGTGACAAGTATCAGCTTGCCCTGCCTGCCCGCCGCCTTTTTCATGAGGGAGGCGTAATCGAGCTTTGCCTTGAAGTTGCCGTACTGCTCGACGTACTGCGCCTCTATGCCGCAAGCCTCGGCGATGGCGGAGATGGGTTGCATTTTACATTCCTGTGCGATCTGGATGTCTGTTTTCATAGTTTCTCCGAAATTTTTTTTGCGCATGCGATTGCGCTTGACACTATTATAGAAAAAACGGCGGACTTTGTAAAGGATATATGCGCCTAAAATATTTTGTTAAAGCAGCGCGGAGCGATGTTTTGGCAAAAATCGGACAAATGTAAATTTTTTGGGAAACAAAAACGTAAAAATCACAATATTTTGTTGACTAGTGCAAATTAAAGCACTATAATTTGTACAAACTAAATACAATATGGAGGCAACAATATGAAAGATTTTGCAACCAACTATCTTAAATGGTTCAATCAGCAGAGCAAGGTCGTCAAGGCGGTGCTCTGCTTGCTGTGGGACGTTCCCAACAATCTCGCTCGTTTTTGCCAAAGCGCACTTAAGGACAACATGGTCGGCATGATATTGGCGGTGGTGCTGGGTCTGTTCGGCGGATGGATCGTGTTCCTCATCGACCTCGTCTGCCTGCTGATCAAGGACAAGATCTATTGGCTGGACGACCTCGGCCTCGAAGAGATGACGGAGAATCTGTTCAAGTCCGAAGAGAAGGCGGAGCCCGCAAAGAGCGCAGCTCAGGAGGAAGCTCCCGCCGTGGAAGCTCCCGAAGAGGAGAAGAGCGAAGAGGAAAACAACTGATTACGGCAAAAAAAAGCAGGACGGTATATCTGCCGTCCTGCTTTTTTTACCCCAAGTGCCGTTTTTTCAAACTTTGCCCGCCCTGTCCAACGCATAGTTAAGTATGGCGTAGCAGGTCTTTGCGTCCTTTATCTCTCCCGAGCGCACCATCGCGAGCGCCTCGTCAAACTTGACGCGCACGAGGCACAGTCTTTCGTCCGCGTCGGGATGCGCCGCCGCGCGGCAAAACTTAGTTGCGAGATATATGTACAGTTTCTCGTTGGTATAGCCGGGGGTGGGATATACGACGCCCATTGGCGTAAGCTCGTCCGCGACAAGTCCCGTCTCCTCGGACAGCTCTCTCAGCGCCGTGCAATAAGGCTCCTCGCCCTCTTCCAGCTTGCCTGCGGGTATCTCCAACACCACCTCGCCGTAGGGATAGCGGTACTGCCTTACAAGGTACGCGCAGTCCTCGTCGTCAACGGCGAGTATTGCCGCGCCGCCGCGGTGGCAGACGTACTCCCTCTTTGTGAGCGTGCCGTCATCAAGCGCGACGTCGTCCACCTTGAGAGTGACCACTCTGCCCTTATAGATCGTGCGCGACTGCACGCAATTTTCATACAAATTTTCCTTCATATTGCCCTCGCTTTGATGCCAAATATATAAAAATTTTGCAATACATGTGCAATTTTTGCCCATTTTAACACGCGGACGCCAATACAGGCGTCCGCGCAAATTTCATATGCTGTTTGTCACTCCGCAAGCTGTTGAACAATGCCGAGTCTCACGTTGAGGAACTCGATTACCATCTCCGCGCTCATCACGCCTGCCTCGTTCTCTGTAAGCGTGAATACGCAGAAGGGATTGGTGGCGGTGTTGCGGTTGGCAACGTCGTTGCCCAGATATATCGCCGTGTAAGGCGTGCCGTCCTCGCCCACGATGTCGCGGATGAGGTAGTGGGTGTCCAAGGTAAGCTGTAGCACAGTGTCGGCGGGTATCTTGTCAAGCAGGTCGCCGGGCAGACGCTTGTTTTCGCCAACGTACTTCACGGCTTCCTTGATGCCCTCGTCCTCGTAGTCAAGTCCCTTGATGTTAAGCCCAATGGAGCGCTCCACCAGCGCAAGCGATGATTCGAGGTCGCCCGCCTCAAGATATGCGGTGAAGCCGGGGAACATGGGCTCCACATAAGTCGCAAGGCCTTCGGCGAGGTCTACAGAGCCAAGCATGGAATCCAGATCTACGTCAAAGCTGTTCAACAGCGACGGCAACGTGCCAATCAAACCGTCCTTGGTGGTCAGCTGCGCATGAAGGGTGCCGTCGGAGTTGAACTCGAAATACGTTTCATCGGTGTTGAGCGCCAAGTTGCTCACAAGACCAAAGATGTCGCCAAGCTCCATGCCCATAACGCGGAGGTTGTTGGGGTCTATCTTGAAGCGCGTGCCGTCCTCGAAGAAATATCTTCCGTCCTTGACGTCGCACGCCGCAAACGCAAACAGGCAGCACGCCGTAAGCGCAAGAGCCAGCGCAATAACAATAACTTTTTTCATATTGCTGTTTTTCATACCGTTTCCCTCCTCGCTCAATACAGGGGCGTATAGCCTTTGATGGCATTGAAGTAGGCAAAGGTGACGTCCTCATAGGAGGCGGCGTTGTACACCGCACTCTTTGCCGACGAGCAGTCGAAGCCCTCAACGTCCTTGTACATCCTTTCAAGCTGATCAATCTTGATCGCCTTGTACGTCGTCACCGCGTTGCCGCTTGCAAAGCCCAGCTGCGCAAGCAGATCCTGCGTGCAGCCCGCGATTATGGCGTGACCGAAGTTGGAAGGATGTGTGCAATCCTGATATATCAGTTGTCTGCCGAGGCTGTCCGCGCCGAGGTTGACTTCGCCGTCTTCGGTCTTGTCCATGGCGGTGATCCTGTTGAATTCCGCATTGATGTCAAGTATGACAAAGTCGTCCTCCTTGCCCTCCTCGCGGTGCTTTTCGAGGTACTCGTCCAGAATGCCGTTGACCCTGTCAAGGATGAGCTGAGCGACCTGCCTGATCTGCGCGGTAGTGGTTATCTTGGTGCCCTCTGCGCCAAAGCGACCGTCGTCGGTTATCTTTGCAAGCTCCTGCTTGACTTCCTCGTGGAGGAGCGTGGTGCCCTCATAGACGGGGTTGTAGACCTTTTGGAAGATGATCGTCGCGTCGGAGTTGAGCTCCTTGAGCCTTGCCACTATGTCGCAAATGTCCTGATAGGTGGGCGGGAACGCGAAGGTGACGGGGATGAGATTGCCGTTTGCGTCATACTTTTTGTTGGCCGTCTCGACGGGCTGCCTGTACATGGTCTCGCCGTCGTGCAAGGCGTTGAGCAGCGTTTCGCCGCGCTCGTACTTCGCCTCGAATTCGGGATCGGCGACCTCAAGCATCAACAGACCCAAATTGTATTGCAGAACGTTGTTGCCAAGTATGGAGATATGTATGATGTCCGCCTGCTGTATGTGCGACTTGAGAAGCGCCGCGTTTTCGTCCTCGCGCTGAAGCACCTGCAACATTCCGTCCGAACCCGCCATGCCCGTGGAGGTCTTGTGACCGGACACGGAATGATTGTAGTAGTTGAATCCGTTGGTTTTGCCCACAAGCGCGTAGTAGCCGTAGTTGTCGCGCTCCCCAAGCGGAGAAGGCCCTATAAGAGCCTCTGCAATGGAATCGCCCAAAAAGACGATGGTGGTGTCATGGCTCACCGTGTTGCAGGCGACCAGCGTAACGCACATAGCCACCGCCAACACAAGCACCACGACAGCCGCAGTGATTTTTTTTGACATAAACGGTTTTCCCTCCTAAAATATAACGTGTTTTAATATTTAACACTTGTTCATTATAATGCAAACGCGGGCATTTGTAAATAGCGACAATCAAAAAAATTGCTATTAAACAGAGGATTTTCGGCTTTTTTCGAGATGTCGGACAACGCGTATGGAAAAAGGTTAACCACGTGCAATTTTTCAAGCAAAAACGGCATATAAAGCGTATGAAAAAGGGCGCCCTCATCGGACGCCCGTGCTCAGCCGCGCTGTACGAAGCAAACTTTGCGCATGCGCTGCGCCTCAAGCGGACGATCGTTGCGCCCGGTCGGGACGGAGGCGATCTTGTCCACGGTCTCTATGCCCTCCACCACTCTGCCAAAAGCGGCGTACTGCCCGTCGAGGAACTTTGCGTCCGCATGGCAGATGAAAAATTGCGAGGACGCCGAATTGAACATCTGCGAGCGCGCCATGGAGATGACTCCGCGCAGATGGGATATGGGATTGCACACGCCGTTGGCGGCAAATTCGCCCTTGACGCACTGCTTGCTGCCGCCCATACCGGTGCCCTGCGGGTCGCCGCCCTGTATCATAAATCCCGCGATGACGCGGTGGAATATCAAGCCGTTGTAGAAGCCCGACGCCACAAGTTTTTTGAAATTTTCAACAGTGATGGGCGCGTTTGCCCCGTCAAGCTCAACGATGATGCTGTTGCCGTCTTCCATCTCGATTTTTACATAATCGGTGGTTTTGTCAGTTTCAATAAACATATAAACTCCTTTTTGTGCTATTTACACAACAAATTTATTTCAAATTTTCATTCATATGTCGTGCTGCCACGTAGGCGGACGACCACGCCCATTGCAGGTTGTATCCGCCGCACTCGCCGTCAATATCCAGCGCCTCGCCCACAGCGTATGCGCCCTCCGCCAGTTTCGAATCGAGATTGAGGTCAAACTGCTCCACGTCAAGTCCTCCGCACATCACCTGCGCAAGGCTCCTGTCGCACAGCCCCTCTACGGTCAACGGATAATTTTTAAGCAAGCGCGCCACCTTGCGCGCGTCATGGGAATAGTCTTTTGCCTCATCGTATATGCGCGCCGCAATGCGGCTGTGCAACATGCCCGCAAGCGCCGCCGTCACATCGCCGCACATATGCGTCTCAAGCCACTGCGCGACCTCGTTCTCGCCATATTCGGGCAGAAAATCCACATATATCACGTCGCCGACGCCCACCCTCCCGCGCGCTATCATAGCGGACAGATTGAACGCCGCGATGCCGCTTATGCCAAAGTCCTTGAAAAGCGCCTCGCCGCACTCCCGCCTGCCATTGAGGGTAAGCGCGACCTTGGCGCGCACGCCGTCCAGTCCCTTCACCGCCCTGCGCTCCGTCCTTATGGGCACAAGCGAGGGCCACCTCGGTGTGGACGAATGTCCAAACGCCCTTTCGTAAAGGGACGCGCTGTCTCTGCCGAATGTGGCGTCGGAGCCCGTGGCGAGCACGACTTTTTTACATTTCAGCGTAAACTTTGCGCCTTCGCCCACCAGCTCAAATCCGTTCGCAGGCCTGTTTATGCTCTCTACGCGGCAAGAGGTAAACGTTTGCGCGCCCTTGCCCGCAACGGCTCTTCTCAGCGTTTCAAGCACGGTCGCGGCGCTTTCGCTGTAGGGGTACACGCGCCCGTCTACATTTTTGATCAGCAGCCCCATTTGCGCAAAAATGGCACTTGTACGCTCAAAATCGCATTGTGAAATTATGCTTTTTGCAAATTCAGGATTGTTGTACTTTGAAAAATCAAGAGGATATGCGGACAGATTGCACTTACCGTTGCCCGTTGCAAGCAGCTTTTTGCCTACGCGGTCGTTGCACTCCAGAATCGCGCAATTTACGCCGCTTTTAAGCTGCGAGGCGACAAACAGTCCCGCCGCGCCTCCGCCTATGACGGCGACGTCAAATTCGCCCAAAAACTTGCTCATATAAGCTCAGCCTTCCTCCTCGCATATCGCGCTTAAAAACTCCTTCACGCCGCGCATCGCCAACTTCGATATCTTGAAGCCCTGCGACACGGCGAACGCGTGCACAGCCAACTTGCCCTCGCCGTGATAGTGTCCCACATATACGCCGAGATCGAACAGCTTGTCCACAAGATCGAAGGTCAGCACCGCCAGCTTATCGTTTTCGGCGGAGATGGCGTATGTGGGCGGAAAATCCGCGTTGACCCAATATATGGGCGACACCTCGCGCCTGAACTCCTCCGGCATATCCATAAGCTGCGTGCCGCCGCAGAATGATTGCGTGTAGATGCCTATGTTTTTGAAGCCCGTGTCCAGCGCCTTTACCATGTCGTAGATGCCGCAATTGAGCACAAGCCCCTCTATCTTCTGATGGCGCGCGCGCTCGTCGAGGTCAAACCGCGCGTTGTATTCGGGATTGGTGGCTATGCACCCCGCCATTGCGCTGAGGTGCGCGCCCGCAGACTCGCCGCCTACGAATATGCTGTCCATGTCTATGTTATACTGCTCCGCGTGGTCCTTCAGCCAGCCAAGCGCCTTATAGATGTTCTGTATCATCTTTGGATGGGCGTACATGGGCGCGTCGCCATAGTAGAGGCTTGCCACAAAATAGCCCGCCGCCGCGACGTTGGTGGTGAACGCCTCGCGCGACTCCGGCCAGCCGCCTATCCAGCCGCCGCCATGGATGTAAACAAATACCTTCATGCGCTTGCTCATATCCCTCTTTTTGGGCTGGTATATGTTGAGGTACAGCCTGCCGTCGGTGGGGTCGAACTTTATGTGCCGCTCTGTTTTGACCTTGTGGGAGCGGCCGAGATTGAACAGCGTCAGCATGCCCAATATCTCGTTCTTGATGTGCCCGCCCTCAACGTAGGAGTATTGCAGATCGAATTTTGCGCGCTTGATAAGTTTTTTCGCCTGGCTCCTCGCCTTGGCGGTGCCCTGCTTGATAAGCTCCTCCGCCTTTTTCACGTTGCGATCCACGCGACTGAGCAGAGCCAGCCTGCGCTGCTCCAGCTGCCGGCGCTTTTGCTTGAAGCTCTCAAGATAATTCTGCTCATCAAATATGCTACGCTTTACCATAAGTCCCCTTGTGCAAAATATACATATTTTGCCATGCAATTTCCGTCATCGCAATAATAACACACTTGCGCCGCATTTGCAAACCCAAATTTCCGCACGTAAAAAGCCGCTAAACTACCTTCCGCCATATTTTTTGACCAAATCTTGAAAATTGCTTGTCAAAACCCGCAAAATATAGTAAGATATCAATGCTTTGGAGGCATAGCCCAGTTGGTTAGAGCGCTACGTTGACATCGTAGAGGTCACAAGTTCGAGTCTTGTTGTCTCCACCACTCGCAATCTAATTCGAACCGCTTTTAATGTTTGGGACGTTTTAGATTGTTTTTTTTCTATATATTATTTTGATAATACTCCCCATTTATATATTTTCATCGATTTTTATTATACATCAACTTCTGCGGAGCAGAAGCCGATGCCTTCGCGGCCGGTGAGGGGGTTTGAGGTGTTGCGCGCGTTGAAATAGAGTCGCAGCTCGCCCTTGTAAAACGTAAGGTGGGAGGCGTACACATATTGCGCCATCCAATTGCTGCTCCCCTGCATTTGGTTTGAAAGCAGCACTTTGCCAAATTCGAAGTTGTCCCCGTCGTCCGAGCGCAGCAGCAAAATGGCGGAGTGGCTTTTGCCGTCCCTTTGGAAAATGCCGTTTTGCAAGCTGATATAACAATCGCTGAGTTTGTACACCTTGAGGCAGCCCGAACACAGGTTGAAATATTCGGACTGCGGGTCGGGCTTTATGATTGGTTCGGTGCGGGAGACGTAGCCCTCCCCGACGCGCGTGCTTGTGGCATAGCTGATGTATTTTGGCTCCGTAAAGCCACAATCCTTGATGAAAGTCTGTCCGCAGGAGTAGTACAATTTGAAAATATCCCCAACTCTAAGCAAAAACGGATTTGAGATCATCTGTCCGTACTTGTCCTTTTCGAACGGGCGAGACTGCGTTATCACCGGCTCAGAGCGCGTCCAGTGCTCGAGGTCGCAAGACTGCGTGAGATATATCTCCGACTTCCACTTGCCGCCCAACAGCGTAAGCGCGTTGCCCGGGAGCGTGCGGGTGCGCTCGTAAAAAAGATAGTATCTGCCGTCTATCAAGTTGATATTGGGACGCATCGCTCTGCCGCATATCTTGCGCGGCTTTGAAAACGTCACGCCATCCGCGCTGTCCAGCCTGTATACCCCCGTAAAGGTGTGGCAAAAGAGGTGCCATTGCCCCGTGGGCGAGGCGTCGGGCGTAAGCAAAGACGGGTCTGCCGCCACAAAGCTACCTCCGAAATTTTTTATCACGGGATTGCCCGCGTACAGCGTGAAATTCGCGTCGAAAATATCATTATAACAAAGCTCGCTCAGTTTTTCTCTCATCATCAAATATCCCCCTGCTACTTATCTCAAGATATATCGATTTTTGAAGCTTTTATCAAATCGTTAATATTTACCGATATGCAGTCCACAAAGCCGTCTTCATCGGGCTTTGCATTGTCAAATTGCACCAAAACACAATCTTTGACCACAACATCATCGACAACAGTTCCCACGTCGCCGACTGCAAGGCCATACTGTTTGTACTTGTCGTCGTTTACCAATTGCACATTATCGTAAGCTTTGAACTTGTTTTGCGAAAATTCGGCATGTGCGTTTTTAATTATCCAATCCAATTGGGATAGAATTTCTTGTTTGGCTTTTTGTGGCAACTCCTCTTTTTCCACAATCAAATCATCTCTTGATATTTTTGCAACAACATATTCTCCGATTTTTGCGGGATTAAAAAACAATACGTCGATTTCGGTCGTATCATTTTTGTCGACCACAACGCCCCTCATACCGTCAAATATGCCAAATTGTCGATATGATTTATCATTTTTCACTTGTACCAAGTCTAATATGTTCATTTTATCCATCCTCCAAAAGGTGTAGCGTTTTTCAATTTACCTTCTGGGCAAAGCATCCATCCACTATAAAACCATTTAGACCCCAAGCAGGTTGGGATAGCAAGTCTTTGACCACGATTATCTAAATTTTTCAATTTATAATTACCTTTAACATATTGAGAGATGGCTTGCTTACAATACTCACGCTGAAGGTAAAACGCATCCTCAACAGAAGAATATCCCCAGCTATTAAAAAGCTTCTTCTTATTTGAATCAATGAACGCATATTTTGTAAATTTTTCAATATCGCATGCTGCCTTGGCGTTATGTTTAACTTTTTCAAAGCCAATATATAATTTTTTACAATGACAGTTTTTATGTTGCGGCAATTCGGGCATAATTCTTGTAACAAAATAGCACCCATCCAAAGCGGTACATATCAAGCAGTGTCCAAATAACGCATAAAAATTTCTTAAAATTATTCTTAACCATTCTGGTTTATTTGGTATACCGAAATGATTCCATTCAATCCATTCATTGTATATTATATTATCATCATCAGCAGCTAGAATTATGTTGTTAAATATAGCCATCTTATAGCCTCCATTTAAAAGTCGATTTGATTTCCATCCATAAATGAAATTTCTATGGCCATTCTACATCCAGCAACTCCATAAACACAAATTTTTATGACAGAATTTTTTAGATGTCTAAAGTTTTAGCAAGCGGAAAAGTCAGAATCTTGCGGCGAGGAAGATATAGAACAACACAAAGGATTCCTTGATCGTGGATATCGTCTTGTCGGGCGCGGACGACATCTCGTAGCCGTCGTTGTCGCAGCCGAACACTATCATCAATTGCGGATCGCCCGAAATTTGCGTATGCTCGTTTGCCAAAATTGCAAACATGGGTGCGAAAAACGTGGCTGTCAACAGCAATATAGCGACCGTTATCACCACCGCCATCAGCGCGCGCCTCTTTTTGGAATGGCTCTTCATGATCTCTTCCCCCGAAAAACAATTTTTCGTCGCATACAGTATAGCCCCCTCGGCGGCGTTTTGTCAATATGCGCGTCCTATGCCTGCCGCGATAAATCAAATCGCAACCTATTCGGCGGAATTTATTGTGTGACATAAAATCTTGCAATTTCACGATTTGCTGTGATATAGCAAAAGAGAAAAGAAAACTAGTTTTCAAATTCTTGAAAAATCACAAGGAGGCATTTATAATGGGTGCAGGAGGCGCAATGAGCGGCGGAACATTTGAGGTGCATGCCTCAAATCTTGAAAAAACAGGCCCGCCTAACTCAAAATATTGTCTTTATAAAGAAGACGGTACGCTGAAACAGATAAGGCTGTATGACGCGAGCGGATATGCGTGGCTAAACATTGACTTTGATCAAGGCGGAAATGGCAAAGAAGAATGTCCACACGTTCACATGTGGGATTGGACTAAAAAACCGCCACGTCAACATTTGATTAAAATAAAGGAACTGCCGATGTTACGTTCAATAAAACATGTTCCGCTTATACTTATTCGACCATGCTTACATCACAATGCCCTACTGCTTAGTAGGGTTATTTAATATGTAATCGGATTTATTATGATCTCATTTAACGTCCGGGCTATAGCCAGCAAAAGAACGTTGTACACAAGGACAACATGTATTACCAAAACAAGCAGGGAACATGGACAAACAATAAATATTGTGATAGAATTAACAGGAAACGGTAAAACAAGGAAGATGCTAAGCGGTTGGATGGTACATCCGCTTGGTTTGATAACTTCAGCTACTCCGTATCTGGAATATGTGTGGTGAGATATGCAAATATATGACTGTATCAAATCGATAAAAGAAGTCCCCTACCTCGCCGAGAGAGGCATACATAAAGGCTGCAGAGGCAAAATATTGGATATAGAAGGTACGAGGCTTAAAATCGTGTTTTGGAATCCTCGCATTCATGGCGACTACGCTATCGTTTGGGTAAATGAAGATGACATCGCCTTTTCGTACAGGCAAGACGACGAATTTCTTGAAATAACAAAAGCAAATGTCCATAAATTTGACGAATCAAAGCATACATCTCTTATCGAAGCGGACGTGTACGAGTACGATTGGGTAAAACTTATCGTTGAAAAAGAAAAATACGCAAAATATGGCGTACACAAAGGCATGGAAGGTTGCGTGCTGATGCCGGATAGTTATGACAACGAATGGTATGTGGAATTCAGCAAAGAGGACGGCTCCGGCGAAGTGCTTGCGGATCTATGCGTTGCGCGAGAGGATTTTGTGATAACGGAGCGCGCGAATATACAATGAGGTAAAATATGGTTGAATATCAAGCTAAATTTACTGTAATTCCCTGCGCCGTGTGTGGGCAGCTTGTAGATGTGGACAACTTCGGGCAAGGAAAATGTAAGAATTGCGGATGGCACCAAGATGAGATGAGCCTTGAATATCCCGATCAAGTCGAATATCCGAATATGGTGTCATTTAACAAGGCTAAAACTTTGTATAAGCAAGGCTTGCCTCTCAAACCGTCTTTGGATGACTTCATTGCGGGCTTGCAATATTATACGGAAATGGAGTTTGAATATTTAGGTGTCCTTTATGGCGTAATATGGACAGAATGCATTCAATTTGGTGAATACTTTGAATACGACTCAACAAAATGGCAATACTTTGACGACTTTGAGGAGTTCAAACAAAAAGCGCATATCGGCGGTAAATTGCTCAAGGACATTTGGGCCGATGTGACAAATGCAGACTATATGATTTGTAGATGAGGTGGCAAAAAATGTTGTAATTTTCGCATACAGGTATGCAAAACGGCAAAATATAAAGTGCGATTTGCAAAATAGCAAGCTATACAAAAAGCGGTTTGAGATCTCAAACCGCTTTTATGTTTTTTTTGCAAAATTCAGTCCTTTGACTGTTTGGTATCCGCCTTCAATATCTCCTCAAGCGCTGCGAACATCTTGTCGATATCTATGGGCTTTGCGAGGTGCCCGTTCATGCCCGCGGCAAAGGCGTTTGCCTTGTCCTCCTCGAAGGCGTTTGCTGTCATCGCTATGATGGGTATATTCGCCAGCGTTTCGTCCGAAAGCGCGCGGATATATCTGGTGGCTTCGTAGCCGTTCATGATGGGCATTTGCACGTCCATAAGCACCAGGTCGTAGTAGCCGGGCTGCGAGCTTTCCACTTTTTCGCAGGCGATCTTGCCGTTTTCGGCGCTCTCGACGGCGAAGCCCGCCTCCGAGAGTATCTCCTCCGCGATGTCCCTGTTGAGCTCGTTGTCCTCTGCAAGCAATATCCTCTTGCCCGCAAAGGAGTGTTCGGGTTCGGGCGCGGGAGCGGTTTCGGGCGCCTTGCCCAGACTCTTTTCAAGCGCGCGGTGCAAGTCGGATGCAAACAGCGGCTTACTGACAAATCCCGTCACGCCCGCTTGGCGCGCCTCCTGCTCTATATCCGCCCAATCGTAAGCGGACATCAATATGATGGGCGATTCGTCCCCGATGATCGCGCGTATCGCCTTGACTGTGGCTATGCCGTCCATATCGGGCATGGACCAATCTATGATGTACACCTCGAAAGGATGCCCAAGCTCTATGGCTTCGGCGGTGCGCACCACCGCTTCCTTGCCTGTGACCGTCCACTCGGCGTGCATGCCGATTTGTCTTAGCATCTTTGATACGCTCTGACAGGACACGAGGTCGTCGTCCACTACGAGCGAATACAGCCCGTGCAGCTCGCTCAGCGACGCCAATTCCTCCTCGCTGTCCGCAAACTTAAACTCCAGCCTGACGGTAAACTCGGTGCCCTTGCCCTGCTCGCTCTGCACGTTGATGGTGCCGCCCATCATGTCGATTATATTTTTTGTTATCGCCATGCCCAAGCCGGTGCCCTGTATGCCGCTGACGGTGGAGTTGCGCTCGCGCGTGAAGGGGTCGAACACGGTCTTTGCGAACTCGGCGCTCATGCCTATGCCGTTGTCCTTGACGCTGAACTCGTATATGCCGTAGCCCTCCTTTTCGGACGGCAATTGCGTGACCTTGATGGCGACCGTGCCGCCGGTCTTGGTGAACTTGATGGCGTTGGAGGTGAGGTTGAGCAATATCTGATTGAGCCTCAGCTTGTCGCAATATATCTCCTCGTCCGTCACGTCGACGATATCTATAAACAGCTCCATATGTTTGGAATGGATGTCCGATTGTATTATGTTCCTCAGCCCTTGCAAAATGTCCGCGAGATTTTCGGGGCGGTTGTCGATATGCACCTTGCCCGCCTCTATCCTGCTCATATCCAGCACGTCGTTGATGAGCGACAGCAAGTGGTTGCTTGCCTGCGATATCTTGGCGAGGTAGTCCAGCGCCCTCTCCTTGTTGTCTATGTGCGTGGTGGCAAGCGCAGTGAAGCCTATGATGGCGTTCATGGGCGTGCGGATGTCGTGGGACATGTTGTTGAGGAAGGTCGTCTTCGAGCGACTGGCGGCGTCCGCGGCGTGCAGAGCTTCGGAAAGTTCCTCTTTTTGCGCTTCCAGCTGCGCGGTCGCCTCGGCTATCTTCTGCTTCAGCTTGCGCTGGTTTACGCTTCTGACCACCAGCATTGCGATCGCAAACAACAGCAGCAACACTCCCGCCACAATGACGCCAATATAGATGGGGTTTCTCTTGAGGAAGTTGATGACGCCGTCCTTCACGTCGGGACGGAAGCGGGTGACCTCCGCGTTGACTATGGAGGAAGTCGTGCCCCTGTCCAGCGCGGCGACGCACTTGTTGAGGATGGACAGCAGGATGTGCGCGCCCTCCTTGTTGTTTACGCCCAACGTGTAGCTGGTGGACGCCTCGCCTATAAGCTCGGAAGCCAGCACGTCCTCGGTGTCCTGCCATATAAACAGTTCCGCCACATAGGACAGCGCGATGGTCGCGTCGCAGTCGCCTTTCTTGACCGCGTTTATGCTCTCCGCAAGCGAATTGTAGCCGTCGTATCGCGTGCCGTCCCCCACATAGTGGTCAAGATAGCCTGAATAGTAGTTGTCAGCATAGGTGACGGTGGCAAAGCGGGTGGGCGTGCCCTTGGTATCCTTCCTCTTGACCATGGTATGCGTGGTCGTATAGTAGACGTCGGTTATCTTATACCCCTCTTCCGCTGCAATAAACATGTCGTCCGTGAAGTCTATGACGATGTCTATATCGTCCGATTTGCGCAGATCGTAATAATTTTTTCTATCTTTTGCTTCAACGTACTCGTACTCGATATCCAGCTTTTCCGTCATCTTGGCGAACAGCGCGGGGAAAATGCCCTTTGCCTCGCCATTTTCAAAGTAGGAATAAGGTTTTCTGTCGGGATTGAACAGCACTTTAAGTTTTTCATCCTTGTGGGCGTCTATCCAATCGCGCTCCTCGTTTGTGACTATTATCTCGCCGTTTTTGGCTGTGGAATAGTATTTGTCGTGCAACACGTTGCGCCAATCCGGCTCCTGCAGGTCCAGCTCGTCAATGGCGTCGTTGATGGCGTCCATCAGCTCCTGCCCGCCTTCCTTGTTCTTTGACGTACAAATATAGAAAGGTTGTGAATCAAGAGTTTCGATCAACCACTCGTTACCCATAGACCTGAGGCTGCCCGAAACAATGCCGGCCACTTCGCCTTTTTCCAGCGCGGCGGAAAGTTCCGGCTCTGTTGCGTATGTATCTATGCGTTCGTAAGTAAACCCTTTTTCATTGGCAAACTCGTCGAACTTGGCGTTTTTGGAATTGCCCTTAAGCATACCTATCCTCAATCCTTGGTATGTGGAATAGACGCCTTTCTTCACTTTATCATAGCCCGCCTTTACGGTGAAGATGGTGGAATTGGTGCCTATGTCCTTGTTGGAGAAGTATAATGACTTTTCGCGCTCTTCATTCTTGGATACGGAAGTAAGAATTTCAAAATCGGCGTCGCCTCTTTCCAATGCCGCACGGCTGTCCGCATAGGACATATCGTACCCCACGTACTCAAATTCCCAATCCAAATATCTTGCGAGCAGTTGCATCGCCTCGTAGCCGTAGCCGCTGCGCTTGGTCACCGTGGCAGGCTTGTTGGGATCGGGCTGTTGCGTCTCCTGAATGTGGTAGCCGGAAAATGCAAAGAATCCCACTTTCACCTTTTTAACGTTCGCCTTGGTTTCCGCATTGGCGGTGAGGGGCGAGGAGATCGCGACCATCGCCATGCAGCACAACAGCATTGCGACAAGCAGCGTAAAAGACAAAAATTTTGTAAGTTTCGAAAGTTTCATAATTGTTATTGTAACATAACAAATATATATACGTCAATAAATATAGTTGCCTTGTAAACGTACAAATTTGGCGATATATAAACCGCCGTTTGAGCGATTTTAATCCTCAAACAGCTTTTCCACCTTGGTTTGCCAGGCGGCGACGCGGCGGCTGTCGTACTCCTTGGGGATTGCCCTGCCCAACCTTGCGGCACGCTTTGTCTTTTGCAGCACGCTGTTGAGTTTGAGCAGCAGCGGCAATTTTTTATAGCCGCGGCGCACCTTGTCCAACAGATCTCCAAAGGACAGCGTTATAAGTTTGCCCGTGGCGCCCGCCGCCATCTCCTTTGGACCCACCACGCCGTGCTCAAACAGCCAATCCAGGTCGTCGGGAGCGCAGTCCAACAGCCAACGTTTGAGGACGTCCACGCCCATATGCTCCGCCCCTCGGCTGAGGAAGTACTTCACCTGATACTGCCACAGCGCCTTTTTGTCCACGCTGCCGCCCTCTATTATCACGTCCGCCAATATCTCGGCGGCGCGGATACAATTTTCTATGCCGCTGCCTATCATTGGTATGGTCATAAACGCGCTGTCGCCGATTGCGACGTAGCCGTCCCACACCATCTGCGTAAGCGGATATCTGATGGGGATCACACACTTTATACCGCCGCGCACGACATCGTCGGAAATGTTCGGATTTGACGCTTTAAGCGCCTCATATGCGCACTTAAACTCCTCATCCTGCAATTTACCCACTCTTCCTATCAGCACGTTCACGGTGCCCGCGGGGTCCAGAATGCTCCAGCTTATGCCCTTCTGCCCGATGTGTTTTAGATACGCGCGATTGGTGGCAGTGGGGTCCGCCGCCGCCGTTTTAAGGTGAAATCCGCGATATGCGACAAATATCTCGTCCTCGCGCGGCATGGGAGTTATGCCCGTGCCCTCAAGCGACGCGCGGAAGGGGGACAGCGCGCCGGAATTGTCCACCACAAGATCCGCCTCCACGCGCTCGCCGTCCACGACAATGCCCTTTACGGCGCCGTCCTCTATTACAAGGCTGTCCACTCGCTTGCCGAAGTGGAAGTCCACTACGTCCGCGGCGCGGTCTACGTATTGCTGCGCCATAAGCCTGCGCTCGCAGGACAGGTCCAGCTCCTCCTCGGGCAGGGACAGCGTGCTCTCCACTCTTTCGGAGGGCGGGATAAACGTCCAGTTGCGCTTTACAAAATACTTGTCCGGCAGCGGCAAACCGAAGTCCTCGAATGCGGAACGGTTTACGTCGTCATGCCAATCGTAGCTGAGGCTGTCGTAGCCCTCCTTTTCGTATATGCTTACCTCATAGCCCGCGCGCGCCAGTTTTTCGCCCGCGACAAGCGCCGCCATACCCGCGCCTATAAACGCGATCTTCATAATTTTCACCCTCTTGCATTTTTTGCCCAAATTACCTTGGACAAGCATATTTTACTATCCTTTGCCGTCCACGTCAATACTCCCCTGCGCTTAAAAAGCCGCATCCGACATTTTTGGGCTTGCAATAAGCCGAATTTGATGTATAATAAATGTGTATGCATTTATATGTATAGTTTAATAAGAGGAGAGATTATGGCAACGCAAAACGAAAACATCGATCAAACTACCCCCAAGACCGAAACCGCGCCCGTCGTTGAAAAAGAAAGCGACGAAAAAGCGGAAAAGAAGAGACGCAGATGGCACAAGTACGACGAGTTTACCGTGGAGACGGGACTTGAATGCGCGCCTCTGAAATCGCTGAACTTCGCGCTGTTCTGCATAGAGTCGGTTTACGCTATAGTGCTGTTGGCGCTGGGCTACAACTTCCTTGCGGTGTGCGCGATAGCGTTTTCCATGGGCTTTGCGCTGTGGATATGCCTGCAAGTGGTCTTGAGAGGTTACGTCAACATATGGACGGCGGGCGGACTTATAGTGTCCGACGTGTCCCTTATGCTCTATTTCTTCATATGGGGCGCCGAGGGCGAGCTTGCGTCGCGCTTTGGCATAAACCTTGTGTTTACGCTGTTGCCCATTGCGGTAGCGGCGGTGACGCTGTTTGTCCCCGCTATGAAGAAGCTCGGCAAAAAGAGGCTGGTCGCCTCCTGCCTGGCGGTATTTATGGTGGGCGTAAGCGTGTTCTACTTCCTTGCGGCAAGTTTCCGCGCCAAGCCGACGGTCAAGTCCATGCAGGAAGGGCACGACGACTACCTCAATTCGCTTGACTCCTCCTCCGCAAAACAGCGCCCCAACGTGCTGTTTGTGCTGATGGACGACATGGGGTATGCAGACATATCCATGTACAGCTATCTCAACGCGGCGGGCAAGGAGCCTACCATCCACACCCCCAACATCGACAGCATCGCGCAGGACGGCGGCATTTATTTTGAAAACTTCTACGCCTCCTCCCCCGTGTGCTCTCCCTCGCGTTTTGGCATACTGACCGGCAGATATTGCTCGCGCGGATATCTTGACAACGTGGTGTTCCCCTCCAAGGTGTCCCTTGCGCCCTTTGGCAACACGCGTTACTTCAACCCCTTCCAATTCCTCAACAACGTGGACGGCATCCTCGGCGACGAGATAACCTTTGCCGAGGTCATGCAGCGCGTTGGCTACTCCACCGCCCTGTTCGGCAAGTGGAACCTTGGCGACTACGGCGAGTACCTGCCCACCAACCAGGGCTTTGACTACTTCTACGGCAGCCACTACGTCAACGACATGACCCCCTACAACTTTGTGGAGGAAAGCGGCGGACAGTTCAAGGAAGTGTTCAGCCACGCCGAGATGAAGGATCAGTCCGTCACCACCTCGCGCATAAGCGCAAAGATGAACCCCTATCTTGAAAAGCAGATAGAGGATTACGAGCAAAACGGCAAACCCTTCTTCACCTACTACTGCACGCCGTGGCCGCACGCGCCTCTGTACTCCTCCAACAACACGACGTCGGAGGACCTTGACAACGCGGTCAAGGGCGACACCACCGACGACAGCTATGTGGACAATATAGAGGAGTTCGACCACTACCTCGGGCAGACGCTGGACATCTTGAGAGCGCATCCGGACGTGTATGACAACACCATAATCATCTTCACCTCCGACAACGGCCCCGGCAGAGAGGGCGCTACGGGCGCGCTGAAGGGCAGGAAGAACACTACCTTCGAGGGCGGCCACAAGGTGCCCATGCTTGTGCACTACGGCAAAAACCTCAGGACGGATATGCCCGTTACGCTGACCGACGCCGAGGGCAACCCCAGTCAATCCTACTGCGTGACGGCAAGCTATATGAACATAGACATATTCCCCACCCTGCTGGACTATATGGGCGTGGATATGCCCACCGACCGCATAATAGACGGCGTCAGCATGAAGGGCGTGCTTGAAGGCAGCGTCGCGCAGGACGCCACCGTCAAAGACGCGGATGGCAACAACCGCGTGCTGTACTACATCAAGAAGGGCACCGTGCAGAGCTTGCAGATGGCGATAGAAGTCGACGAACTCGGCAAGGACGGCAAGCCCACGGGCAACAAGGTGACGTACGACTTCAAGTACTACCTCAACGTGCTCAACGAAAACAGCGCATTTATAGATCAATACTACAAAAACTATATGTTCAACCTCGACGTAGATCCCATTGAGGGCTACAACGTGTCCATGACCTACGTCGACGCGGCAAAGACCTGCAAGAACACCCTGCTCAACTTCCGCAAGTCCTTGAAGAACAACCGCCGCGGCATCCTGTAAAAAGGCAAAATGAACTTATCCGTGATGGTAAAGCCCGCCTCGGGCAGCTGCAATCTGAGGTGCACCTACTGCTTTTACCATTCCCTTGCGAATATGCGCGAAAGCTATTTCAAGGGGATGATGAGCGAGGCGCAAGTCGACGACATTATAGCAAAGGCCCTTGCCTTCACAGGCAAGGACCGTTTCTATTTGTCCTTTCAGGGCGGCGAACCGCTGGTGCGAGGCAAGGACTTCTTCCGCCACGTGGGCGAAAGGCTTAAAGGCAGGGACAACGCCCACCTTGTCATACAGACCAACGGCACGCTTATAGACGACGAGTGGTGCGACATTTTCAAGCGCTACAACTACCTTGTGGGCATATCGCTTGACGGCACACGAGAAGGCAACGTCTGCCGTGTGAGGGCGGACGGCACGCCCGCGTTTGACGACATTATTAGGGGCGTGGAGCTTCTAAAAGCCCGCCGCATCCCCTTCAACGTGCTGACGGTGCTTAGTCGCAGCGTTGTCAACAACATCACGGAGATATACAAATTTTACCGCGAGTGCGGCTTCAAATTTCTGCAATTTATCCCATGCCTCAAACCATTGGACGGACAGCCCTACGACAGGGACTCCTACCCCACCGAAAAGGAATACACCGTGTTCCTCAAAAAGCTGTTCAGCTTTTATCTGGCGGACATCAAGGCGGGCAAGTACACGTCGATAAGACAATTCGACAACTTCGTGAGGCTCAGCCGCGGCGAGGTCGCCGAGCAGTGCGGCATGAACGGCTACTGCTCCCACCAATTTGTGATCGAGGCGGACGGCACCGTGTACCCCTGCGACTTCTACTGCCTTGACGAGTACGCCATGGGCAACGTCGCCGACAGCGATTTCGACGCGCTCTCCCACCACCCCATTGCGGAAAAGTTTATACGCGAAAGCCTAGTCGTGGACGGCAAATGCAAAAAGTGCAACTTCTACGCGCTGTGCCGCGGCGGCTGCAAGCGCGAGCGCATAGACATAGAAAAGTGCAACGCTTACAAAGAATTTTTTGCCTACGCCCTGCCCGAAATGCGCAGGATAATTTGACGATTTGTTGAGCAAATCATATGTTTATATGGCAAAAATCCCGCGTTGAACGCGGGATTTTGTCATATTGTCGCGTTTATAGCAGTATGCAGATAACTCCACCCTTGCCCTCGTTGACTATCCTTCCAAGCGTTCGGCGCAACTTCTGCTCGGTGTCGGCGGGCACGGATCGCAACTTGTTGTTGATGCCGTCCGCCACCAGCGCGCTCAAGGACCTGCCGAATATATTTGTGTTCCAAATGCCGTCCTTGTCCTGCTCCAGATCGCCAAGCATGTTGTCCACCAGCTCCTTGCTCTGCTGCTCGCTGCCCACAAGCGGGCTGACCTCGGTCTCTACGTCCACCTTCATGATGTGCAACGACGGCGCGTGCGCCTTCAACTTGACGCCGTACTGCTGTCCCTGTCTCAGCACCTCCGGCTCGTCCAGCACTATCTCCTCCATGGTGGGCAGCACCACGCCGTAGCCGAACGCGTCCACCTGCTCCATTGCCGAGCGTATCCTGTCAATCTTGTCCCTGCCGCGGCACAGTTTTTTGAGTTGCGCAAACAAGTCGAAGCTGTCCGTCAGCTCTATGCCGCACTCCTCGCCCGCGACCTTGTAGAACACGCCCTCCTTTGGAGACAGCGTCACTTGCACGCGCCCTCTGCCCGCGTCGAGGTCTATCGCGGACGGCTCGTCAAAGAACTGCGAACCCTTGAAAAACGCGTCTATGCGCTCGTAGTCTTTCATCTTCACTACGTCGTTTCCGACGCCCTTGACGATATCCAGCAACTCCTTCACGACCTCGCTGTCCGCGGGCAGAGCCTGTATCCAGCGTGGCAGATCGAAGTCTATCATCGTCACGGCAAACTCCAGCAATATTGATTCAAGTATCTCGGTTATGTCCGCCTCGCTCAGAGCAAGCGCGTTTTTAAGCAGCACGGAGGACCCATACTTCGCCTCCAATTCCGCCTTGAGGTCTATCGCCTGCTGCGCGGTGGGATCGGCGGTGTTGAGCACTATCACAAAGGGCTTGCCGCACTCCTTCAGCTCGCTTATGACGCGCTCCTCTGCGGCGATATAGTCCTCGCGCGCTATGCCCGAAAAGCTGCCGTCCGTGGTGACAGCAAGCGCGATGGTGCTGTGCTCCTTTATCACCTTTTGGGTGCCCATCTCAGCCGCCTTGGAAAAGGGCATTTCCTCCTCAGACCACGGTGTGGAGACCATGCGCTCTCTGCCCTCCTCTTCCGCTCCCAGCGCGCCGCTGACTACATAGCCCACGCAGTCTATAAGGCGCATATTCACGGCGAGGTTGTCGCCCACGGGCACGCGCACCGCCTCATTGGGCACAAAGCGCGGCTGAGTGGTCATTATTGTTTTGCCGTCGGCGGACTGGGGTATCTCGTCTATAGCTCTGCTGCGCTCGTCGGGATCCTTGATGCCGTCCACCACCATCTGTTGCATAACCTGCTTTATAAGAGTGGATTTGCCCGTGCGCACGGGGCCAACCACTCCCACATAGATGTCGCCGCCCGTGCGGGAGGCGATATCGCGATAAAGGTCGAATTTGTCCATACACCCTCCAACATTGATTGCTAAAATGTATGAGCGTATGGGGCGCAGTATGACAAGACCCGCAATAAAAAACAGAGCGCGCCGCGCTCTGCAATTATAATATTATATATATCACATATATCAATAAAACAAGGTTTATCGCGTCAAAACGCGCAGTCAAACGTCCATTTTTGCAATTTGCTTTTCCAGCAGCGCAATTTTTATTGCCTCTATAAGCACGTCCAGCGCAAAGTCCATCTCCTCAAGCGTGGGCACAGACGGCGCTATGCGCAGGTTGCTGTCCTTGTCGTCAAAGCCGTACGGAAAGGTGGATCCGGCTGGGGTTATCTTTATTCCCGCCTGCGCGCACAGCTCCACAATGCGCTTTGCGCAACCCTCCACGTCCAGCGATATGAAGTAGCCGCCGCCCGGTCGGCTCCACTTTACGTCGGCGCAGTCCCCGAACGCCTCGCTCATCCTGCGCTCGAACAGCTGAAATTTGGGGCGCAGCAGCATGGCGTGCCTCTGCATAATGAGGGATATGTTCTGCTTGTCGCGCAGATACGCCACGTGCATCACCTGATTGACCTTGTTGGAGTTTATCTTGCGTATGGCAAGTTTTGAAAGGATGTCGTCAATATTCGCCTTGCTTGCCGCCATTGCCGCAAGTCCGCTGCCCGCAAACGTTATTTTGGATGTGGACGTAAACGAATATATCATATCCGCATTGCCCGCCTTGCGCGCGAGGTCGAATATGTTGGCAAGCGGCACGTCCGTCTCGTTGAGAGTGTGCATGATGTACGCGTTGTCCCAAAACACCCTGAAATCCTTTGCGGCGGGCTTGAGGGACGCCATGCGCTCCACCGTCCTGTCGCAGAAGACCACGCCCGTGGGATTGGAGTACTTTGGCACGCACCATATCCCCTTTACGGAGTCGTCCGAGCGCACCAGCTCCTCCACCATATCCATATCCGGGCCGTCGTCCAGCATGGGCACGGTAAGCATATCAATGCCAAACGCGCGGCAGATGGCAAAATGCCTGTCATAACCGGGCGCGGGGCACAAAAACTTGACCTGCTGCAGCTTGTTCCATGGCTCGGTGCCAAGCACGCCGAACTGCATTGCAAACTGCACCAGCGTGTACATGATATCCAGCGAGCTGCCGTCGGACACTATGACCTCGTCCGCGCTCACCTCAAACAGCTGCGCAAACAGCTCCCGCGCGGCGGGAATGCCCGCAAGATCGCCGTAATTGCGCGCGTCTATGCCGTTTTGAACGTAGTCCAACTCCCCCGCCATCTTCAGCATTGGCATAGCTATGTCCAGCTGAAGCGCGCCGGGTCTGCCCCTTGTCATATCCACGCTTATGCTGCGCTTTTGCAGCTTTTTGAAGTTGCGTTCCTCATTTGACAGCTGCTTTGACAGTTCCTCTTTTTCGGACGCCATTTTCCCCTCCGAAGTGCTTTTGATATATTTTATGCCGTTTCTGTCCTCACGCGTCAACGGCGACGAAAAACTCAATGCAGGTGCGCATTTTGCTTACTGTTCATCCTCGTTGTTGTTGCGTATCAGCAGGCGGATGGGCGTGCCGCAAAAGTCGAAACTCTTGCGCAACGCGTTTTCAAGATAGCGCTTGTAGCTGAAGTGCATTATCTTTGCGTCGTTCACCTTCACCACAAACGTGGGCGGCGCGACGCCTATCTGCGTGACAAAGTATATCTTGAGTCGCTTGCCAAGATAGGACGGCGGCTCGTTGATGCGTATAGCCTCGCCAATCACCTCGTTAAGCAGTCCCGTCTGTATCCTGCGGCGGCTGTTGGCAACCACCTCCTTGCACACGGGCAGCAGGCTGTCAACGCGCTTGCCGCTCTTTGCGGACACGTACACGGAGCGGAAGTAGTCCATATACTTCAAGTCCTCTTTCAGCTTGTTTTCAAAGGTGTAGATCGTGTTGGTGTCCTTGTCGATGAGGTCCCACTTGTTCATCACGATGACGGAGGGTTTGCCCTCCTCGTGCACGTAGCCCGCTATCTTGACGTCCTGCTCGGTGAGCCCCTGCGAGGAGTCGCACACGATCATCACCACGTCCGCGCGGCGTATTGCCAGCAGAGCGCGCATGACGGAATACTTTTCCAGCGCCTCGTCCACCGCCTTCTTTTTGCGCATGCCCGCGGTATCTATGATGAGGTATTTGTCCTCGCCGACGTTAAGCTCGGTATCCACGGCGTCGCGCGTGGTGCCCGCAATGTCGCTGACAATGCTCCTGTCGTAACCAAGCAGCTTGTTGGCGATGGAGCTTTTGCCTGCGTTGGGCTTGCCGACGATGGCTATCTTTATACGCTCGCTGTCCTCCTCCACGCCGCTGACGGGGATAACTTCCATAAGCGCGTCCAGCAGGTCGCCTATGCCCTTGCCCTGCTCCGCGCTGATGGGATACGGCTCGCCAAATCCCAGCGCGTAAAAATCGTACACGGTGTCGTCGTAGGCGCCGTCTATCTTGTTGACCGCAAGCACGACGGGCAGCCCGGACTTGCGCAAAAACGAGCATACAAGATTGTCGTCCGTGGTAAGCCCCGTCTTGCCGTCCACCACGTAAAGGATGGCGTCCGCGCTGTCCACGGCGATCTGCGCCTGAGTGCGGATGTGCGTCCACATCTCGTCCTCGCTTTTAAGCTCCAATCCGCCGGTATCTATCAGCGTAAACGCCCTGCCGCACCACTCGCAATCGGCGTATATGCGGTCGCGAGTGACGCCGGGAGTGTCCTCCACAATGGCGATGCGGTTGCCCGCTATGCGGTTAAACAGCGTGGACTTGCCCACGTTTGGGCGCCCGACTACCGCTATCAATGGTTTCATTGTTCACCTTCAGATGTATCCGTATTTTTGTAGGATGTGGCGCATTTTTTTTTGCCCAAAATTGCCACCTGTATTGCAAAATTCGCGTTATTTCGTCATCTCGGCGCTGGGTCAATCCTCCACTATCACGGGTATGATGATGGGGAATTGCCTGTCCCTTGCAAACAGCTTGCGCACCGCCTTTTTGGCAAAGCGGGCGTATTCGTCTATATCCGCCTTGTCAAAGTCCGCGGCGTTGATGCTGTCTATCACCGCGTTTTTGATGTTGCGCAGACCGTCGTCGGTAAGGTTGAAACCGCGCGCGACTACGTCCACGTCGCCCACCACCACGCCGCGCTCAAGATCTACGGCGGCAAGCACAAGTATCATGCCGTACTCGGCAAGGGAGCGGCGGTCGCTTACCAGAGCTTCGCCGTCCTCAAGCACCACGCCGTCCACATAGGTGTTGCCCGCGGGAACGTTTGCATGCTTGCGTATGCCCTTTGACGTCACGCCGTAGCAGTCTCCGATGTTGGGGATGATTATGTTTTTTGAAGGGATGCCCAGCATTTTTGCTATCTGAGAGTGCTTATATTGATGTCTGTACTCGCCGTGTACGGGCATAAAGAACTCGGGATGCACAAGGGTCAGCATCAGCTTCAGCTCCTCCTCATAGGCGTGTCCGGACACGTGGATGTCGTTCATCGCGTCGTAGATGACCTCTGCGCCCTTCCTGAACAGCGCGTTGATGACGTCGTACACGCTCTTCTCGTTGCCGGGGATGGGCGAGGAGCTGAGCACCACCACGTCGTCGCTGCCCACGTTGATCTTGTTGAATTCGCCTTTGCTGAGCTTGTTGAGCGCGCTTAGCGGCTCCCCTTGCGAGCCTGTGGCGAGGATGAGCGCTTCGCCGGGCTTCAGTTTGCCTATTCCGTCCACAATGACGCCCTTTGGCACATGCAATTCGCCGCAAGCGGAGGCGACGTCCACCATCGCCTTCATGCTCTTGCCCGCCAACACCACCTTGCGTCCGTACTTGTGCGCGAGGGTGAGCACCTGCTGCACGCGGTAGTTGGAGGAGGCAAAACACGCAATTATCAGCCTCTTGTTGGGGTTGGCGTTGAAAATATTTTCAAGGCTCTGCCCCACCACTCGTTCAGATGTAGAGCTGCCGCGGCGCTCCACGTTGGTGGATTCGCCCAGCATAAGCGTGACGCCCTTGGCGCCTATCTCCGCAATGCGCTGCAAATTTGTCTTTTTGCCGTCGATGGGCGTGTTGTCTATCTTGAAGTCGCCCGTTACAAACACGGTGCCGCCTTGCGTGTATACAGCCAGCGCGCACGCGCCCGCCATGGAGTGCGCCACTTTGATAAATTCCACCTTGATGCCGCCAAGCTGCACCGTCTGCCCCTCGTCAACGATGACCAGATTGCACTTTTTTGCGTCCTTATCCAGCTTGCGCCTCAAAAGCCCGATGGTGAGCGCCGTGCCGTACACGGGCGTGTTTTTGATGACGTCCGCGTAGTAAGGTATTGCTCCGATGTGGTCCTCGTGCCCGTGAGTGAGCACGATGCCGCGCAATTTTTTGATGTTTTGTTTGATGTAGGTCACGTCCGGGATGATCGCGTCCATGCCGGGACTGTCCTCTTTGGGAAAGGATACGCCCATGTCCACGACGATCATATCCTCGCCGCACTCGATCACGGTCATGTTTTTACCGATCTCGCCCACGCCGCCCAAAAAGGAGACCTGCACTCCCTTTGATTTTTTTGCCATATTACTCCTATACATGCGGGACGCAAACGCCTGCGTCCGCTATGCCGATTTTCTATTATCGTCCGATCAACTTAGATATAATACACTGTTTTTATAAAATAAGCAAGGATTTCAGCCCTCTATAAATAGTTAAGAAACTTTTAAGCAATCCCCAATGCGGCAAATTTGCAACACCAATCGTGTTTTAATTTTGATATATACAACACTTATCGTGTATTTTGTATAAATTTATAAGATAAAATGAGGCACAAGATGTGCCAAATTATGACTTTAATTGTACCTATACTGTGGCATATGTTGCCAGACTGCGACATATTTTGCGGGCACCAAAACACATAACGTGTTTTATTTGTGTATAACTCTTGCTATCTTCCTCAGCGTGTTGCACATGGGATCGGACATATCGCACTTGTCCAGCAAAATTTCGGCGGGCTTCTGGCTGATGATGGCGCTAAGCAGATTGAACTCCTCCTCGTCAAACAGGTTGACCACCTCTATCTCCGTACGGCGGGTCATGTTGCGCAATCTGTTGCGGGACACAAGCAACCTGTTGCTGCCGCCGTCGCTGCCCGTAATAAAAGCGGCTATGTCGTAGATGTCGTTGTCGCTGCCGCTTGTGTCAAGCAGTCTGCCCGCCACCTCGGCAAGTTCCGACCAGCTGTCGCGAAGCGCGCGCAGCCTGAAGTTGAGTAAGCCGTCCACGTTGTAGTCCAGCGACGTGGCGAGCACGCGCGACACCACGCTCTTTTCAAATTCGCGGTCAAAGTGCAGCATGGAGCTTATCATGGCGCAGGTGGCGTGCGTAAACTGCTTTATCCTCAGCTCCCTTGCAAAATATCTCAGCTTGAAAAATGACAAAAAAACCACGCTCAGCATGGAGCAAAGGCGCGCCTCCACCGCGTCCTGTCTTTCGCAGGCGCTGGCGAGGTATATCCATAGTCTGTCCGCACTCTCCTCCAGCGCGTAGGATATGTCCTGAGTGTTTTGTAGGCTGTCGAGTATATAATCCGTTTCCTTTTTATAACGTTTGTCAATGCTGATTACGTTTGACCACATATCCACCTCGTCAATATTGTATGCATATACTCCCTAAAAATTATTGGAATATTTTGCATGCTTTATATCTCGTGGCTTGCATAATGAGCAAGTGGCGCTTGATTTATATATGCGGCTTTGTTATAATCAATATTGAGGCAAAAAAGTTGTAAGTTCATCAAATGAAAAAATATCGGAGGTCGACAATGAGCACAGAAAATCCCATCGTACAAGCCGCAGTCGAAGCCGCGTTGAACAAGTGCCGCTGCTTTGGCTATTTGTTTTATGGCGACAACCTGAAAGACATGAAATGCAAACCTGTATCGCAATTTTTGGGGATAACAACACTGCTTGATTTGTTTGCGGTGTTGGAAAAATGCTGGAGCAAAGAAACAGCGTATCCGTCCTGCCGGAATGAATGGGTCCCAAAAGATCCTTCCTATGGTCAATGTGCGATTACGGCAACATTGGTGCATGATATGTTTGGCGGCACAATCCATAAAATAAGAGTAAACGGCGGAGGAACTCACTACTTCAACAAAATAAACGGGCAATATGTTGATTTGACCCGCGAACAATTCGACCTCTACAACCTTCCCGTCAACTACGAACCGAATGAGGAAATTTCCCGTGAATATTGCGGTAAAAACAAAAATACCTATGAACGTTATAAGCAGTTACAGCGCAATATTATACATTTTCTAAACAACCGCTGACCAAAAGCGAAATTTTGTAAATGAAAAAGCGGCAAGCGCGTTTACCGTAGTTCCCATAGGGAATTTAGGTAAGTCGCCGCTCAAAGAGAATTAGGCGTGGCGTGAAGCCACGCC
>CANQNQ010000007.1 GCA_947625225.1 uncultured Clostridia bacterium | reverse complement strand
TTGCGGGGACCCCGATGAAGTCCCCGGAGAGAAAGAGGAGTTGAAATGTTGGGGACGGAGCAAAAATGTTACATTTGTCTTTGCCAAATCTAACATTTCAGGCGGTGTTCCTCCGTCCCCTAAGCGGAAAGGCGGTGTGCTCGCGTCCCCTAAGCGGAAAAGCGGGGTAAAGTTGGGGACGGAGCAAAAATGTTACATTTGCCTTTGTCAAATCTAACATTTCAGGCGGTGTTCCTCCGTCCCCTAAGAGGAAAAGGGGAGCCATATTTGGGGACGGAGCAAAAATGTTACCTCTCTTCGCGAGCTAACATTTCAGGCGGTGTTGCTAGTATCACCCCACAAAATCACTGCGTAATTTTGCGGGGACCCCGATGAAGTCCCCGGAGAGAAAGAGGAGTTGAAATGTTGGGGACGGAGCAAAAATGTTACATTTGCCTTTGTCAAATCTAACATTTCAAGCGGTGTTCCTCCGTCCCCTAAGCGGAAAAGGGGTGTGCTCGCGTCCCCTAAGCGGTGGAGCGGTGTTGCTAGTATCACCCCACAAAATCACTGCGTAATTTTGCGGGGACCCCGATGAAGTCCCCGGAAGGGGAGCAGAGAAAAAAAGCCTTAAAACCAAGTGAGATTGGCAAAATTGGATATTGACAAATGGAAAAAGAGGAGGTATCATATTATTGCATATGTATATATGCGCGCATAAATATAAAATATAAATTATAAAAAAAGGGTGCCGCTGTGCAGGCGGCGTGAGGTGGGAAAATGAGAACTTCCGGCAATATGCAAAAACGAATTGCATCATTCGCAAAAATCGGAGTGTTGGCGCTGTGCTTTGCGTTGGTATTCGGCTTGACGATTGCTTTTGGGAGCGGTTTTTTCAATGATACATTACATGGAACCGCAGAAGCTCTTGGTGATTCTTTTTTTGGGCATTCTAATTCTGGCAAAGAAACTTACAACTCAACCCCAAAAAGTTTTTGGGGCGACAATGGTCAGAGTCTAAAAGGAGGCGATTTTAATTTCCCCGGGACTTCAACTACGACCACATCCTGGACATGGACTGAAAAATTTACTTCTGTTGCGCCGACAAAAGATAATCAAAGTATGTTTAAGACCGGCGGCAATAATAATTTCCAGTTGTACACAGATGAAGGTAAGGGTGCGGATTGCGGCAGTACTAATGCTTGGCTTTTTGGCGTCGAGGATTCATGGGCAGATCATGATATGAGTTTGGCACTCAACATCAATATCCCAGATATTATAAAAAGTATTGTCAAAAATCCGAACTTTACAGTCAAAGTTACAGCGCATTTTGAGGATACAAATAACAACTGTATCAAAAGCGCGAAGATGTATGTGACCGGTTCAAATTCAATAACAGCTGCAACGGAGACTTTTTATAATACTACAAAAAATAGCGGTAATAGCATATCGGTAAACACTGATAATAAGCATACTGGCGTTAGCTCTAATACGGCGACGCTATCATCATCGGGATGTGAGTATGTACACCTTGGCGTTTATGCGGATTATAATGGTGATTGGCGTCAGAATAAATGGTTGCGTTTGCGTGTATTAACCCTTGTATTTACCATAACACGTAATACTACGGCAGCAGCATCGGGTTCATACGATGACGGAGCCGCTCCTGTGATGGCATCCGAAATGAATCTTTCTGATGAGGGGGACAAATACGATCCTTACAGGGCAAACGAAACCACTTCAAACACCGACAACTGGCCGGTATGGCATCCGCAACTGTCAAATGACCTGAACAGGGTTAAGGACAGCGCAGGCGTTCTGCAATCATATCAGAGCGCAAAGGGAACGGAAACAGATTTTACTTACTATAAAAAAGCGACAATTACATACTATGACTTGTTCGATTATGGCAATTTTGGCGGTGGTTCCGATGAATTGGGGCCCAATAGCACCGTAAACGAAGATAAAAAGAAAGTGGCGGGCGCATACGGCAAAAAGTTGACCGATAAGTGGAGCTGGGATGACGCAGATCAGTGGAAAAAGTTGGCGTCGGGTATTGGGTCGTTCAAAATAGCCGATACAACAGTTTCAATGAGCGGCGTCAGTAGCAGTACATATTATATTTATTCCAGCGGCAAGGAAGTCGCAAGAGCCAAATTTACAGTAACTGAATTTGGAATTGTCACAGTTGAATACTATCTGGAAGTAAATATGGATTTGCCGATAGAAGTTAAAGACAATGGTGGCAATGCGCGTTCGTATACACTTAAAGTAGGCGGTATAGACACGGTCGCACCAAGCGGGACGGTGGGGATTAACCCGCAAGACGAAAACGCGGGTTTCTTTGCCACGACAAACTTGCCTTCCGACAAGAAATGGATAAGGACGGACAATATAAAAACCAAGCTGACCTTCAGCAAGGGCAGCGACGACAGCGTGGCGCCGTACGTTTGGTTTATGTCAGTGCAGAAGAGCGACAGCCCGATAACGGCGGCAGACATCAAATATAATACACTGGAAAAATTGATGATCGATGGGCAGGCCGCCGTGGCTCCGCTTGCGGTGGGCTCGTTGGATGAATTGAGATACAACTTTAAGGACGGCACAGCGATAGGGTACAACAGCCAACAGATAAGCTATGGCGTGACAGGCTCGGGATACTATTGCTTCACGCTGTATCTGTTCGATTTGGCGGGCAACTACGGCGGCGTGACCAACATCTACGCGTGCGTGGACTATCAAACGCCGGACTTCACGCTGACCATCAACGGCAGCCAGACCATAGATTCAAACAAAAACGGCACGTGGTCAAACGCCGAGACCAACATCACCATCACGTTTGCGCAACTTAATCCGTCGGGCAACACGATAGTGTTTACGACCGATCCGGGACAAAACGCATATAAATACTTCTTCTCGGTGAACGAGAAGGGCGAATTTGTGGGTATATCACCCACCACGGGCGATTCGAGCAAGCCAAGTACGATAACGGAGGATAAGAAAACAGCCAACTTGTATATACTCACCGAGGCAGATCCGACGTATGTTGCCGTGACGTTTGACAGAGCCAGCATGACGTTTACGATGACGTTCAGCTCCGACAAGACGGGCGATCTGTTTGCGGACGTTATGTTCCAGTCCACATTCACGGCGTATGCGGGCGGCGCGACAGCCTTGACCAATGACGGCAAGCCCGAAGGCGATACCGCCGTGTCGGCAAATTCCGACAATGAGTGGAAAGACGGCGTGCAGGTGTTGATCGACCGCAACGCGCCGAACAACGCATATTTCGGTACGCTTGAATATTTCAAGAACTTCGACAACGACAGGACCGTTGAAAACGAGGTCCGCAAAGGTTATCAGTTGCCTCAGCAGAGCGAAAGAGTGTGGCATGACAGCTACTCCATAGACGGCTTCGTGGTGAATTTGACGGATAAGCTGGGCGCGACTGGGGCAATCGAAAAGTATTTGAAGGACGACAACGACGTCCGCATATACTTTGCGCAAGCGCTGGTCACCGATTTGACATCGATGGATAAACTCTTTAAGAGAAATATCGAGAATGGGTACAGCGGCATCACAGGCGCCGACAGGGAAGGAGATATCATAATTACAGGCTTTACGGGCTTGCCCTTCCACATAGACGGGTTTACAAAAACAACCGATGGTGTCGGCACGTATACATATAGCGAACCCTTCGGCTTGACGGGCACCACCCCCGGCATGAGGGTGATCTACGTGTGGGTCGTGGACGAGGCGGGCAACGTCTCGCCGCTCTCCGCGTACTATGTGCTGGCGGACACAACCGAATATTCCGTGACGGCGGTGAAGGCGGGTAACAAGCTGACCGGCGACGGGACCGTTATTTCGCTTTCCGGCGGGGAAGGAAACGTCTTCCACCGCGGCGACAAGATAGCGTTTGACATCAGCATTAATGACGGCCATGTGCCATTCAAGATGTGGAAAGGCGAAAAGGGCACGGGCGACCTGCTGCTGTACAACTATACCTCTATAAGGCAATTCTTTGCAAATGAGACATATAAGTCATACCTTGAGGACTTTGGAGAATATGGCTTGGAGCATGTCAAGTTCAGCTACGCGCTGGACGATCCCAACAGCCTGGGCGCCATGGGCGGCGACACAAGCCTCAAGTTTGTGTACGAGTGCAGGGAGACCGTGACGTTCAACGTGGACACCGGTACTCCATATACCGCACTGCCGCTGGACTTCAATACATATAAGGATAGTATTTTCGCTAACAACCTCAAGAACAATTTGAACGTTGCCGAAAAGGACGCCGCTTTTGAAGCGTTGAAAGCGAAGTACGCTTCGGCGGACGCTCCCGGCGAGCTGATCGCCGCACCCAAAGACGTGGGCAAGTATGTGCTGTACTTCTACTATGACAAAGAGGATCCCAATTTCGTCATGGGTTATAAGAGTACGGAAGATACCGCCGACACCGCCGAGCCGCACAACTTCGAAATAAGAAAGGCGTATTTGACGGTGAATGTGCAGGCGGGCACATCCGTGTACGGCGACAAAGTCGTGCTGAGCTATACGCTGGAAGGGTTGGAAAATCCCGAAAATAAACCCGAAAATGACGTCCTCGAAGCTGAGGGCATCAAAATAGTGCTTTCGCTCAACTACGGCAATTGGGATAAGGTCGCCGCAGACAGCGAGTTGCTGCCCGTAGGCTCATACAGCGTGAGCGCGAGTATAGAGCCGTGCAACAACTACGACTACAACATCCATAACAATACATATTCGGTCGCGGGCACCGGTTGGGTGGTGTCGCAGCGCGATATAACCATCAGACCCGTCGCCGCCCAGAAGCAATACGGCGATATCGATCCCGACCTCTACTTTGAGTTGGACGAGGATCAGCTGACGTGGCTGGATTGGCTGACCGACGATATGGCATTGAAAAAGGACGCCGTGTTGAAAAATATGTTCGGCATAGCGTATGAGAGGCATGAGGGCAGCAAATATCTGTTCAACTCCAACGGCGCCATCTCGCGCAACGGCGGCTCCGACCGTACAAAGGACCCCGCGGGAGAGTACGATTTTGTCAACGACATATCGCGTCTTGCCATAGACAGGGACAACTACAACGTCACGATGGACGTAACGGACGTCAAGTTCACCATCACAAAGAGGAATGTCGTGCTGACCTTCCCCAGCAGTAACTCGATGATTTTGAGGCAGGGCAGCGACCCCAACTCGTATGTGAACAGCGTTACCATCATCTACGGCGTTACAGATGCGGACGCCGCGCTACTGACGGAAATACAAGGCATACTCAAATCCGGCGATTTCTATCTGGCTGCGAACCCCGTAGTCAATGAAGACCCTGAAAATAAGAACTTCTCGAAGATATATACATATACCATATTGTTCCGGAACCACAAAGACGGTGCCTATAATACGGACAACTATGTGTTTACGCTGGGCGAGCCGCATGTGTATACGTTCACTATCCTCAGTGGCAACGCCATCATAGTCTCAGCGGACGTGATCACCATCCCGTACGGCAGCGAGAAGTGGATAGCAAGCGAATTCACTTACGAAAAGTACAGTGGGTCTATACATCTTCAAAGCGAGGCGGAAGGCTTTACGTTTGACAGGGTCGAATGGGAAGCCTCGGCTGTTGACGCGACCATGCAGAAAGTAGAGGACGACAAGTACCTCTCCGTCGGCGACTACACCATCACGCTGACAAACGTCAAGGTCTACAACGGCGACGCGCAGCTTGAAAACTATGTCGCAGTAAACGACTTCACGCTGCGTATAACCCCCGTCACCGTTACCGTCAAACCCACCATTGATAAGCTCACCAGGGTGTACGGCGAGACGGACGAAGAGTATGTCATCTCGTTTGACATCACCGAGATCGGAGGAAAGGAATTCTCCAAAGGTATGACCTGGGGCGACTATGACTACGATACACTGTACGCAGCCATCAGAGGCACCTTCTCCAGGGCGATATTCAACTCCGGCAACGGCAACTTTGACCAATTGGGCACAAACAAAGACTTTGTGACCGACGGGGACTATGTCGTCAACACCGACAAAGGCAAGTACTACGGCTTGTATACTTCCGGCTTAACGCTGAGCAACACGTTCGGCGGCAACTTTGTGCAAACCATATCCATTGACGACACGGAATACAAGGAATGGCGCTTCGAGATCACCAAAAAGGTCATTGACCTCGACGTCAAATTCTTCAGAGGTATCAACCGCTCCTACGACGGTACCAAGGAGGTCAAGTGGGGCAGCACATTGCTGTATGACCTGTTTGCAGAAGGTCTGCTTGTGTGCGACGACCAGAACACCGCCGTGTACCTCACCTTTGACTCGGAGTACACCGATATCGGCGTACCGTCGCACAGGACCGCCGTCGGCATCAAGATAAGCAACATCGCGCTTGCGGGCGACAGGGCGGTCAACTACGTGCTGGGCACCATCGTCAACACTGCCCCGCAGCTCGGCACGGGTGCGCCCGGCGAGGAAAACGACGTGTTGGAATCCAATTCCATGACAGCGGATGTCGATACCCCCGTGGAATTCGAGGGCAACGAGATCGTCGTCTATATATATTATATAGATAATAGTTATCAACTACAACATATCTATATTATGGCGGGCAGCATAGGTCTGTATAAGACGGACTTCTCCATCGTCAAGATATACGACAACACCTTCGATATCTCGCTTGGCAACATCACGCTCACCAACCGCGAGGGCGAGGGCGGCACGAGGGTGCTGTTCGAGGCGCTGGATAAGGGCATGGTCACGCTGGACGAGTTCATTCCGCTTTACAGCACAAACGTGGGCGCCTACGTCACCACCATCAAGCTGACCTTCAAAGTGGACGACGCAAACGGCTACAGCGTGCTCAACAATGCGGACGCGACCGACAGGATCAACGAGCCCGATATCACCATCGATAACACCTCTGTGAGCGGAGCATTTGTCATCACCATCAGAAACATCGCCGTCAGGGTCAACCAGAAAGTGTTGACGGGCGACGACTTCGAATCCGTCACCGCGGTCGATCGCGACTACAACGGGTCCACTTCCGTCGGAGTGGTGTACGCATACGCCGCCGACGCGCTCGCAACGGGCGACAGCATGCAGTCCGTCGGCTTGACCTTCACGACCAATGCCGAATCTAAGAACGCGGGCACGCACAATGTCAACTTTGACGCCTACAACTTTGCGGACGCCAACTACGGCCTCGACTTCGACAGCTTCAAGGCGAAGTTCGGCGACGGCGTCACCAAGGTGACCATCAAAAAGGCGAAACTGCTGCCCAACATCACCTTTACGGACATGGTCTACAACGGCTTGGCGGAGCTTGGCTATGAGCTCAATGCGCTGACCACCGTCAACTACAGCGAGATGCTGGCGTACGAGCTGGCGCAGATGACGCTGAGCGGCGCCTCCATCCTGCTGTCTCTAAACGGCGAGGCGAACGCAAACGTTATGTTCCGTGACGGCGCAGTGGTCGCTCACAACGTCATGATAAGCGGCCTGACCATCACATCCGACGGCGTCGACCTCAACAACTACGTGCTTAGCGGCTTCAGATATGTCGGCAGCGAATACGTGGCAGTCGCCGACAAGCTTGAAAGCGGCAGTGAAGTTGACGCCTACGAGCTGCTCGACGCGCTGACGGTCACGCAAAAGCCCATCGCAATAGTGCAAAACAACGTCGTCATCCCCGACAAGGTCTATGACGGCACCAGAAACGCAACCGTCACCATCAACCTGTCCGACGGCGACATCGTCGAGAGCGATAGCAAAAACGGCAACTTCAGCATCACCGCAACCGCAAACTTCGTCAGAGCAAACGTCGGCTCCAACATCGCGATCTCGCTTAGCGGAATCGAGCTTGTCGTCAACAACGTCAAGGACGGCGCGGACGAGGCGACAATGCTTGCCAACTACAGGCTGATGCCTTACACCGTGCGCCACTACGGCAACATCCTTGCAAGACCCGTCGCGCTTGAGGAGAGCGAGACCGTGATCAACGGCATAAAGACCTACGGCTATCTTGGCGAAAAGGTCTACGACGGCTCCGCCGCGGTCAGAAGCGGTGTGGCAAACGCCGGCGTGGATGAAAGCGGATTCATCTCAGGCGAGAGCAGCGCTTACGCCGTGCAGATAAGAAACGGCGCCTACTTCGAGGACAAGAATGTCCAACTGAAGAGGGTGGGCGGCGCAATACAATATGACGAGGCAGGCAAGGCGATCGCCGACACCAAACTCGGCGCCATATATGCGCCCACACTGCGCAACACGATGACGGGCGTGGTCAACTATCAACTGACTTACGCCGCCACCGAGCCGGACAAGACAGCCACGCTGTACGCATACTCCGGCGGCGGTGAAATAGTGGTGGCAAGCTCCGCTCCCGAAGAGGGCGTTGACAAGTACTACTACGAACTGCCCGTCGCGGACAAGATGATAGAGAAGACCGCTTACGAAGAGTTGGCGGCCAAACCGAACGAGAATGCCGACGCGATCGACAAACTGCACGGCGGCATCGTGGGCTACATCGAGTACAACGGCACGGAGGGCTATGCGATAGACTCCAAGGCAGACGTCTCGGGCGTGGACGCAGTGCAGTCCATGGACGCCATGACTTACGTGCGTTCCTTCGGTAAAATCACGCAAAAGCAGGTGTTCCTGAGAGGCACCGCTATCTCCAAGGCGGCCGACTCCACGGCGTATGTAAAACCCTACGACGGCACCACCAAGTTCTTCGGCGTGCGCGACACCGACTTCATTGTCAACAACACAAACGGCATAAGCGGCTTGGTCAAGGGCGACGACGTCAATATAGCTAAAGTCGCGGCTGAATTCGGCGGCGCGGACACCAGCACCACCTACGTGCAATTCAACCTTGCGGAGATAGAAGGTAAGGACGCCGACAACTACTACTGGACCTGGGAGCTGGTGACAGCCACGCTGTCCGCTTCCATCACCAAGCGCGACCTGACGGCAAACCTCGCCGGCAGAGAGATGACATACGGCACCAACATCGCCGACCTCGTTGCCGAGATAGGCAAGGACATCACCTTCAGCCTCGGCACACACGCGGTGACCTACGACGGCGCAAGCTTCTATATGAGCTTTGAGGAATACGTCAAATACATGATAGAAGAGGGCGCGTTTGCGACCATTGCGGAGGGCAAAACGTATAAAGACGCCGACTATGCCGACGCCGCATACATTCAGCAACTGAAGGATATGGCATACGACCTCGGCAGCTATGTCGACGCGTTTGAAGGCGCAAAGGGCGAGTACATCAGGCTGGGCGGCAACTTCGAATCGCTGCCTGTCGCGACAATAATGTTCAAAAACTCCACCTCAAGACCCAACGCGGGCGAATCGACCCAAAGCTACACGCTCAGCGGCGGCTATGCTACCAACTTCAACTTTGTCTACCACGACTCCTCCGTCGACGGCAACATCAAAGTCGAAGTGCTGCCCATGGAACTGTATGTCGCAACGATGGGCGGAAGCTTCACCAAGATATACGCGGGCGCGGATCCGCAGTTTGACATCACCTTCTTCGACGCAAACGGCAATCCGTCCAACTTCGCTCCTTGGGAGACTTACACCAACGTGTTCATCGATAAGAACGGCGTGGACATCGGCCCCGTCATACAATGGGTGGACAGCGAAGGCAACCCGATGGGCAAGTATCCCGACATCAACAAGACCTACTATGCAAAGGTCATCGCGGGCAACAGCTATGACGAGATAACCAACTATAAATTCCACTTCGTGGACGCGCTGAGTGAGGAAGATTCCAAGTTCTATGCGGACTTCGGCAGCATGAAGCCGGCGGCTTCCACGCTGAATGTGGTGCTGCCTTCGGCGGATTCCTTCAACATCAGCGTTGTGTCAGACAACACGGACGTCGTGTTCAACGGCGAAAATCACACTCCGCACGTGCTGGCAGGCCTGCTGGAGGGCGACGAAGTGCACTATGCAGACTCCGCGGATCACATCGCGCAGCTGGTTGGCGAGCACAACGGCAAGCTGGTGGTCAAGAGATACATCAAGGTGGACGCGGACGACCCCAACAACTACGCTGTCGAGTGGACTTCTCCCGTGGACATCCGCATCAACATCACCAAGGCAAGCCCGCAACTGACCGCGCGCAACGCCAGCGCAAGCTACAACGGCAGGGTGCGCGAGTATCCCGTGCTGGGCAGCTCCTACGTGCAACTGCTCAACCAAATTGCAGGATTCGAATTTGATGAGCTTACGGAGGGTATGATAGAATACACCGCCGAGAAGCTGGGCGCGGACGGCAACTACTCGTCTGTGGACAGCATTATGGGCGCGGGCACCTACCGCGTGACGGTGTTCCTGACCGAGGCGTTTGAGCGCGAATATTCCAACTTCGCAGCGGAATCCACCACCGCGACCGTCACCATCTCCAGGGCGCCCATTGACATCTCGATACTTGAGGGCAACTACGAGATGAGCACCGTCAACGGCGGCGCAACGGGCGTCGTCAAACTGGCAAGCGTGTACGTCGACGGCAGGCAGTACCCCATTGAGTACACCATAGAGAACCATGCGCTGACCGGCAGCGAGTTCGCGATAACTCCCGCCATGCTGGGCGTCCACTTCTTCCGCGAGAACGTGTCGTCCGAGACGGACATCACGGGCGCGGGCAAGTACAGCTTCCGTATCACGCCCAACGACGCGTCCATCTACGACAACTACGAGTTTATCGGCGCGGACGGTATACTTGAACTGACCGCTACGACGCTCACCACCACCGACGACGAGGGCGAGGTGAGGGACAGCCTGGTGTTTGCAGAAGGCTCCAACATCATCGCAAACGAACTTATCGTCCGCAGAGTGCAGAAGTCTACGGGCACCGGCGAGGACCTCGCGCTGTACCACGCGATAGAGCAGTTTATGCCGCACATCGACAACGAAGCGTCCGTGTCCGCGGTGCTGCGCGTATCGCTGAAGTACGACAACGTCATCATCACCGATACAAACGGCGTGTCCATGACGCTCAGCATCAGGATACCCACCGACGTCAAGTCCGACCTTGCCAACACCGCCGTGTACGTGCAACAGCCCGACGGCAGCTTGCGTAAATTGTTGCCTGCGGGTGCGTCCGGCGAGGCGGGCAGCGCGGCAGAGGGCGCGATGGGCACCTACGAGTTCAAGGACGGCGTGCTGACATTCACCACCGACTTCCTCGGCGCAATAGTGTTTGTCGACGTGGCGCCCGCTCCCTTCCCGATGTGGGCTGTGTGGACGCTGGTCGCGGTCGGCGCGCTGGTGCTGCTGTTCATGGTGTGGCTGGTCATAACTCTGATAGTGAGGAAGATCAAGCTGTACCACATCGACAGAATATTCTGATAAACAACCTTAAACGCGAGGGCGCGGCGGAACATCCGCCGCGCTTCTTTATGCGCAATGTTAAATTTTTTTCAGACTTTTTGCCGTTCGCCTTAAAAATATGACCATACAGAGGAGCTTTTTGTGCGGGGAGTTAGTTGCCGCGGTTAAATTATATGCGCTGCAACTAAAAAATCTTGCATACTCGCTCATTTGGGTGTATAATCAATATATGTGGCAAAATGCCCACCCGGAGGAGCTTATGAAAGTCGCAGTCGGCTGCGATCACGGCGGATATGTGCTCAAGGACAGGGTCGTCGCGACCCTCACCGCGCTGGGCGCGGAAATTGTGGATATGGGCTGCGACAGCGCGGACGTATCCGTGGATTATCCCGAGTTTGGGCTGAAGGTGGCGCGTGCGGTCGCCGACGGCAGTTGCGCGCTGGGCGTGGTGATGTGCGGCACGGGCATTGGCATCTCCATTGCCGCAAACAAGGTGCGCGGCATACGCGCGGCGGTGGCGACAAACACCTTTATGGCGGAGTTCACGCGCCGTCACAACAACGCCAACGTGCTCGCTCTGGGCGGCAGGGTGATAACTCCCGACGAGGCGGAAGCCATCGTCAAGGCATGGTTCTGCGCCGAGTTCGAGGGCGGCAGGCACGCCCGCAGAGTGGCAATGATAGACAGCATAGAGGACGAGTATTTCAAATGAGAGAAAGCATAGACAACGTTTTGGTGGAGATCAGAGACGCCGAAGCGGCGGCGGAACAACTTGTCAAGGACGCCGCTCAAGCGGGCAGGGACGCCGTGCTGGGCGCGCAGGCGGACGCCGACAAGCGTTATGCCGATACCGTGGCGCAGTGCAAGCAGCAGCGCAAGGACGCCCTCAATGAGGCGGAGGAGCAGGCGCGCGACAGACGCGCAGCTATTTTGCGCAAGGGCGCCGAGGCAGCTCAGGATCTGATAGACAACAACAATTCAAAGATAGAGGACGCCGCCGACGAGGTGGTGGCAAGGCTGGTTGAAAAATATAAGCCTCAGCTTTAAGTATGATCGTTGAAATGAAAAAGCTCGTGCTCATAGGGCACAGGGCGGACAGACACCAACTTTTCAAGGCGCTCCACAAGACGGGCAATGTGGAGATCGTCAGGACGCGGGACATCGAGAACACCGCGCGCCTTGACAATTCGCTCTCTACGGAACGCGCCGAGGCAAACATCGCCAGGATAAATTTTGCATTTGCATATCTCAAGGAGCAGCGCAAGCGCGCCGAGGTCCTCGCAAAGAGGACGGAAAAGACCGCGCATCCCTATTTTTACACGCCGCTCAAAGTCCCTGCAGTAAATCAGATAGTCACCATGTCCTACGACGATTTCGCCGCCATCGCCTCCAAGGAGGAGGGGCTGATGAAAAACGTCGAGGATCTGGAGGAGGTCCGCACCCTCCAGCGCGAGAACGCGCAAGAGGTGGCGAGGCTTAAGGAAGAAAGGACCGTACACGAGCTGTTCGCCTTTTTGAAGCGCCCCTACGACTTTTATAAGGACGACCCGATGTTCCGCGTGTTTGTGGGCTACGTGCCCTCTCAGCGCGCGCAGGAGCTTATCACATATGTTTCTGAGGCGCCTCTTGTCACCGCGCAACTTCCCGAATGCGGCAAGGTGCAACCCGCGGTGGTGGTGGCGCATGTCTCCGTTGCGGACGAGGTGCAAGGCGCGCTGCAGGGCTTTGACTTCACGCGCATATCCTACGACGGCGACAAATCGCCTCAGCAGTGCGTGGATCACATTGACAGCGAGCTTACGCGGCTGGAGTTCGAGTCCCGCGATCTGCTCACCCGCGCGCTGGTGAAGTGCATGTTTATTGCCGACCTCAAGGTGCTGCACGACTTTTACATGGTGCAATTGCAGCAAAACAAGGCGTTGGACGGCTTTGCCACCACGGCGGATTCGTTTGTGATGGAAGCGTGGTATCCCGCAGAATACGAGGATGAACTGCGCGAAACGCTGGATAAAACCTCGGATAGGTTCGTTTACGAGTTCTGCGCGCCCGAAGAAGGCGAGGTTGTGCCCACCTATGTGCGCAATTCAAAGATAGTTGAGCCTTATCAGGATATAACCAATATGTACAGCGCACCCGCATACGGGCGCGACCTCGACCCCAACCCCATCATGTCGGTGTTCTACTTCCTGTTGTTCGGCATGATGATAGCGGACGCGGCGTACGGTCTGCTGCTCGCGTTGGGCGCGTTTATAATTTTCTTCATCAAAAAACCCGTCCCCGGCAAGGGCAGACTGCTGCTCATTGTGGGCATGGGCGGCATAAGCACCATCATTTGGGGCGCCATATTCGGCGGCTGGTTCGGGTTGGACTTCAACGGCAACATAATGCAAGGCTTGCATATAGGCGACGCGCTGAGCAAATTGCAGCTGATAAACCCGCTTGAGGGCAACGGACCGCTGGTGTTGTTGGGCATATCCTTCGGACTGGGCTTTTTGCACATCGTAGTGGGTATGCTGCTCAACGCCATCAACCTCATCCGCAAAAAGAAGCCTCTGCAGGCGCTCAAAGAGGTGGGCGCGTGGTACATCATCTTTACGGGCATCATTCTGCTTGCGGTGGGACTGCTGTTCTTGAAAGACGTCCCCGCGGTGAAGTACATAGGTATCGTGCTTATGGCGGCGGGCGCGTTGCTCATCCCCGTGCTTAACGCCGTTGGCAAAAAGGGCGCGAAAATAGTGACAAGTTTTTTGGGCGGCTTCGGCAAACTGTACGACGGCGTAAACATACTGTCGGATATACTGTCATACGCGAGGCTGTTCGGTCTTGGACTTTCGGGCAGCGTTGTGGCGCTTGTCGTCAACCAGATTTGCCAGGTGGTGCTGGGCTTCTTCCCCGCAAATCTTATAGCTATAGGCTACATCATCTGCGTGCCCATATTCCTGGTGGGGCATGTGTTCAACATCGCCATATCCACGCTGGGCGCGTACGTGCACAACTGCAGGTTGCAGTACATCGAATTTTACGGTAAGTTCTACGAGGGCGGCGGACACGTGTTCGCGCCCTACGGACGCAATACAAAATACACATATCTCGATTTGAGGAGGTAACAAAATGACTACAGGTACTTTCATCGCCATTCTGGGCGCCGTGTTTGCGGCGGCAATGGCAGGTATCGGCTCGGCGATCGGCGTGGGCGTCGCGGGTAAGGCGGCGGCAGGCGTCACAAGCGAGGACCCCGACAAGTTCTCCAAGTGCCTCGTTCTGCAGCTTCTGCCCGGCACACAGGGCATTTACGGACTGTTGGTCGCATTCTTGGTGTTTGTCAAGATCAACCTGTTCGGCGGCGTTCTGGGACTGTCCCTCAGCGGCGGTCTGTCGCTGATGGCGGCGTGCTTGCCCATGGCAATAGTCGGTTTCCTGAGCGCTCTGTACCAGTCCAAGGTGGCGTGCAGCGGTATCGCGATGGTGGCAAAGCGCCCCGAAGAAAGCGGCAAGGCGATAATCCTCACCGTCATGGTGGAGACCTACGCGGTGTTGGCGCTGCTGGTGTCGCTGCTGGCGGTCATGATGCCCGCTACGGAAAGTTTGGTTTGATATGAGCAAACAGGCAATAATCGACAAAATAATGTCCGACGCGCGCGAAAAAGCGGACGCGTACACCGCCGAGCAGTCTCAGATTGCCGCGCAGATAACCGCGGAATCCGAGGAGAAGTGCGACAAATACCGTCTTGAGAGTGGGCGCGACACGCAAAAGCTGGCGGAGGACGTATTGTCCCGCTCCCGCACGGTTGCGGAGCTTGACGCCAAAAAGCAGCTGCTCGCGGCAAAGATAACCGTGCTTGACAAGGTGTTCGAGCGCGCGCTTGACAAGCTCAAGGCGCTGGACAAGCCGCAGATGAAGGCGGTGTTGACGGCTATGCTTGACAGCGCGGAGGACGGCGACACGGTCACTCTGTCGGCGGCGGCAAAGGACGTGCTTACGGCAAAGGACGTGGCGGATCACGCGGCGAAGCGCGGCATATCCCTCACCCTGTCCAAGCAGTACGGCGCCTTTGCGGGCGGCATGATAATAAGCGGCGGCGGCGTGGACAAAAACCTCACATTCGAGGTGGAAGTCGCCATGCTGCGCGAGTCCCTGGAGGCGGATATCGCCAAGGAAATTTTCGGCTGAAAACGTATGTCTGACAAGTTTATCTATCAAAATGCACGCATAAAGTCCATGGAAGTGAAACTCCTGTCCACTCAGTCTATGTTGAGGCTGAGCGAATGCGAGTCTCTCGACGCGGCGTTCAGGACGTTGCTGGACATGGGCTTTGCCGCGGGGATAAGCGTGGACAATTGCGACTTTGACAGCGTGTTTGAATACGAGGAACAAAAGACCGTGGCATTCCTCAACGAGTTCAACGTGGACGGCGCGCTGAACGCGTTTTTGCTGCAGTACGATTTCCTCGCGCTTAAGGCGCTGCTCAAGGCAAAACTGACGGGCAAGGACTCGACAAACGTCCCCTACGAGGGGCTTTACGGCGCGGATAGCATAAAGGGTTGGATCGCGGAAGAGGACGAGGAGAAATTGCCGCCTTACTTCAAGGACGTCATCGTGGGCGTGCTTAAGGGCGCAAACGTGACGCCTCACTACGTGGACTCGCTGACGGACAAAAAGATGTACGAGTGCATCTTTGCCTCCATAAAGAAGCAGAACAAGCTGATGAGACAGTACTTCACCCGCAAGGCGGACTTTGCGGACTTGCTGACGCTCATGCGCGCGCGCAAGTTGGGGCTGAGCAAACAGTTTGTGCAGGAAAGCTTGCTCGGCGTTGGCGAGCTTAAGGGCCTCGACGCGCTGTATGAGGCGACGGACGAGCAGTTGAAGGACAGGCTGAAGGGCACTGCGTACTACGACATAGCGGCAAAGGCGCTTGACGACGGCAAATTTGCCGCATACGAGGTCGCCGCGGACAACGCGCTGCTAAGGATGTGGCGCGCCGAGAGGGACGACATGTTTTCGGAGGCGCCCATTGTATGTTACTATCTGTCAAGATGCACCGAGATAAAGGTAGCAAAACTTATAATTTCGGGCGTCAAAAACGGCGTTAAGCCTGAAATAATCAGAGAAAGGATGCGTGATCTGTATGCGTGATGGGTTGATCGCCGTGGTCGGCGACAAGGATTCGGTGCTTGCATTCAAGGCGATCGGCGTGGACGTCTTTCCCGTTTCCGACGAGGAGGAAGCAAAGGAAAGGGTGCACGCGCTTGCGCGTACGCATTCCGTTATATTTGTCACCGAGCAGGTGGCGATCTGGGCCGAGATGTATCTCAAACGTTACAAGGCGAGGGCGTATCCCGTCGTGGTGCCCATCCCGTCCGCGGAGGGCGGCATGGGGCTTGGCGTGAGCGGCATTCGCGCAAATGTGGAAAAGGCAATAGGCGCAGATATCTTATTCAACAAAGAGGACAAACAATGAAAACAGGGAAAATAGTTAAAGTTTCCGGACCGTTGATCATCGCGGAGGGTATGGCGGACAGCAAAATGTACGACGTCGTACACGTCAGCGACAAAAAGCTGATCGGCGAGATAATCGAGCTCAGAGGCGACCGCGCCTCCATTCAGGTCTACGAGGAAACCAGTGGACTCGGCCCCGGCGAGGGTGTGTATTCCACGGGCGAACCGCTGTCCGTAGAGCTGGCTCCGGGACTTATTGAGGGTATATACGACGGCATCCAGCGCCCTCTGTCCAGGCTGAGGGAAATGGCGGGCGACCGCATAGAGCGCGGCGTATACCTGCCTGCAGTCGACCACGAGAAGAAGTGGGAGTTCAAGCCTTGCGTCAGCGCGGGGACAAGAGTGTCCGCGGGCGCCGTGCTTGGTACGGTGCAGGAAAACGAACTTATCTTGCATAAGATCATGGTGCCAAACGGAGTGGAAGGCGCCGTGAAGGAAATAAAGAGCGGCGCGTTCACGGTGGACGAGACCGTGGCGGTCGTCGCGTGCGCGGACGGCGACAGACAGCTCACCATGCTGCAAAAGTGGCCCGTGCGTCGCGGCAGACCCTATCTTGAAAAGATGGCGCCCGTCGAGCCGCTCATCACGGGGCAGCGCGTCATAGACACACTGTTCCCCATCGCAAAGGGCGGCGTGGCGGCGGTCCCCGGCCCCTTCGGAAGCGGCAAGACAGTCGTGCAACATCAGCTGGCAAAGTGGGCGGACGCGGACATAATCGTGTACGTTGGCTGCGGCGAACGCGGCAACGAGATGACGGACGTCCTCAACGAGTTCCCCGCGCTTACCGACCCGCGCAGCGGCCAGCCGCTTATGAAGCGCACGGTGCTTATTGCAAACACGTCGGATATGCCCGTCGCGGCGCGCGAAGCGTCAATATACACGGGCATCACCATCGCGGAATATTTCAGGGATATGGGCTACTCGGTGGCTATCATGGCGGACTCCACGTCGCGTTGGGCTGAAGCGCTCAGAGAGATGTCCGGCCGTCTTGAGGAAATGCCCGGCGAGGAAGGCTATCCCGCATATCTCAGTTCCCGTCTGGCGGAGTTTTACGAGCGCGCGGGCAAGGTCAAGGTGTTGGGGCAGCCCGACACGGAGGGCGCGATAACGGCAATCGGCGCGGTCTCGCCTCCCGGCGGCGACCTGTCCGAGCCCGTGTCACAGGCTACGCTGAGGATAGTCAAGGTGTTCTGGGGCCTCAGCGCGTCGTTGGCGTACAAGAGGCATTTCCCCGCGGTGGATTGGCTGACCAGCTACTCGCTGTATGCGGACAGGCTGTCCGATTGGTACGGCGAGCATGTCAGCGACAATTGGGTGAGTTTGCGCGGCGCGTGCATGCGCATATTGCAGGAGGAGGCGCAACTCAACGAGATAGTGCGCCTTGTGGGTATGGACGCCTTATCGCCCGCCAACAGGTTGACGATGGAGACCGCAAAGTCCATACGCGAGGACTACCTGCATCAAAACGCCTTCCACGAGGTGGATACCTATTCCTCGCTCAAAAAGCAGGAGTATATGTTGCGCTGCATACTTGAGTTCGACCGCCTCGCAAACGAAGCGCTGGACAAAAACGTGGATATCGAGGACATCCTCGAGCTGCCCATAAGAGAGCAGATAGGCAGGGCGAAATATATACCCGAGAGCGATATGAATAGATTTGAGCTGCTGCTTGGCGAGATAAAAAAGCAAATTCTCGCGCTTGACGACCAAGGAGGGGAGTTCTGATGTTAAAGGAATATAATACCATACGCGAAATTGTCGGACCGCTTATGCTTGTCGAGGGCGTGGACGGCGTCAAATACAATGAGCTTGTCGAGATACGCCAACAAAACGGCGAAGTGCGCAGCGGCAAAGTGCTTGAGGTCAACCGTGACAAGGCGCTGGTGCAGCTGTTCGAGCCGTCGCAGGGCATCAAGATGGCAACCGCAAAGGCAAGATTTTTGGGGCACGGCATAGAGCTTGGCGTCAGCGAGGACATGCTGGGCAGAGTTTTCGACGGCATGGGCAGACCCCGCGACGGAGGCTCGCCCATCATCCCCGATATGAAGCTTGACATCAACGGTCAGCCCATAAATCCCGTCGCGAGGGACTATCCCAATGAGTTTATCCAGACGGGCATAAGCGCAATAGACGGACTCAACACGCTGGTCAGGGGTCAAAAGCTGCCCGTGTTCTCCATGTCCGGTATGCCGCATGCGGAGCTTGCCGCGCAGATAGCAAGGCAGGCAAAAGTGCTGGGCACGGACGAAAAATTCGCGGTCGTGTTTGCGGCAATGGGCATCACGTTTGAGGAAGCGGACTTCTTCATCTCCGACTTCCGCAAGACGGGCGCGATAGAACGCGCGGTGATGTTTATAAACCTCGCCAACGACCCCGCAGTGGAGCGTATATCCACGCCGCGTATGGCTCTGACAGCGGCCGAATACCTCGCCTTTGAAAAGGATATGCACGTGCTGGTAATCATGACGGACATCACCAACTACGCCGAGGCGTTGCGTGAAGTGTCCGCCGCCCGCAAGGAGGTCCCCGGTCGCCGCGGCTATCCCGGATATATGTACACCGACCTCGCAAGTATGTACGAGCGCGCGGGCAGGATAGTGGGCAAAAAGGGCTCCATCACCCAGATACCCATACTGACCATGCCCGAGGACGACAAGACGCACCCCATCCCCGACCTCACGGGATATATCACAGAGGGGCAGATAATCATCTCGCGCGAGCTGTACAAAAAGGGTATCGTGCCGCCCATCGACGTGCTGCCGTCTCTGTCCCGTCTTAAGGACAAGGGCATTGGCAAGGGCAAGACGAGGGAGGACCACGCCGACACAATGAACCAGCTGTTCAGCGCGTATGCGCAGGGCAAGGAAGCAAAGGAGCTGTCCTCCATATTGGGCGACGCCGCGCTTACCGAGACAGACAAACAGTTTGCAAAGTTTGCGGAGGAGTTTGAAAAGCGCTACATCTCGCAGGGCTTTGGCACCGACCGCTCCGTCATAGAGACGCTGGACCTGGGTTGGGAACTGCTCAGGCTGCTGCCCAAGTCCGAGCTGAAACGTATCCGCGACGAGTATATAGACAAATATCTCGACAAAAAGAACTGACAATGGCAAAACTCAACGTAAATCCAACGCGAATGGAGCTGCGCCGCCTCAAGGATCGCCTCAAGACGGCCACCCGCGGGCACAAGCTGCTCAAAGATAAATCGGACGAGATGATCCGCCGCTTTATGCTGTACATTCGTGAAAATCTGCGCCTCAGAGAGGAGGTGGAAGGGGAGCTGCAAGCGTCCCTCAATTCCTTTATGCTTGCGCGCGCGGTGTCCTCTGACGCGGCGATAGAGGAGGCTGTGTCCATGCCGGGCACCCGCCTTAAGCTGTCGGCGTCCTCGCAGAACATCATGAGCGTGGACGTGCCCGTGTTTGAGATAACCAAGGAGGAGGGCGGCGAGCTGTATCCCTACTCGTTTGCCACCGTCACGGCGGAGCTGGACGGCGCGATCGCGTCGCTTGCGGAGCTTATGCCCAAATTGCTCAAACTTGCGGAAGTGGAAAAGACCTGCAACATGCTTGCCGATGAGATAGAAAAGAATCGTCGCCGCGTCAACGCGCTGGAATATGTGATGATCCCTCAGCTGGAGGAGACCATCAAGTATATCACCATGAAACTTGACGAAAACGAGCGCGGCGCAACGACAAGGTTGATGAAGGTCAAAAGCATGCTCGAACAACAAAACGGCGTCCAATAAAAGGACGCGTTTATTTTTGAAAACGGCAGTTTATATATACAAATATTGATGATAAACAGAGGATCGTTATGAAAAAAGTCGTCGACGGCATATTTGCCGGTCTTATGATCTCGCTGGGCGGGGCGGTGTTCCTCGCCTGCTATCCGCAGCAAAAAGTGGTGGGCGCGGTGCTGTTCTGCGTGGGACTGCTGTGCGTGTGTTGGAAGGGCTATTCGCTGTACACGGGCAAGATAGGTCTGGTGCTGGAAAAACACTCCAAGGAGGACATCTCCGTGCTGTTCTTGGGTCTGTTGGGCAACGCCATAGCCACGATAATCGCGGGCTATCTGTTGGCGTACGCCATACCCAATATAAAGACGGCGGCGGTGGCGCTGTGCGAAGCTAAGCTGGAGCAGGGCTATCTGCAGGACTTCATCAGGGCGGTATTCTGCGGCATCCTCATCTACCTTGCGGTGGACATCTTCAAGACGCAAAACAAGACCCCGCTGGGCGTGCTGCTGTGCATCCCCGCGTTCATCCTCAGCGGATACGAGCACTCCATTGCGGACATGTTCTACTTCGCCGCGTCGGGCATAGCCTCAGGCAAGACGGTGCTGTTTATATTCCTAATCGTGCTGGGCAACTCCGTGGGAGGATTGGTCATACCCGTCATCAGCCGGCTGTCAAAGCTGGACGACCTCTTCAAAAAGAAGAGTCCCCAACCCAAGGCAGCCCTTATGGCAGAGGCCGCCGCGGACGAGGACGAGGAGAAATAAAAGCGGACAACGAGTGTGTTTTATATAAAATCAATAAAAACTTAAATAACGTCTTTGGGCGAGTCACAAAAACAGCGAGGAAATCTTTCCTCGCTGTTTTCGCATAATTTTTTTACGGCTCACTTGCGCCTGTCTTTGCGCCGTGGATGCCCGACCAATCGATCCATGTAGGATTGAAAACTGCTTCCCATTTGCTTTTTTTTTGTGGGGATTTTTGAAAATCAGTCGTCAAAGCGACAGCCGCAGTAGTTTTGCCTGTATATGCCCAACTGTCTTGACAGCTGCGTGCTGTGCAGGTAGCCGTCCCGCTTTTTGAAGTCGGAGCGCAGATATCTTACGCCCTCCCTTGCCGCGACGCGTTCGCCTATCTCGTTTATAAGCGCGGCGTTCTTGTGCGGGCTGACCGTCAGCGTTGTCGCAAAAAAGTCGTACTCGTCTTTGTGCGCGGCGAGGTATGCGGCGGTGGCGCCAAGCCTAAGGTCAAAGCAGACGGAGCATCTCGCCCCGCCCTCGCCCAGCGCATGCATGCCGTCAACACGCGGCAGATAATCCGCCTCGGACTGTTCCGGCACTATCAGCTTTACGCCGTCATAGTGCGAAACAACTGTTTTAAGCGCGTCAAGTCGGCGGATAAACTCCTCTTTTGGCAAAATATTTGGATTGTAGAAAAACACCGTGACGTCAAACGCGTCCCGCATGAAGTCCAGCGCTCCCAGCGTGCAAGGCCCGCAGCAAGCGTGCAACAGCAGCCTCGGCTTGATGGGGGATGGCGCGTCCACATAGCGCTCTATGGTGTTTTCATCAACGCTTTTCATAGCTTTATTATAGCAGGGTTTGAACATTTTTCAATCACATTTTGTCTCTTTTGGGCGAGGAGAAATTTTTCATAATGCGGCTTAGGTCAATTTGCTATTGTTAAAACGCGCAGGATATGTTATACTTTACTATTATAGAAAGTTTTCACGCGCAATCGCGCGCGGAGGTAGCTATGGCGGAAGTGTTGGTTGCCAAAAACATAAAGAAGAGCTTTGCCGTCGGCGAAGTGGTCGCCGAGGTGCTCAAAGGCGTGGATATCAGCCTCAACGAGGGCGAATTTGTCGCCATAGTCGGCGAAAGCGGCTCAGGCAAATCCACCTTGCTGTATATCTTGGCGGGCATAGATTCGCCCACCGAGGGCATCGTCACGTTGTTGGGCAAGGACATCGCGGGCGCGGACAAGGCAATGCTGGCGCAGATGCGCCGCAGGGACTTTTCCTTTGTGTACCAATTTGACAATCTTGTGCCCAACCTCACCGTTTACGAAAACATCACTCTGCCGCTTATGCTTGACAAGCGCAAACCCGCGGAATTTGCGGACAGCGTAAAGGAGATCGTGGAGTATCTGGGGCTTTCGGATCGCCTCAAGAGCTATCCCCGCCAGCTCAGCGGAGGCGAACAACAGCGCGTAGCCATTGCGCGCGCGCTTGCCACTTCGCCCAAGATCATATTTTTGGACGAGCCTACGGGCAGTCTTGACAAGGAGCGCGGCAGACAGGTCATGGAGCTGCTCAAGGACATCAACGCTCGCCGCGGCGTGGCGCTGGTCATGGTCACACACTCGCCCGCGCACGCCAAATACGCAAGTCGCATCGTGCGCATGGAGGACGGCATGATCGCAGACATAGGCGAGGGCAGTCTGTAAGAGGCGGATATGACGTTTAAGCTGGCGCTGAGAAATATAACCTCCAAGCCGGGCAGGGCTTTGGCAACGGCGCTCGCTATCGCAATCGCGGTGGCGATGATCTTTGCCATGCTTTCCTTCAAGGCGGCGGTGTATGATTTTATTCTTGCCAGCGAAACTTCGGCTTCGGGCGCGGCGGACATACGCATTGCCACCACGTCCTCGTCCTCGCGCATCGTGGACATAGGCGGACCCCTCGACGAGGTGGAAGGCGTAGGGCGCGTCACCCCGTCGCTGTCGTTGTACGCGACGTTGGGCGGCGAGTACGTGCAGGTGCGCGGCTTCAGGCAGGGGGATATGGAAAACCTGCAGGATATAGAGCTTGTCGCGGGCAGCGTTGACAACATCGGCATTGACCAAGTGGTGATCTCAAAGGCGGCGGCGGACAAGTTCGGCGCGGGCGTCGGAGACAGGATAGAGCTGTCGCTTGGCAGTATAAAGATAAACTTTTACGTGGCGGGAATTTCTCAAGCAAGCGGATATTTTCTGTCCGATTCGCCCTACAAGGTCTACGGCAGGATCGCGGGCGTGGGCAGACTGCTCGGCATGCCCGAGCAGGACAGCTTTTGCAACGAGATATATGTCGAGGCAGCGGACGGCTACGATGTGAACGACGTGATGGCGTGCATTTGTGCGCTTCCCGCGTATAAAGATCTGCTTGTGCAGGCGACGGGTGACAACGGATATATAGAGGAGCAGACCTCCTCGCTGACCGCTCCCGTGGTGCTTGCGGGCGCGGCGGTGTTCGCGCTGGGCATTGCCATAATAGTGCTGTTGTTTATGATGAGCGAACAGGAAAAGGTCAACCTGATCTCCCGCCTCAGCGTCGTCGGCGCAACGCGGGGACAGCTGCTGGGCATATTCCTTGCCGAAAGCGGAATGCTCGCGCTTGCGGGCGTGGTTTTGGGCGCGGGACTGGCGGTTGGCATATTTACGGCGATATGCAAGTTTACGCTGTCCATGTCCGTCTCCTACGCCATTTCGGCGGGCAAGCTGTTGGGCGCGATGGCGATAGGCTTTGTCGCGGCGATAGTCAGCTCGCTGTACCCCATCTTCAAGTCCATGAGGGGCAGCATAAGACAAAATCAGCTGAGTTTGAGCGCGGGCGGTAAGCTGAGATTTATAATTCCCATAGTAGTGGCGGCGGCGCTCGCCGTGCTGGTGGGCGTGGAATTCGGCGGAGTCGCCGGAACGGCGGGAACGGCCGTGCTTGGCATCGTAGGCATAGTTTTGCTGTTTGTGTTGGCGGCTACGGCGGCGGGACCTCTGCTGCACGCGGCGGCAAGCGGAATGGGCAAAATTTCCGACCCCACCCTTAAAGTTGCGTCCTATGACCTTAGACGCAACAGGCGCCACGCACGCTCGGTGAGCCTGCTTACGGTGGGCATGACGGTAAGCATGTTGCTGTTTATGGCGTGGTCGGTCACAACGGATGTGTTCACGGGCTACGTGCAGGACTTTTCCGGCATGGTGTTTGTGTCCAACGTGCGCGCAAACGCCGACGTAAACGAGTTTACGGAGGTGGAGGGCGTCAGCTTTGCCACTCATATAGTATGGAAACAGGGCTCTCTCAAGGCGGAGGGCGTGGACAAGACGGTCAACGTGCTTGGCTCGGCGGGCGCGCTGGAGCTTGCCGACTTCGAGTATATGACCCCAAAGGACGAGGTGGAATCGCTGATAAACAGCGGCAAACCTTATGTGTTCATCGACTACGCGGTGCAGCAGTTGTACGGCATCGGCAAGGGCGACAAAATAAGCCTTGTAATAGACGACGTCCCGCGCGAGTTGGAGGTGGGCGGCATACTTCGCCACCGTCTGTTCAACGGTCTGTACGCGGTGGTTTCCGCGGACGTGATAGAGGCACAGTACGGCATATCTCCCGACACGGTGCTGGCTTGCGTGGACGGCGATATGACAAAGACGGTGGGCGCGCTCAGCGAGAAGTTCGCCAGCCGCAACTACTATGTGGTTGAGGCGCTGGAGGCGTACAGGTGGGAGATGCAGAGCACGCAAGCGGTGTTCGACCTTGTGGGCACGCTTGCCGCGGTGGTGACGGCGTTTATCCTCGCAGTGGGCATTGCCGCCACGCTGGTGGGCAGATCAACCGAGGAGAGAAATCGAGTTGCGTACCTCAACGCGGGCATGTCCGAGGGCATGCTGCTCGGCGCGGAGATAGGCGAGCACGCCCTCGTCGCACTGACGGCTTTTGCGCTGTCCTTTGTGTTGAGCGTGCCGCTGACGGCGTGCCTCATCCATGCGCTTAGGCTGTTTGGGCTTTACTTCGAATTTATGTATTCGGAGTGGGTGGTCGCCGTGGTTGGCATAGCGATGGCGCTGGGCTATACGGCGGTGCCGCTTGTGTTCAACTTCAAAAAGAAATACTCCGTAAAGCGGGTATAATGTCCGCGGGGCAAATGTGCAACAAAATTGCAAAATACAGACTTGAAAAACTCAAGTCATGTGCGTAAAAATGCCGTTTTTGCATATTGACGGCATACAGGCAAGAGGCATATATGAATTTGACAAAACGCAAAATCCTTAAGGCGGCGACCCTTGTCACGGCGGCCGTATTGGCGGCGCTGTGCTGTATCATGCTGGCGGCGTGCAACAAGCATAAGCAAAACGTGGAGGACGACGCCGCGCTCAGGCAGACCAGCGTGACGCGGGTGAGCAACGCGCTGCTTTCCTCCCTCGGCGAGGGCTGGGAGGCGGGCCTCAGCGACGAGCAGATACTCAAACTTGACGACGCGGGCGAGTATGTTGTAGCTCGCGGCGTGGCGGACTTTGCGGCGGATATCCTCAAAAAGTCAGAGCTGTTGACGGGCAAGCTGAAGGTGCTTGCGGACGCCGTGGAAAGCGAGGACGGCAAGGCGCTGCTAGCGGACTTTGACAGCAACCTAGACCGCATTGTGCCCATATTCAACATGGTGGATTTCACGCGCGACGACGTGTCGGGACTGTTCTACCTGCTGCTGACGTCGCTGGTGAGCGACAGCGGCAACGTGATGAACGGCATACTTGCGCGCCTGCAGGCGTTGCGTTCGCTGCCCGGCGTGGGGACTTCCGCGGGGAGAGCCAGCATAGACGGCGCCATAACCACCATCAACAGCGCCAGAGATACGCTTGTGCCAAAGGGGGACGCAAAGGCGGAACTGCTTGGCGCGCTTGAGGGCGCAAAGGGCGCGATAACCAACCTCATTGCCTTTGTTTACAACATGTCGTCGTCGGCGTTTACGGACGAGATGCTTGAAAATATGCTGACGGGCGATGGCGCGCTGTCCGACGTGACGGACGCGGAGCTGTCCACCATCGTAAACGCGCTTTCGCAAAACATTGTCGAGCTAAAGGACTCGCTTACGGACAGCGAACTTGAAAAACTTGACAAGGCGATAGGGCTTGTCATCGCCAACTTCGACAAGGACTTTTTGCCGTCCGCGCTGTACTCGCAACTGTACGCGCAGGTGGTGCAATTTGCAAAGTACGCCAACATGGTGGTGGGGGTGATACCCTTCATGTGCGACATGGCGACTTCCGCGGCGGAGCTGTTCAAGACCACGCAGTTTGTGGAACAATTCAGGACGGTTGTGGCGGGCAGCGCCGACTCCGACAGCGTGGCATACGGACTTAACACAACCATATTTGCCTCGAAGATAATCGTTGAGATTATGAACAGCTTCACCCGCGACAAGTTTGTCTCTGTGGTCAACAACATACGCGCGCAGGGCAAGGCGGACTACCAGAAGACGGTGCCCGCGATAATCATAGACCTCATCCTCAATCTTTCCGTCAACATAGGCGTGGAAAACGACGAGGATCTGCTGCTGCCCGTGCACAAGGACATCATGGACGACAGCTATCTTGAAAACATGGTGAACATAATAGGTTTCCACTTCAACATAGGCAAGTTCAGGCAGACGTACTACCTCTATCAAAACGGGCTTGCCACGCTGATAGACCTTGTGTCCGCCGCAAACAGGTGCAACTTCGAGGACCTCGGCGCGCACAACAGCGTCGATTTGGGCAGCTCCGTCAACGACGAGCTGATACGCCTTTGGTACGAGTCCTACAACGTGACGGGAGTAAGCAAGGTGCAACAGCTCAATCTGGCGCTCAACGAGAAGATATGCGACGACCTTATCGCGTTTTTGGACGACTACTACAACTCTCCCGACAGGCGCAAGCTGCTGGAGGACCTTGCCAATAGAGAGTTTTTGACGGCGGAGCCCGACGAGGAGACCGCGCAACAATACGTGCAGACCGTGTTGGACAGCGGCGCGGGCGGATTTATAATCCTGCTCAGCTTGCTTTTCCAGCTTATCGCGTGAGTTATTTAAGTTGACAAAGCGCGCGCAATGTTGTAAAATATAAAAAATCAAAGCGATCTGAAGCGATGATCGCGCCTTAAAACGGAGGACGGGACTTGTCCCGCGCGATGGCTCAAGAGGCGTATATATCGGAGCGTAGGACGACATAGGCAAGCATTTTTCGCACTGTCGTTTTACGCGGTGCGTCTTTTATTTTCAAAGGCTTATCGGCGCAAAAACTCGATACAGGCGCGCATTTTGAAGGATCATGACGCTTTGTTCGCTGTAAAAAGGAGAAAGCATGAAAAGGATAGGCGTAGTGGGCATAGTCGTCACCGGCGGCGACAAGGACGCGGTGCTGGATATGCAGCGCGTGCTAAGCGATTTTGCGGACATCATCGTGGGCAGGATGGGCGTGCCCAGAAAGAGCGTAAATACCATAGCGCTGATCGTCGAGGGGGAGCAGGAAAGGCTGTCCGCGCTGACGGGCAGGCTGGGCAGGCTTGGCAATCTGTCCGTGAAGTCCGCGCTGACCTCCGCCGAGGTGGAATAGCCATATATATAATGGAAACAATTTTCAGAGGTGCAATATGAAAAGACTTTTAAAAACATTTGTAGCAGCGCTTCTCATTGCCGTGCTTGCCGCGGCGCTTACGCTTGCGTTTGCGGCGTGCAACGACAAGAACGATACCAAAAGACTTGACGGCGCCACGCTTCGCTTCGTCGCGCCGGAGGGTACTCCCGCGCTCGCGATGCTAAGGCTTGTCACAGACAACCCCACTATTGGCGGCGCGTCCATGCAGTATGAGGTGGTAAAACCCAACGTCATCAACGCCGAAATGGGCAAATCCGACATAGTCATCATGCCCATCAACGCGGGCGCGAACCTCATCATGCAGGGCAGGGAGTTCAAACTGGTCAGCGTAGCGGTCGAGGGCAGCTTGTATCTGCTTGGCAACAAGGAGGGCGGCGCGTCGATCACCGTAAACGACCTCAAGGGCAAACGCGTTGCGTGCATAGGTCAAAACGCCGTGCCCGGACTTGTGTTCAGGTATGTGCTTGGCAAAAACAATATGACCATAATATCCGAAGGCACGCCCTCCGCGGAAAATAACGAGGTTTACGTGGAGTATGCTGCCGACGGCAACGCCGCGGGACAGCGTTTCAACGGCGGACAGGTGGACTATATCGTCGTGGGCGAACCCGCCGCGACCACCATGCTCTCCAAAAATCCCAGACTGAACGCGGAGATGGACATCCAGAGGCTGTACAGCCTGTCCACCGCGCAGCTTGACGACGACAACTATCCGCAGGCGGGGCTGTTTGTGCGCGCTTCGCTTGCAAGCAACGCGACGTTTATGAACGCGCTGTTCGAGGCTCTTGACGCAAGTGAAGATTGGGTGGAGGCTCATCCCGCGGAAGTGGACGCGTTTGCAAAGGCGCATCTGTACGAGGCGGCTTCCTTCCCCGCGGCGAGCATACCGCGCTGCGCCATAGACTGCGAGAGATTGGACGAGGAGGAGAAAAACGAGATAATCGCATTCCTTCAAGTCATCGCGCCAAAGGACGCAAACGACAACGCCATCGATTGGAACGGTTTGAGGGGCAAACTGTTCTGATATACAAAACAACAGTTTATAATGCGCAAAACGCGCGTTAAACCGCGCGTTTTGCAAACGCTACTGTAAAATGAAAAAACTTTCCGTCCAAAACAAAACGGCAAAAATGTTGCTGGAAAACATAGGGTATCCGTTGCTTGCGCTGAGCATTATGCTTGCGGTGTGGGCGATCGCCGCCCTGTGCGTCGACGACAAATTTGTGTTGCCCGCACCTGCATCCGTGCTGGAGCGGTTTTTCCGTCTGGGCGGGGAGAGGATGTTCTGGCGCAGCGTGGGCAGTACGCTGCTAAGGACGTTTTTGTGCTTTGCCATCTCCTTTGTATGCGCGCTGGGCATGGCGGCGCTTGGCTCGCTGTGCAAGCCTTTGCACAAACTGCTTTCGCCTGTAGTTTCCTTTTTGAGGGCGGCGCCGACCGTGGCGGTGATACTTGTGCTGTACGCGTTTATGCAGCGGGAGGAATTGGCGGTGCTGGTGGGCTTTCTCATCGCGTTTCCGCTGATGTATTCCGCCTTTTACAGCGCTATAAACGGCGTGGACGGCGACCTGCTGGATATGGCAAAACTGTACAAGGTCAGGGCGGTGGACAAGGTGTTTTGCATATATCTGCCCATGATCGCGCCCGCGCTGTTCGATACGTCGCGCTCCACGCTGTCGCTCACGCTTAAGGTGGTGATAGCGGCGGAGATATTGACCAATATAGCGTACAGCATCGGCGGCAGGATACAGTACGCGTACTCCACGTTTGCGGACCTTCCGTTTTTGCTGGCGTGGACGCTGATCGCCATCGTGTTCAGCTTTGTGCTGGAGGGCGCGGTCAGCCTGCTCAAAAAGCTGTGGGAGGTGACAAGATGAACGGCGTGTCAATTTCGGGTCTGCGCGTAGCTTACGGCGACAAAGCGGTGTTCGACGGCTTTGACGCGGAGTTCGCGGGCGGCGAGATAAATGTCATTCTGGGCGGCAGCGGCGTTGGCAAAACCACATTGCTCAACGCGGTATGCGGGCTTGTGCCCTACAGCGGACGCATAGGTTACGACCGCGACGGGATAAGCTACATTTTTCAAAACGACAGGTTGATACCCGCAATTTCTGTGTATAAAAACCTTGATCTGACGCTTAGGGCGACAGTCAAGGACAGGGCGGAGCGCAAGCGCCGCATCATGGATATGCTGGAATTGCTTGGCGTCGCCGACCAATACAAAAAGCTGCCCACGGCGCTCAGCGGCGGGCAGGCGCAGCGTGTGTCCATGGCGAGGGCGTACCTCACCGACGGCAACGTGCTGCTTATGGACGAGCCGTTCAAGGGACTGGATGTTGCGCTGAAGCTTAGGCTTATAAAGGAGCTTATACGCCTCAACGATATAAATCCGCGCACGGTGCTGTTTGTCACCCACGCCATAGACGAGTGCCTCATGTGCGCCGACAACTACACGGTGCTGGCGGGCAGTCCCGCGCAAACGGCGCTTGAGGGCAGGATAGATATCGACAAACATTCCCGCAGGCTGGACGACCCCGCGCTGAACGGCACAAGGGAGAGACTGCTTGCCACTCTTTACGCCGACGTTGACTAGCGTTTATTAAAAATATTGGGCGTACGCGCTCAAAGCGCTTGACACGGCGCGCTTTTATGTTTATAATAAAGAAACTTTATGTCATATACGCGTAAATCTGGCGCGTGTGGGCGTAAAAAAACGGAATAGGAGAGCAACGATGAAAGAGGGTATCCATCCCAATTATCATGACGTCACCGTCACCTGTGCATGCGGCAACACCTTTATGACCGGCACCACCAAGAATGTGTCCGAGCTCAAGGTGGAAATCTGCTCCAAGTGCCATCCCTACTTTACTGGCAAGCAGAAGCTGGTTGACACAGGCGGACGCGTCGACAAGTTCAAGAAGAGATACAATCTCAACTGATAAGGGTGCAGGCACAGCGTGTCTGCATTTTTACTTTTTTGGCGCGCGAAGGGCGCGTCCAAGCGCATAGCGGTATAAAAATTATGAGCAAACAATGTAAACAGTCCAAACCCACGTGCCGCACGTCCATCGGCGGACAGGCGGTGCTGGAGGGCGTGATGATGAAGGGCGAACGCTCCATGGCGACGGCGGTGCGCGCTCCCGGCGGGGAGATCACCATTGAATCCAAGCGCATAAAGAGCCCCAAGGAGCGCAACGTCTTTTTCCGCCTACCCTTTGTGCGCGGCGTGGTAAATCTGTTCACACAGCTTGTGCAGGGCACGGGCATAATCATGCGTTCCGCCGAGGTCTACGGCGAATTCAGCGAGCCTTCCAAGGCCGAAAAGGACGTAGCCAAAAAGCTGAAAGTCGACCCCATGAAGATACTTATGACCTTCTCTGTGCTGTTGGGCGTCGTGTTGGCGGTGGCGCTGTTTGTGTTTTTGCCCAATCTGCTCTCAAGCCTCATCTGCGACCATACCGCCATACACGGCAGCAGGCTGGAAAGTCTGTGGTACAGCCTCATCGAGGGCGGATTTATGCTGACCATATTTGTGTGCTACATCCTTGCCGTCACGCTGATGAAGGACGTGCGCAGGGTGTTTATGTACCACGGCGCGGAGCACAAGACCATCAATTGCTTCGAGCACGGGTTGGAGCTTACCGTGGAGAACGCCAAAACCATGAAGCGCGAGCACAGCCGCTGCGGGACGACATTCCTGTTTTTTGTCATAAGCGTCAGCATAATCGTGTTTGTGCTTGTCAACTTTATGCTGTCTGAGTGCGGACTGCTCGTCGCGGACGGCGTCAGCGGCGCAAAGATACTCAACGCGCTGATCAAACTTGGCTTCAAACTGCTGTTTTTGCCCGTAGTGGCGGGCTTTTCCTACGAGCTTCTCAAGCTGCTTGCAAAAAGCGACTGCCTGTTTGTGCGCATTCTGCGCGCGCCGGGCATGGCGTTGCAATTGCTCACGACCAAGGAGCCTACCGACGATATGCTGGAGGTCGCCATCGCCGCGTTCAAGCGCGTGCAGGCGATGGACGCCGATCCCACGATGCCCGAGACAAAATTCGAGGTCAGCTTGCCCTATGATATGGCAAGCGAGCGCCTCAAGGAAGTCGCGCCCACGCTTGATGAGTCTGACGTGGATTGGATACTTGTGGAGGCGTCTCGCCTCAAGCGCAGCGAGCTTAAGTCCGCGCGCTTTTCAAAGGAGCAATTTGAGTACGCGCTGGGCGTCGCCGCAAAGATGAAGGGCGGCATGCCGCTTCAGTACGCGCTGGAATATACGGAATTTTATGGGCTGAGGCTCAACCTCAACAGGTGCGTCCTCATCCCCAGACCCGAAACGGAAGAGGTCGCCAAGACGGCAATAGAAATTGTAAAATCGCTACCTGTATTGCAAAATTGCGATGAGCAGGCGGCAAAATATGTGCCCCATGTGTTGGATATGTGCACGGGCAGCGGCGCCATTGCGCTGGCTGTCAAGCGTTTTGCGGGCGCAAGCGTAGTGGCAAGCGACATAAGCGCGCAGGCGGTGGACGTCGCCAAGGCAAACGCGCTGACGCTGGGGCTTGACGTGGACTTCCGCGTGGGCGATATGTGGCAGGCGGTGGGACAGGAGCGGTTTGACGTGGTAGTTTCAAATCCGCCCTATATCCCAAGCGGCGACATTTCCGCGCTGGACAAAAAGGTCAAGGACTTCGAGCCGCTCTCCGCGCTTGACGGCGGGGCTGACGGGCTGAAGTTTTACAGGATATTGCACGACGGGCTTGCCTCGCACTTAAACGACGGTGGCTGCCTTGTCGCGGAGATAGGCATTGGGCAGGCGGAGAGCATAAGAGATATATTCGCCGACTTCGACGTGGAGATATTCAAGGACGTCGAGGGCGTCGAGCGCATTGCCGTTGTGAGGTCAAAATGAAAGTGAGCGAGGGCTTTGTCGCCCGACTTGACAAGATAGACTGCCGCTGGCGCGAGCTGGGCGATCTGCTGTCCGATCCGGGGGTGCTATCCGATCAGGACGCTTTCAAGGCGCTTTCAAAGGAGCATTCCGATCTCACGCCCATCGTGGAGCTGTACTCGGTATTCAAGGAGCACAGGGCGCAGTTTGACGACATACAGGTGATGCTGTCAGAGGACGTCGATCAGGAGATGCGCGCGCTTGCCCGCGACGAGGCGGACGAACTGCGCGAGGCGATGGACGCGGACATCAACAACCTGCGCCTCGCCCTGCTTCCCAAGGATCCCAACGAGGACAGCAGCGTGGTCATGGAGATACGCGCGGGCGCGGGCGGCGACGAAGCCGCGCTTTTCGGCACCGAGCTTATGAAGATGTATCGCCACTACGCCGACGCCAAACGTTGGCGTGTGGAGGAAGTCAATATGAACTACACCGAGCTTGGCGGCGCAAAAGAGCTGGTGTTTATGATCACCGGCAGAGGCGCTTACGGCAAGCTGAAGTTCGAAAGCGGCGTGCACAGGGTGCAGCGAGTGCCCGAGACGGAATCGCAGGGCAGAGTGCACACCTCCACCGTCACTGTGGCGGTGCTGCCTCAGGCGGAGGACGTCGAGGTCAATTTGGACGAAAAGGACATCAAGGTGGACACCTACCGCAGCGGCGGCGCGGGCGGTCAGCACGTCAACAAGACGGAGAGTGCCATCCGCATGACTCATCTGCCCACGGGCATCGTGGTGGAGTGCCAGGACGAGCGCAGCCAGATAAAAAACAGGGAGAAGGCGCTCAAAGTGCTCAAATCGCGCGTGTACGACTTTTATCAATCGCAGGCGCAAAAGGAGTACGCCCAAAACAGGCGCGAGCAGGTGGGCACCGGCGACAGGAGCGAGCGCATCCGCACCTACAACTTCCCGCAGGGCAGGGTGACGGACCACCGCATAGGGCTCACACTGTACTCGCTTGACAAGTTTATGCTTGGCGAGATGGACGAGATGATAGACGCGCTTCAGATAGCGCTGCAAAACAAGCTGCTTGAAAACGTGGACGCGTGACAAAAACGCGCACAAAATGCCAAAAAACCGCATACAGGTATCAAAAACGGCGATATGTGTCGTCTTTTTGGACGGCAAATTGCGGTCGCGTAAAAAATTTAACACTTGAAATATGCTCTCATATAGTATACAATAAAACTATGGAGGTATAAGACTATGATAAAGCTTATCACAGGAGCCAAGGGCACCGGCAAAACCAAGATAATCATCGACATGGCAAATGCCAACGTCGAAACCGCCAAGGGCGACATTGTGTTCGTCACCGATACCGACAGATATATGTACTCGCTGCGCTATCAGGTGCGCATCATCAACGCAACGTGTCTCAAGCGAGGCGACGCTCCCATAGACGAACAAGCTTTGATAGGGTTTATCAAGGGCATACTTGCGGGCAACCACGACATAGAGAGCCTCTATATTGACGGCGCGCACAGGATGCTCAAAAAGACCGTGCACGAGATGGAGGACTTCTTCAACGACATGCACGACATCGCCATGGCAACCGAAACGCAGATCATCCTCACCGTTAGCGAGGACGAGAAAAACTTCCCGGAATTTCTCAAGAAATATTGAGGATTTTGAGGCGGATATGAAATTTATTTGTACTTCGGACGGCAGCGCAGTCAGCGCCGAGGATGCAATACTCAAAGGGACTTGCGGCGACGGCAAAAATTATGTGCCATCGTCGTTTCCCGCATTAAAGGGTGACATCGTCGACCTCGCGCGGCAGACTTTTCAGGAGCGCGTGGCAAAGGTGCTGTCCCTGTTTATCGACAGCCTCGGCTTCGAGAAGTTGCTCAACATCGCCAATATGGCGTATGCGCAGTTTGAGGACGTGTGCCCGCTTGTCAAGATAGAGGACGGGTTGTACGTCGCGGAGCTGTGGCACGGGGAGCGCGGCAGCGCGGCGGACATAGTGTACGCGCTTTATCCGCACATACTTGCTGCCCTCAGCGACCTGAAACCGTATGCCGTTGTCAACGGCTGCGACGTCCATGCCGGATCCGTCTTGCGCGGCTTTGCTTCGGCGGGCGGAGCGACGGCGTTTGTCGCCAAGGACGGCGTGGGCGCATTTGACAGGTTGCAACTGACCACTGCCGGCGACGACAGCGCAAAAGTTGTGGAATTCGAAGGCTCCGCCAAGGAGCTTGCCGCAGCGTTGAAGGACGTCAGGGACGATGAAAACTTCAGACAAATACTGCGCAAAAAGGGCGTGCTGCTCTGCGTGGAAAACAGCAACGATATATTGAAGATCCTCATACAGGTCGCAATTTTTGCGTCCGCATATTGCGATTTGGTGGCTGCGGGCGAGCTTGAAGAGGGGCAGAGTTTCAACCTTGCGCTTCCCGCGGGCGGGCTTGACCTTGCCGTGGCGGGCTGCTATGCAATGCGCATGGGCGTCCCCGTAAAGACGTTTATACTTGCCTCAAACGCCAACAACGCCGTGACGGATCTTGTGGAGCGCGGCGAGTTTGACAGCGACCGCGACTTTTTCAGAACGTCCTCTACGGAACTGGACGTGCTTGTCCCCTCAGAGCTTGAGCGCTTTGTGTTTGAGTTTGTGGGGCGCGACTGCGAGGTGACCTCTGCCGCCATGCGCTCATATGAGAGGACGGGCGGATTTGCGATAGACGAGGATGATATCGAGTCCAAAGACCGCTTCAGAGCGGGTTGGGCGGATGAAGAGGACGCAAAACAGGCTACCTTCGCCTTTTTTGACCTCGACGACTACATATTCGACGCCAATTCGGCTGTCGCGGCAAGCGTATACAACGACTACTCCTGCGAGACGGAGGACGACACGCCCACGTTGTTGCTGTCTGTCGCCAACGCGTGCAGGACGGCAAGCGCCACGCTTGACGCGCTGGGCACAAGGGAGAGGGACAAGTTGAGGGCTATCGACAAGCTGACCGCACTTACCGCTATAGAGTGCCCCGACTGCCTTTCGGACCTTGCCTTCGCCGATGAGACGTACTTTGCCGCCGTAAAGGGCGAGGACGTAAAGCAGTTTGTGTTTGAGCTCGCCATCAAGTGAACTCAGCCGCTTTTGGGGTAATGGGGAGCGGTTTGAATGTAGATAACCATCCGTACCCCATTGGCACATTTTGACCGTAAAACACTTCAAAATACGCTGATGGGTGCGATTTTAAGAGGATATATGGACAACGCTAGCGAAAAAAGAAAAGTCATACTCAGCGGCATTCAGCCCACAGGCACCGTCACGCTTGGAAACTACCTTGGCGCAGTGCAGAATTGGCGCAAAATGCAGGAGGAGTTTGACTGCATATATTTCATTGCGGACATGCACGCCCTCACGGTCAGGCGGGAGCCGCAGGAGTTCAGGCAGACCAGCCTCAGCTTTTTTGCGCAGTACCTCGCCTGCGGACTTGACCCAAAGCGCAGCATAATCTACTTCCAATCCCACGTGCACCAGCATGCGGAGCTTCAGTGGATACTCAACTGCAACACCTACGTCGGCGAGGCGTCGCGCATGACCCAATTCAAGGATAAGAGCGCCAAACACGCCGACAACATCAACATGGGGCTGATGGACTATCCCGTGCTGATGGCGGCGGATATTTTGTTGTTTCAGACCGACCTTGTGCCGGTGGGCATAGACCAGAAGCAGCATCTTGAGCTTACCCGCGACATTGCCATACGTTTCAACAACAGATATGGGCAAACTTTCACCGTGCCGGAGCCGTACATCCCCACGCTGGGTGCAAAGATATGCTCCTTGCAGGATCCCACTGTCAAGATGTCCAAATCCGACCCCGATCCCAACGCGGGCGTATCCGTCATCGACGATGAGGCGACGATAGTCAGGCGTTTCAAGCGCGCCGTCACCGACAGCGGCAGCGAAATAATTATGCGCGAGGACAAACCCGGCATAAGCAACCTCATCACCATCTATGCCGCCATCGAAGGCAAGACCACGGACGCCGTCGAGCGCGAGTTTGAGGGCAGCGGCTACGGCGATTTCAAGCTTAAAGTGGGCGAGGCGGTAGCGGCAAAGTTCAAGCCCATACGCGAGGAGTACGCGCGCTTTATGGCGGACAAAGCGTATTTGCAGCAGACTGCCGCCGAGGGCGCGCAGCACGCCGCCTATATTGCCGAAAAGACTTTGCGCAAGGTCAAAAAGAAGGTGGGATTTGTGCAATTTTGACATACAGGTGCGCATTTTGGCATAATTTTGAGCAAAAGGCGGTATGCGCGCGCATTGCAAGCGTTTAATATCGGTTTAATAAAAGTGTGCTAAAGTTGCAATAATATGTCTTTGCGCGTCAAAGTGAGCGGATATGTTTGGATATGTGATACCTGACAAAAATAATATGTATATAAGGGACTTCAACGTGTTCCGGTCCTTTTATTGCGGGTTGTGCAGGGCGCTGTCCAAGACGGGTTCGCAGGCAACGCGGCTTTGCACCAACTACGATCTGACCTTTTACAACATCCTGCTTCACAGCCTTATGGGCGTTGAAGTGCAGTTTGAAAGGAAGGTGTGCGCATACAACATGCGTCGCAAAGTGTCCGTGTGCGTGGACGATCTGTCCCGCAAAATGGCGGATCTTGCAGTGCTGTTGATGTACTACAACGTGCTTGACGACGTGCACGACGGCAAACCTATGCGCGCGGTCATTGCGTGGAGGCTTGCTCTGCGCAAGCGCGCCGCCGCAAAACGTATGCCCAAAGTGGACGCGCTGATGAAGGACAACTTTGCCGCCCTTGCCACGCTTGAAAAGGAGAAGTGCGACAGCATAGACAGGGTGGCGGACACTTTCGCCTCGCTTATGCGGGACGTCACGCGGGAGCTTATCCCCACCGACGGCGTGATCGACGACTTCACGTACAACCTCGGCCGTCTCGTCTATCTCATGGACGCCGTCGACGACCTTCAAAAGGACAGCGACAAGGGCAGATATAATCCGCTGTTGTTAAACTACGGCAAGTGCGAGGACAAGGCGAAATATCTTGCCGACAACGCGGAGGAGCTTAATTTTGTGCTGGGCTCCACCTACAACAAACTGGTGGGCAGCTACAACCAAATGAATATTGTGCTGTACGAGGGGGTGCTGAGCAACACCGTCTACCTCGGACTGAAGATGCAAATGGACAAATTGCTCAAAGGAGAGGAAAAATGCCAAATAACCCGTATGTGATTTTGGAAGTGGACAAGGACGCCACCCAAAGCGAGATCCAGGAGGCATACGAAAAAAAGCGCGACTATCTCAAACAGCACGTCTTTGACGAGGGCGAGGCGGGCGCAGAGGCGGCGCGCAATCTCGAACTGCTTGAAAACGCGTACCAACAGGCGATGGAGCTTTCGCACGAAAAGGCGACCGTGTCCGGCGAGGGCGACGGATTTGAGCCTGTGCGTCAGGCGATAAGGGACAAGGATACCGCGCGCGCTCAGCAGGCGCTGGATGGCATATCGTACAGGGACGCGGAGTGGCACTACTATCAATCCATTGTCTTTTATGAAAAAAATTGGCTGAACGACAGCAAAAAACAGTTGGAGATAGCGCTGCAGATGGACCCGCAAAACGACAAGTACACTCGCGCGCTCAACAACCTCAAAAAGAAGATAGACGGCTCCCGCCCCTACGATAAGGAAGGTTCAAACGGCGTGTACGGCGCAAACGCCAATCCCGCCACGCAGAGGACGTACACCCAGACGGCGGATGCCACGGACGGCTGCTGTGCCGCATGCCAGACGTTGTGGTGCATGGATTGCTGCTGCGAATGCATGGGCGGCGACCTCATCCGTTGCTGCTGAAATGCGCACCTGTATTGCAAAATTTGGCATAATTTTGGCATACAGGTGTTATTTTTTATCTTGAAGGCCATATGAAAGCAAAGTTGACAAGGCAGGAGGCCATATACAGACTGGCGTTGGCGGGCATATCCGCCGCTATCGCGCTGTTGGCGGTGGGGCTTAGCGTGCTTGTGCGCTACAGCACGATCGCCTTTTACGTTGCGGCGGGGCTGGCGCTGATGATCCCGCTGTCAAAGCGTTACTACGTTTCCGCGTTTTTCGCGTACGGTGCGTCGGCGGCGCTGGGCTTTGTGATTGCGGGCGACATATTCACCGTGCTGGGCTATGTGGCGTACTTCGGACCCATCGCGCTGTTGTCCGGCATACTTTACAACGTCCGTCTCAAGTGGTATTTTGCACTGCCAATCAAGGCGGTGTTCATCAACGGAGTGCTGGCTCTGTTGTACTTTGTGGGCGGCACATTTGTGTTGGACATCTCGCTTATCGAAAGCGTGCCGTACTGGGCGCTTGCGCTTGTGGGCACGGTGATACTGCTTGCCATCGACGCGGTGCAGGTGCTTGCGTACAGAAAACTCATTCCGCTGGTGGACAAGGCGCTGCGCAAGGTGGGGGATAAGGGCGCAAAACGCGATCAAACTGCCGAAGTCGATATGGACGACGATGATCCCTTTGAGGAGGAGCTGTACAAGCCCGTTATCTTCAAAAAACGTGAAGATCCCCAAAATAGCGACGTCCCGTCAGAGGACGAAGAAGGGCGGTCAGAGGCGGTCGAAATGCAGAATGGGGTCGAAAATTGCGATGAAAAGCCTCAAAATGACGTCGATAATTACAAAGACGAGAGCAAATAAAAATATTTTTATTCTATAAATTTTTTACAGATCCAAAAAATCCACGCCCGCCATCAACACTTCCTCTATCTTTCTGTTTTTGAGGGAGTAGAATATTACTTTGCCCTCGCGGCGCTGTTGCACTATGTCCGCGGCGCGCAGCAGGCGCAGTTGATGTGAGCAGGTGGTTTGATTTATGTTGAGGATGCGGCTTAGGTCGCTTACGCACATCTCGGACAGGCTGAGCGCGCAGATTATCTTTGCGCGTGTGGCGTCGCTGCATGCCGAAAAGAAGTCCGCAAGTTTGCTGAGCAGCGCGTTGCGGGGCAGGTAGCGCAGCACTGTGTTTTCCGTTTCGATATCTATCAACTTTTCCATAACTGCATTTTACACGCTTAAGACTTCCGCGCGCGGCGCTTTTTTGCCGAATATGGCGTATTTTTGCATAATTATGTTTATATTCAAAGCTGTAAAGATGAACATTCGTTGACGCCGCGGCATATGTTGAAGCGCTGGAGGAGACTATGTTCAACGACAATTGGTATTTGTTTTTGTTGATAGTGATGTTGGCGTTTTTTGCGGACGGAGAAATAAGCGGGCGCGAAGCCGCGGTGATGTTGGGCATATTGTTTGCGCTTACCGTCACCAACGGTGAAAACGAGGCGACCGCCACCACAAATTGCTTTTGCAACAAGACGGCGTAAATTTTATAAAATTGGCACCTGAGTGCGGAATTTGCGTGTTTTTGTCGCAAAACCGCCCATATGCGCGTGATATTTTGAGCGTGTGATTTTGAGGGATAAAACTTTACATTCGCCTTTGCATGGGGTATAATGTAGCCATGGTCGACTTCAAGGCCAAGCTGAAGGATGTCCCAAACGATCCCGGCGTGTATCTCATGTCGGACGAGGCGGGGGAGATAATCTACGTCGGCAAGGCAAAAAATCTTAAAAACAGGCTGCGCTCGTACTTTGTCAATATGGCTACGCGCGCCGCGAAAGTCGCCGCCATGCTTGAGCACGTGGCGGATTTTCGTTATATTATCTGCGCAAGCGAAGTCGACGCGCTGCTTACCGAAAACAACCTCATCAAGAAGTACGCTCCAAGGTACAACATCCTGCTTAAGGACGACAAAGCGTACCCATTTCTGCGCATAGATATGCGTGAGCCTTTCCCGCGCATAGAGCTGGTGCGCAGACTTAAAAACGACGGCGCAAAATATTTCGGGCCGTACATGCAGTCCGTCAACATCAAGGATATATTTGAGCTTATACACACCGCGTTTTGCGTGCGCGATTGCAAGCGCGACCTCTCAAAGCCCTCCCGCCCCTGCCTCAGCAGTCATTTGGGGCGGTGCATGGCGCCCTGCTCCGGCAAAGTCACAAGCGAGCAGTACAAGGCGGAGATGCAAAAGGTCATAGACTTTTTGCGCGGCAACGACAGGGAAGTGGAGCGCGTCCTCACCGCCAAAATGCAGAAGTTTTCGGAGGAGGAAAACTACGAGGTGGCGATGAGCTACCGCGACAAGCTCAAGGTGCTCGACAAGATTGTGCGCAAGCAGGTCAGCGCGCTGCCCAAGGACTTCAATCTGGACATATTCGCGTTTGAGACAAACGGAATAATCTCTGCGGTCAATATGCTGGTGGTGCGCGCGGGCAAGCTGGTGGGCGGCGAAAACTTCACCTCAACCACCGCCGAGGACGACCTTGCGGCGTACATATATCAATATTACCACAACAATCCTCCCCTCTGCGACGAGATAGTGACGGACGGCGTGGAGGCCGCGCGCAGTCTCGAGCAGGCGATAGGCAGGCTGTGCGAGCATACCGTCAGAGTGGTGGAGCCAAAACAGGGCGTGCGCAAGCAACTGCTGGAGCTTGCCCACTCAAACGCCTACGACGCCATGACCAAGCACGGTACGCAGGACGAGCGGCGCACCCTTCGCACGGAGGGAGCGGTGCGGCAATTGGCACAACTGCTCAATTTGCGCACGCTGCCAAACCGCATAGAGGCGTACGACATTTCGCACATCTCCGGCACGGACAAGGTGGCAAGCATGGTGGTGTTTGAGGGCGGCATGCCCAAAAAGGCGCACTACCGCAAATTCAAGATAAAGACCGTGGAGGGCAACAACGACTTCGCCAGCATGAAGGAAGTGCTCACCCGCAGACTGCTTAAGCTTGACGATGAGGACGAGAGCTTCTCCACCATCCCCGACTTGTTGTTGATAGACGGCGGCAAGGGGCAGCTTGCGTACGCCAAGGAGGCGCAGGCGGAAACGGGCAGGGAGGACATAGAGATATTGTCCCTTGCCAAGCGAGAGGAGGAAGTGTTTTTGGGCAGCGACCCCACCAATGCGGTAATTCTGCCAAAGGACAGCGTCGCGCTTCAGCTGTTACAGCGCGTCAGGGACGAGGCGCACCGCTTTGCCATCACGTTCCACCGCAATTTGCGCAGCAAGCATCTTAGCGAAAGCGTGCTGAGGAACATTGACGGCGTGGGCGAAAAGACCGCGGCGAAGCTGCTGAAGCGCTTCGGCTCCGCGGAGGAGATAAAGCACAGGACCGCCGAGGAGATAAGCGAGGTGGAGGGCGTGTCGCTTAAAAAGGCGGAATATATCCTCAAATCGCTTCTCGCTGCGGAAAACGAAGGGAGATCCGACGAGTCAGACACCTTCGAACAAACAGCTGAAGCCGAGGACGGAAATGACGAAAATTGATACCTGTATTGCAAAATCTGCAATAATTTGCAACACATGTGCGCAATTTTAAGCGGGATAACGGCACAGGCGCGATCGTGTGCGCGGCGGCGCATATGACATTGAAGAGTAGGCGCGGCGGCAAGATATTATTTGCCGTCTTTTGTTTTTCTCTTGTATTACGAAAAAATATATTGTATAATAATATACTACATCGCCTTGACATATGCTTTGGTATGTACAGGGATATACTTGAGAGTTGTGGTATAAAGTATTCAAGGCAAAGCGCCGCAGACATAACCACATTCAAGGGCGGCGGGCACGCGATCGTCGCGTTGCCAAAGGACGAGGCGGAATTTGTTGAACTTATGGAGCGGCTTGAGGGCAGCGGCGCGCAGTACAGACTGCTGGGCGGAGGCTCCAACACCATAATTACGGACGGCGAGGCGCGCACCCTGCTTATATCCACGCGAGAGCTTAGCAAGATAGAGTTTGACGGCGACAGCGTACGCGCGCTTGCGGGCGCAAGGCTTGCGGACATAAGACGTGAGGCGCATATGCGCGGGCTGGGCGCGTTCGAGTTTTTGAGCGGCGTACCCGCCACGGTGGGCGGCGCGCTGTACAGCAATGCGGGCGCATTTGGCGAGGATATGTCAAAATACGTCGAGCAGGTGCAAATTTTGCAATACAGGTGCGATTTTTGCGGCGCAGCGCACGTTCAAAAGACGGCGATGAGCGCAAGGAACGCGTTTGAATACAGGCGTGGCATATCTGAGCCCATACTTTCCGCCACATTCCGCCTGAGCGAGATGAGCATGGTCGAAAGTGAGGCGCAAGCAAGGCGATATATGGCGTACAGGCGTGAAAGACAGCCCCGTCAGCCCTCCTGCGGAAGCGTGTTTGTCAACGGCAAAACGCCCTCCGGCAAGCTGATAGAGCAGTGCGGACTGAAGGGCGTGCGGCTGGGCGGCGCGCAGATATCCGAGGTGCACGCCAACTTCATCGTCAACGCGGGCGGCGCGACGTCGGCGGACTTTCTTGGGCTTGTCGAGCTGTGTGAAAGAGAAGTACTCGATCGCTTCGGCGTCACTCTGGCAAGAGAATTTGTGCTTATACACTGATCCCGCTCTGCGGAAAAGGAGGAACTATGAAATTTACGGGCAACTACCACGCGCATACGCGCGCCAGCGACGGTCACGCCGAGATTTCCGATTACGTTCCCCGCGCCAAGGAGCTTGGGCTTGACGCGTTTGCCATCACCGATCACAGTTTTTTCAGCGCCGCGCGCCATATGACGGAGGAGAAGTTTGCGGCGCAGGAGAGGCAGATCGCCGCGCTTGAGGGCTGCGGAGTAAAAATTTTACACGGCGTGGAGGGAAATATCCTCAACGGGCAGGGCACGCTGGACGTCCCCGACGACATAATCCGTCGCTGCGACATACTTATTGCGGGATACCACAGGTTTGTCGCGCTGTCAAAGATATACGACGCGCGCGAGTTTATAATGGTCAACGGCTTTGGCAGCAGAAGCATGAAAAACAAGCTGTTTGACGTCAACACGGAGGCGTTTGTAAAGGTCATAGAGCGCTATCCCGTGGACGTCATTGCGCATATAGGGCACCGCACTCCGCTGGATTTCAGGCAAGTGGGCAGGGCGGCAAAAGCGCAAGGCGTGTACATCGAGCTCAACGCCAAGCACATCTTCGACACCGCGGGCATAGACGACGGCATGGACGCGCTGCTGGACGAGGGAGTCAACTTCATCATAGGCACGGACGCCCACCGCGTAAAAAAGCTGGGCGACTTCGACGGCCTGAAAAAATTTATAAAAAAGCACGATATCCCCGCCGACAGGATATTCGGCGTGGACGGCAATGCGCCCGTATTTAAGGACAAAAGCCAATGGAAACCGACGGTCTGACATTCAAAGATCTTGCCAAGCGCGAATTGCTTGACGTCTTACCCTCAGAAGATTGCTGTGTGAGGGCGTTTTTGTCGGCGGTCTCGCGGCTGGCGGGCAGCATAGAGATAGCCGCGCGCAGGATAAATCTGTGCCTGAGGCTGGACAGCTACGAGGTGGCGCTGAAGCTGACCGAGCTGTTCAAAAAGCTGTATCCCACGGATATAGAACTGAGCGTCGAAAGACAAAAAAATCAAAAAAACGCAAAGCAGGTGTGCGTTTTGCGCGTGCCCATGGGCTTTGCAAAGCAGGCGCTGAGCGATTTTGAACTTATGCGCGAGGAGGACGGCAGCTTCTTTGGATTTGTGCAGGGCATGCCGCAGGACCTGTTGCGTAAGGGGTGCTGCAAAAAGGCGTATTTCAAGGGGCTTTTCCTTGCGGGCGGCAGCGTTTACGTGCCCGATGTGTCCAACAGAGGACAGAAGAAGGAGGGCTACCACTTCGAGATCTGCGTGGAGGACAGCGTGCTTGCGGACGACGTGATGGAACTGATGAGCGACCTTCGCATAAACACGCGCATGAGCGAACGCAGAGAGCTTAAGTTGGTGTACGCAAAGGACAAGGACGACGTGCTGGCGGCGCTTGCCACGCTGGACCTAGCAGAGAGCGTACTGAGACTTAAAGCCATCATAGACGACCGCGAGGCGGCAAACGTGCTGAACAGGACTATAATTTGCGAGACGGCAAACCTGGACAAGACGTACAGCGCGTCCTCAAGACAGATGATAGCCATCGCAAAGCTGAGGAGCAATGGACTGTTCGACTCGCTGCCCGCGCAACTCAAGCTGACCGCACAGATGAGAGGGGAATATCCCGAGACCTCTCTCAACGAGCTTGCCGCCATCATGGGCATTACAAAAAGCTGTCTGAGTCATAGATTGCAAAAGCTTGAACAGCTGGCGGACGAAATAGAGTAAACGAGCAAAACATGCGTTTTAATATGTCGAAATGCGCATATAACAGCGGCGTTTTGACAAAGCATACACAACGAGTAAATCTGAGGAACAACATATATGACGGATTTTGTACATCTTCATCTGCATACCGAGTACAGCCTGCTTGACGGCGCGGTGCGCTTGTTGCAAGTCACCGGCACGGACGAGTCGGGCAAGGCTGTAAAGAAGCATCCGCTGTCCGAGGCGCTCAAGGCGCTGGGCATGGACGCGGTCGCGATCACCGATCACGGCAATATGTACGGCGTGCACACCTTTGTGGATACGCTGCGCAAGGATCATATCAAGCCCATAATCGGCGAGGAATTTTACGTTGCGGAGGATATGTACGTCAAGACGCCGGAGGTGCTCAAGGAGAGGTATCACCTCATTCTGCTTGCCAAAAACGAAGTGGGCTACAAAAACCTGATGTATCTCAGCTCTATCGCCTTTGTGGACGGGTTCTATATGCGTCCGCGCATAGATCTCAAGCGCCTCAGCGAGCACAGCGAAGGGCTGATCTGTCTGTCCGCGTGCCTTGCGGGCAAGATTCCCAAACTGCTGCTGCAGGGCAGGTATGAGGAGGCAAAGCAGTACGCCATAACCATGCGCGACATGTTTGCGCCCGGCGATTTTTACATAGAGTTGCAGGATCACGGCATGGAGGAGGACAAGATAGTGCTCAATCCTCTCTGCCGCATTGCCAAAGAGATAGGCGTAAAGGTGGTCGCCACCAACGACGTCCACTACATCAACAAAGAGGACGCCGACGTGCAGGACACCATGATGTGCATCACGCTGGGCTGCAAAAAGACCGACGACAAGGCGTCGTCCGCGCGCTTTACGGAGGACGAGTACTATCTCAAGAGCGGCGACGAGATGGCTCAGTTGTTCAGCTGGTGTCCCGAGGCGATAACTTCCACCCGCGAGATCGCGGACAAGGTGGAGGACTACTTCATTGTCAAGCGCGACAAAAATATCATACCTGTATACAGAAATGACGACATGGGCGACCGCGACGAGGCGCAATATTTGCACGATCTGGCATGGGAGGGCGCCGCGCGCAAGTACCCCGAGCTTACCGACGAGGTCAAGGCGAGGCTGACGTACGAGCTGGGCGTCATACACAAGTGCGGCTTTGACGGCTACTTCCTGATCGTTTGGGACTACGTCAATGCGGCGAAAAATATGGGCATCCCCGTCGGACCGGGCAGAGGCAGCGGTTGCGGCAGTATAGTGGCGTATTGCATAGGCATCACCGACATAGAGCCGCTTAGATACGAGTTGCTGTTTGAAAGGTTCCTCAGTGAGGAGCGCGTTTCCATGCCCGACTTCGACGTGGACTTCTGCTTTGTGCGCAGGCAGGAGATAATAGACTACTGCATACAAAAATACGGCAAGGACAAGGTCACGCAGATCATCGCCTACTCCACTATGAGCGCAAAGGCGGTGGTCAAGGACGTCGCGCGCGTTATGGACGTGCCTTACAACGAGGCGGCGCAGTGGGTGAACGACATCCCCAAAGGCAAGGTGCTGTTGCCCGAGGTGCTCAAGCCGGGCAGCTCCTGCTACAGCGACGACTTCAAAAAGCTGTATGATGGCAACGACCGCGCAAGAGAGGTGATAGACGCCGCCATGAAGCTGGAGGGCATGCCCAGACAGACCTCCATGCACGCTGCGGGCGTGGTCATCTGCCGCGACCCGGTGGTGGAATATTGCGCGCTTTCGCGCAACGGTCCCTTTATCACCACTCAGTTCGACAAGAATATGATCGAGGAGCTGGGACTGCTCAAGATGGACTTTCTCGGTCTGAAAACGTTGACGGATATCGACGAGGCGCTCAAGCTTATCAAGGCGGACAAGGGCGTGGAGCTTGACTTCCACAAGCTGGGCTACGACGACAAAAAGGTGTTCGAGCTCATTGCGTCGGGCGATTGCGAGGCAGTGTTCCAACTTGAAAACAGCGGCATGAAGAAGTTTATGACCCAGCTGCAACCCGACTGCATAGAGGACGTCATAGCGGGCATATCCATGTACCGCCCCGGCCCCATGCAGTTTATAGACGAGTTTTTGGAGGGCAAACGGCACCCCGACAAGGTAAAGTACGCCCATCCGCTGCTCAAGGAGATACTTGAAAAGACCTACGGCTGTATTGTGTATCAGGAGCAGGTCATGCAGATCGCGCAAAAGATGGCGGGCTTCACCTTCGGCGGCGCGGACATAATGCGCCGAGCTGTGTCCAAAAAGAAGAAGGACGTGCTTGAGCAACAGCGCGAGATATTCCTGCACGGCGCGGACATCAAGTACGGAGCGGAGACCAAACACATCCCCGGCGCGGTCGCAAACGGGGTCAGCGAGGATATCGCCAACCACCTCTTCGACCAGATAATGAAGTTTGCGGAGTACGCGTTCAACAAGTCGCACGCCGCGGCGTATACGCTGCTGACGTATCAGACTGCGTATCTCAAACTGTACTATCCCGTACACTTCATTGTGGCGGTGGTCAACAACCGCATCACCAACCTCGACGAGGTCAAGCACTACATCAACTACCTGCGCCGCACGGGCGTGAAAATACTGCCGCCGGACATCAACCGCTCACAAAAGCTGTTCTCCATAGAGGGCAACAATGTGCGTTACGGACTTATGGGCATCAAAAACGTGGGCGAGCAGGCGATGGAATTTATCCTTGAGGAGCGCAAACGCGCAGGTGAGTTCAAAAATATCCGCGATCTGATGGAGCGTTGCTGCGGCCAGCTCAACAAGCGCATGATAGAAAGCCTCATCAAGGGCGGCGCGTTGGACGGCTTCGGGCAGACGCGCGCAACGCTTATGGCGTCATACGAGCGCATACTCGACACCGTGCTTGCGGATAAAAAGAGCAAGATGTCCGGGCAGCTCTCCCTGTTTGACGAGCTTGTTGTCGAGGAGGAGATAACATATACCGAAGTGCCCGAATACGCCAAGGCGCAATTGCTGTCCTTTGAAAAGGAGGTTCTGGGCATGTACGTGTCGGGGCATCCGCTTGACGATTACAACGACTCGCGACGGGAGTTTGATTTTAACACGGGCATGCTGTATGTTGAGTCGGCGGACGAGTTTGGCGATTCGGATGTGGTCGTGGACCAGACGCTGGCGGGCAGGAATGTGTATTTTGGCTGCATAGTGTCCTCATTTGAAAAGAAGCTGACCAAAAAGCAGCAAAAATTCGCCGTGGGCAGGCTGGAGGACAGGGAAGGATCCATATCCTTTACAATGTACTCCCGCGCATATGAGAAGTACGGCGCGCTTTTGGACGGCGAAACTCCGCTGAAAGTCAGCGGCAGGATGGATCTTAGCGACGAGAGCGAACCCAAAGTGGTCGTGGACAAGATAGAAGTGTGGGTAAAGGACGACGCGCCCGCCGCTCCCGCGCAGAAGGAGGACGGCAGCGTGCTGTACGTGCTTATCTCCAACGCAAACGAGCGCGAGATGGTGTCCAGCGTGCTTGCCATGTATCCCGGTCCCACCCGCTGTCGCGCGCAGGTAAGCGTCAAGGGCGCCTCCAAATTGGTGGAATTCCCCGAAAGAGTAGAGGTCTGCGACGAGTTGATGCTTAGGTTGCAACAGCTGCTCACCGCCGGGCGCGTGAAGCTGATAATCCGCTGAAATGCATACCTGTATTGCGTTTTTCGCTTGAAAATGTAATACATGTATTCAAAAATACAAACAAATTTACCTTGCGAGGTGTATTATGGCAAAACATACCAAATGTAACAAGTTGGCTGTCCTCACCAGCGGTGGCGACGCCTCCGGCATGAACGCTTGCATCCGCGCGGTCGTGCGTTTCGGATTGAACAACGGCTTTGAAATGTACGGCGTCAAGCACGGCTATACGGGACTTATCAACGACGAGGTGTTCCCCATGGAGTACAGCTCCGTGTCCAACTGCGTGCACAACGGCGGAACTATTTTGCGCACGTCCAGATGTCCCGAATTCAAGGAGAGGGACGTGATGCTCAAGGGCGTCAACAATCTGCTCAAGCGCGGCATCGAGAACCTCATCGTCATCGGCGGCGACGGTTCCTTCCGCGGCGTGCAGGATATGCACGAGCACAGCGACCTCAACGTCATCGGCATCCCCGGTACGATCGACAACGATATGGGCTATACGGACTATACTATAGGATTCGATACCGCCTGCAACACCGTCGTGGACGCCATCATCAAGCTGCGCGATACCATCACTTCTCACGGCCGAATCATGATCATCGAGGTCATGGGCAGGGAGAGCGGCAATATAGCGCTCAACTCCGCAGTCGCCGGCGGCGCCGAGTACGTCATCGTGCCCGAAGCGCCCGCGGACGTGGACGAGATCGCTCAAAGCGTCAAGCGCGGCTTCGAGAAGGGCAAGACTTCAACGATAATTCTGCTCGCCGAGGGCAAAAACTACCTTAAGGACGAGCTTATGCAAAAGGTCGCCGACGCCACCAATCGCCGCGTCAACCACATCGCGCTCAGCTATATGCAGCGCGGCGGCATCCCCACCATGGCGGACCGCGTCCTCGCCGCACGTATGGCGCAGCGCGCCGTCGAACTTGTTCAGTGCGGTCAGTCCGGCCGCGTCGTAGGAGTGCGCGGCGGCGATATCTACGACACCACCGTCTCCGAAGCGCTCCGTCTGCCGAAGGAGTTTGATGAGCGGTTGTATAAGTTGGCAATCACCATCAGCAAATAAAAACTGTGTGAAACAGCGAAATACTGCGTCAAAGCCCTTGTGTTACGCCGTCATGTACAACAAGTACATTGGGCGGCGTACACAAGGGCTTTTCCTTGTCTTTCATCTGTTTCACGCAGTTTGTAGGCGTGCAAATAATGGGGGTCCCCGCGAAATTATGAAATAATTTTGTGGGGTAAATGGGCGTCTAGCTTTGTCAGAGGGGTTTGCCTTCACCGTCATGTACAGCAAGTACATTGGGCGGCTCGGCAAACCCCTCTTTCGCGCTATACATCTAAATCACACAGTTTTTTGAAAAATAGTTGTAAAGTTTTTCCTTGTCTTTAATCTGTTTCACAAAACATATTTTTCCGCTTGGGGGACGGAGGAACACCGCCTGAAATGTTAGATTTGACAAAGGCAAATGTAACATTTTTGCTCCGTCCCCAATTATGACACCCCCTTATCGAGGCGCCTCCTTTATCCCGCTCATGTCTCTTCCTTTCTCATTCCACCGCTCATACTCCACAATTTTGCTTTTCTCAAGCTTAAAATTTTTTGAATTCAAATCACATTTGGCTGATAGCAAAATAATTGATTTATATAAATAATTTTTTTTTAATAAAAAATATAATACATATTGACAGGCAAATTGAAATGTGGTTTAATATATTTAATTAACGGCGTTAATTTACCTTTATGTGAGGATTGACGCTTACCGTTAAAGGGGAGGAAATATGGTAAAACTTGTTTTGGATGGCACCGATCTTGTCATTGAGCGCGACGGGCGACAGGTCATGCGGCTGGACACCTACTGTTTTGCGGTGGGCACGGGCAGCAACGACTATCGCATGAGTCACGGCTCCTTCAAGATACGCGAAAAGCTGGGTGCAAAGGAGCCGCTTGAAACGCAGGGTTTCGAGCACGGCGACGGCGGCGGAGTTGTGATGAAGCTGAGCGAGGGCGCTATGGCGGTCACGGCGGAGGGCGATGTGGTGCGCTTCGAGCCTCAAGGGCTTGACGGCTACAACCGCATGTGGATCAATCTGCCCGCAAGCGAGGGCGAGTACGTCTATGGCGGCGGCGAAAACTTCAGCGAGTTCAACCTGCGCGGCAAGAAGCTGAACGTCTGGGTGGCGGAGCACATCAACGCTTTGCAAGTGGCAAAGAAGCTGATAAAGCAGGTGTTCGGCGTAAAAAACACCACGCGCAAACAGAAATTTTCCAATTATGAAACCTACTATGCTCAGCCCACGTTCATGAGCAGTGCGAAATACTTTTTCCACTCCTTCACGACCGCACGGGCTGAGTTTGATTTTACAAAAAAGTCAATACATGTCATCAAAATCGACAATATTGCGCCGTTTTGCATAGGCTTTGGGGACGACTTTGAGCAGCTGTTGACAAGCCTCACCGATATAGTGGGCAGGCAGCCGCAGTTGCCCGATTGGGTGTACGACGGCCACATCCTTGGCGTGCAGGGCGGCACCGACGTCATGCTTGACAAGTTGAAGGTCGCGCGCGAGCACGGCATACAGGTCAACGGACTTTGGATACAGGACTGGGAGGGCAGACGCGTCACCGCCGTCGGCAAGCAGCTGTTCTGGAATTGGCAGTGGGACCGCGAGCTGTATCCCGATCTCGACAAGCAGATAGCGCGCCTCGCCGCAGAGGGCGTGAAGGTACTGGGCTACTGCAACCCCTTCCTCGCGGTGGAAAAGCCGCTGTATAAGGAGGCGAGCGCCAAGGGCTACTGCGTCAAAAACGCCGAGGGCGAGGACTACTATGTGACCATAACCACCTTCCCCGCGGCGATGATAGACCTCACCAATCCCGAGGCATATGAGTGGCTGAAGGGCGTCATAAAGAAAAACATGATAGAGCTTGGTCTTGCGGGCTGGATGGCGGACTTCGGAGAGTATCTGCCCACCGATTGCGTGCTGTTCAGCGGCGAGGATCCCGAGCTTGTGCACAACACCTGGCCGGCGAGGTGGGCTAAGCTCAACCGCGAGGCGGTGGAGGAGAGCGGCAAGCTGGGTGAGATAATGTTTTTCACGCGCGCGGGATATACGGATACGCCGCGCTACTCCACGATGATGTGGAACGGCGACAACCACGTGGACTTTTCCATAGACTTCGGTTTGCCGTCCGTCATCCCGGCGGCTCTGTCCCTCACCTGTTGCGGCTTCGGGCTGTCCCATTCGGACGTGGGCGGCTACACCACCTTCCTCAACCTCAAGCGTAGCGCGGAGCTTTATATGCGCTGGTGCGAGATGAACGCGTTTTCGCCCATAATGCGCGGACACGAGGGGCTCAATCCCGACCTCAACGTGCAATTTGACGGCGACGAGCAGGTGTTGGCGCACGGCGCAAAGATGAGCAGGATCCACGCCGCGCTAAAGCCATACCTCAAACAGGCCGTTGCGCTCAACGCAGAAAAGGGTCTGGGCGTGATGAGGCCGCTGTTCTTCTACTACGACGAGAAAGAGGCGTATGAGGAGGCGTACGAGTATCTTTTGGGCAGGGACATCCTTGTCGCTCCCGTGCTCAAGGCGGGCGCGGATAAGCGCGAGGTGTATTTGCCCGACGATAGCTGGATACATCTGCCAAGCGGCAAGCGCTACGAGGGCGGAAGGTTCACGGTGGACGCGCCCATAGGCAGCATCCCCGTATTTGTAAGAGCGCACGCGGACGACAGCGTGCTTGAAATGGCAAACCATCTTTTTGAGGAGGCATAAAATGAAGTATTATCTTGACAGCGCAAAGATCGACGAGATCCGCGAGGCGTACGAAACGTTTGGCATTGACGGCGTGACCACCAATCCCAATCACATCATGAACTCAGGCAAGCCCTTTTTGACAGTGCTTGGCGAGCTCAAACAGTTTGTGGAGGAAAAAAACATTGTGGGTTGGGACAAGTTCCCCATCTCCGTCGAGATAGACCCGCACCTTGACGACGTTGATCAAATTGTGGAAATGGGGTCGAAAATTGCAGGCATGTGCGCAAATTTTGTTATAAAAATTCCTTGCACGCAGGCCGGCGTCGCGGCGGCAAGAAGGCTGGAAAAGGCGGGCGTCAGAACCAACCTTACGCTGGTATTTTCGCCCTCGCAAGCGCTGATCGCGGCAAAAAACGGGTCGCTGTTTGTGTCCCCGTTTGTGGGTTGGAAGGAATCCTCCGGCGAGGACTGCAAGCAGTATATAGCGGATATTGTCAATATTTACAAAAACTACGGCTACTATGGCAGGACTCAGATAATCTGCGCCGCGATAAGGACGGGCAAGCAGATAGTGGACTGCGCCGTTTCCGGCGCCGACATAGTCACCGCGGGTCTGCAGGTGTACAAGGACAGCTTCTACCATCCATTCACGGACTACGGCATAGGCAAATTCTGCGCCGCATGGGACAAGACAGCTACAAAATAATCGTATAAAGAGGCGAAAAATGAAGATAGGATTTATAGGACTCGGCATAATGGGCGAGTCCATGTGTGCAAACATTGTCAAAAAACATGACGACAAAGTGTATTGCTGCGACGTCGTCGCTCAAAAGGCGCAAAAATTGGCGGAGATTGGCGCGATCGCGTGCCAAAGCAACGTCGAGGTGGCAAAAAACGCGGACTTGATCATCACCATGGTGCCCAAGTCCGAGCACGTAAAGGCGGTGTACGCAGAGATCCTGCCGTATATAGACGGCGGCAAAATTTGCATTGACATGAGCACCATCGACCCCGACGTATCCGTCGAGGTGGCCAACTCCGTCAAGGCCAAGGGCGCGCAATTTGCGGACGCCCCCGTGGTTAAATCCAAGCCCGCGGCAATAAGCGGCACGCTGGGCATACTCGTCGGATGCGATGAGGAGCTGTATGACAAAATTCTACCTGTATTGAGTTATATGGGCTCAAATATTATCCGTATGGGCGGCAACGGCAGCGGCCTTGTGATGAAGATCTGCCACAATACGCTTGTCGCCGAGATACAAAACGGCGTCAACGAAACGTTGCTGTTGGCAAAGAAGATGGGCATAGGTGCCGAGGACTTTGCAAAGGCAATATCCTACGGCGGCGGACAGAACTTCTATCTGGACGGGCAGTGGAAAAATTTAGACAACGAAAATTGGGCGACGGCATTCTCCCTTGAAAACATGCACAAGGACCTGGGCATCTGCACAAGGCTGGCGGAGAGCGCGGGGCTTGATATGCCCGGCATGCTCAACGCCAAGGCAGTGTACGACAAGGGCATGCAGGCGGGCATATGCAAGGAGGATTTCCGCGCCACCTACAAAGTCGTGAGAGGCGATTACAATGCTTGAGAGGTTAAACAGTGTCAACGACGTGAAAATATACAGCGTTTATGACGAGCAGTTTAAGCCCTATGGCAGGGTGCTGGACGCCAAGTTTGACGGCATAACAGACTATCTTGTCAAATATACCGATGTCCCCGCGGACGGCAACGTTTACGTACCCTCCGTTGAGGAGATGGAGCGCGGCGAGGACTTCGAATGGCTGCGCGACGTCGTGTACGGCGGCATGCCCATACAGATAGGCTACTGCAACGGACGCAACAGCACATACAACGGTTTCGAGTATCACAAATGCTCCGAGGTCAACGTTGCCGCCACCGACTTTATGCTTGTGTTTGGGCGCCTCGACCAGATTGTGGACAACAAATTTTACGTTGGCAACGAAAAGGTGTTTTACGTGCCCGCGGGCGTGGCGATAGAGATGTTTCAGACCACGTTGCACCTCTCGCCGCTTAAGGTGCGCGACGAGGGATTCAAGGCGGCGGTAGTGCTGGCAAAGGGCACAAATACGCCGCTCAAGACAAAGCCGCAAGACCCCGTGGGCGAGGCGGAATTGCTGCTGATGACCAACAAATGGGTGATCGCCCACGCCGAACGCGAACCGCTGGTGAAACAGGGCGCGCACATAGGACTTATTGGAGAAAACAAAAGGTTGAGGTATTGATATGGAGATATTGTACATTCCCGTCGGCGTGCCGACATTTGACCTCGAATTTGCAAAAAAGCAGTTTAACAAGTCGATCGAGTTGCTCAAAACTCTCGATCGCGACATAATCGTGCCCGATGAGATATTGCTTGGCGTGGGCAGTCTCGCGCAGTATATTTCGGACAAAAAGCCGTCGCTCGCCATCGTGCAAAACGTCACGTTCGCCAACGGCGCGTATATGACGGAGGCGCTAAGGCGCCTTGATTGCCCCGTGCTGCTTTGGACGTTGCGCGACCCCGTCACCAACGGCGGCAGGCTTAAGCTCAATTCGCTTACGGGCGCGTTTTCGGCGGCAAACGTGCTGCGCGCCTTCGGGCGTCCCTTCGAGTACGTGCTTGGCGATCCCGACGAGGAGGAAGTGAAGCGCGCTATCGCCGCCACGCTTAAGGCGGTCAGGCTGATAGACAGCGTACGCCGTCTCAACATATTGCAGATAGGACATACTCCTCAGGGCTTCGGCTTCGGGCGCGCGCTGGATATGGAGATGGCGACAACTTTTGGCGCAAATCTCGTCTCGATAGAGGCGAGAGAGCTTATCGCCATGGCAAAGGGATATACGGACGCCGAAGTGGAGCCGTATCTTGAAAGCGCTAGGGGCAGCATAAGGGGACTTGACCGTCTGCCGCAAAACAACGTGAAGGACTTCGCGAGACTGTACAAGGCGTATGCGGAGTATGCCGCGACAAACAACATAGGCGCGTTGTCCACTCGCTGCTGGCCGGACTTCTTTGTGGATTTCGGCACCCCCGTATGCGCGGTGCTGGCGCTTATGAACGACAGGGGAGTGGCCTCCGCGTGCGAGGCGGACACGTATGGAGCGCTGAGCATGTATATGGCGCAGCAACTCACCTCCGTCCCCGCGTTCTTCGGAGACCCCGTGGCGATCAACGAGAGGGCTAATACGCTTACCTTCTGGCATTGCGGCACCGGCGCATGTTCGCTTGCCCGCACGGACGAGGGCGCTTGCGCGGGAGTGCATTGCAACCGCAAAATTGGTCCCACGCTTGAATTCGGCGTAAAAGGGTGCGATCGCGTGACGGTGTTCCGCATAGGCAAGGACTCCGAGGGCAAATTCAGATTTTTCATCGCGACGGGTTCCGCCCCCGATGTGCCGCAACAATATTACGGCACGTCAATGGTGGTCAAAACGGACAAAAACGTCACCTGCCTTGTGAAAAACGCGGTAAAAGCGGGCTGGGAGCCTCACTTTGCGGTGGCGATGGGCGACATCTCGCGCGAGCTTAAGACAGTGGCCGACATGCTGGGGATAGAGGTGTTCTGAGCAATGTTCTCAAAAAACAGTCTGCTGTTTTACACAGTGGTGTTTTTATCCAATATAATCCAGTGTATAACGGGATTTGCGGGCACGGTGCTCGCCATGCCGTTTTCGCTGATGCTGGTGGGTTACGACGTTGCAAAGCCCGTGCTCAACGTGTTGGGCGTAGCGGCTTCCATAGGCGTCATTGCCTCCGCGCCAAAGTCCGTCAACAAGCACGAATTTACCAAGATCCTGTCTGTCATGGCGGTGGGCATACTGGGCGGCGAGCTGATAATGATGTTTTCAAGCGTGACCTCCGGCGTGCTGTACAAACTGCTTGGCGCGATGGTGCTGTTGTTTACGGTGCTGGGCTGTATAGATGAGTTTTTCACAAAAAAATCCATGCCCATGCTGTTCAAGCTAAAGCGCAAGGGAGACGCGCTTGACGAGGCGGCGGGACTGCTCACGCTGGCGGTGGCGGGCGTGGTACACGGCATGTTCGTGTGCGGCGGACCGCTGCTGGTGCTGTATGCGGACAGAAAACTGAAGGACAAACAGGAGTTTCGCACAACGCTGTCCGCGGTGTGGGTGGTGCTCAACGGACTTATACTGCTCAGCGACGCCATGAACGGCTACTTTGCCGAGGGCACGGTGGCGGCGCTTGCGGCGTGCATGGTGGTGCTGTTGGCGGCGGTAGCGGTGGGCAACCTCGTCGCGCGCAAGCTGAACAGGAAGGCGTTTATGGCGGTGACCTACGTGCTGATGGCAATAAGCGGCATATCGCTGTTTATCAAATAAAAAACTCAATACATATATCAATTTTGCACACAGGAGTCAAACTTTGGGGAAGGCAATGTCGCATCAAGGCATGAATGTAAAAAATCTGAGGCGCAGCAATAAGAGCCTCATTCTGTACCTGCTCAACAAGCAGGGCGATATGAGCCGTAAGGAGTTGGCGCTGCGCACGGGGCTTACCCCCGCGGCTGTTACAAAGCTGTGCGCGGAGCTCATCGAGGGCGGCTATATCAGGGAGTGCGGCGTCGCCGACAACAAACATGGCGGCCGTCCGGAGATATTGCTTACGCTCAGGCTTTGCGAGCGCAATGTGCTTGCCGTCAACGCCGAGCGCAATCGCGTGACTTTTTCCGTGTGCGACATGGCGGGCGGACTTAAGTGCACAAGCGCCATCAACTTCACGACGGATGTGGACGAGGTGGTGCGCGCCGCAAAAAGCTTTCTTTTTGAAAGCGGCGAACGCGTGCAAGCGATTGGCGTGTGCATAATAGGTTCCCCCGACGACGCCGAGTACCGCGTGTGGCAGTGCGACGACCTCGCCGCAAAGTTTACGCATGAATTTGGCGTGACGGCGGTGGTGGACAACAATGTGCGCGCCTTCGCGGAGGCGGAACTGCTGTATGGCGACATACGAGACAGCAAGTCCGTACTGTTTTTCAAGTGGGGACCGGGCGTAGGTTCATCCATTGTCGCCAACGGCAGAGTCTTTTCGGGCAACGACAGCGGCGTGGCGGAGATAGGACACTACATAGTGCGCGGTGACGGACAGAGGTGCCGATGCGGCAGATACGGCTGCCTTGAAACGGAAGTCTCCGAGGAGGCTATACTGCAAATGGCAAAGACAAAAGGGCTGCATATGGGGCTTGCCGAGCTTGCCGTCAGCGACGAAAGAGCGGCGATGGACGTAGTGGACGACAGACTGAGCCTTATAGCGCCCGCGCTTTTGAATACCGCCACCATCCTCAACGCCAACGAGGTGGTGCTGTTTGGCACAATGTTCTCAAGGGAGCGCACCCGCAACAAACTTGCCGAGCTGATCGGCGGTTACTATACGGGATCGGCGCCGCTTGCCATATCGCGGCTGAATGACAAGCGCAACCATATAGGCGCTGTGGCTATCTGCGCGGAAAAGCTGTTTTTCAACGCGCAATAAGCTTTGTCGCGAGCGCGCGAAAAAAGTATAAATAAGTATATAAATTTATGTTGTGTTTTAGTACAATCTGATTGAAACATGAAGGGAGCTTCCCCGACTGGTTCAATCAGATTTTTTTAAGGAGAAAAAGACAATGACAAAAAATCCGACGGAAAGGCTCATTGAAACGGTGTCCTATCTCGAAAAACTTTTCAATTTTTGCAACGACAAATTTTTCAATGGCGAGCTTATCAAGCCTGTTATCACAGCTCAAAGGGACGAGCGCAACAAAACATATGGTTGGTTTTCCACAAAGCCCGTGTGGTTCGATGGCAAAGATGACAAAGACGGCGCGCATGAAATCAACATGACAGCGCAAACGCTCGATCGCGACATCTTTGACATCGCGGCGACGATGATACACGAGCAATGCCACCTGTATGCGCACATGCACAACATGCAAGACTGTTCTCGAAGTGGGATGTACCACAACAAGCTGTTTGCAAAGATAGCAAGCGAGCATGGCTTGATCGTTGAGCAGGTCAAGACATATGGGTGGGCGCAAACGTCGCTCACCGAGGCAAGTAAAGCGATAATTGCCGAATTCGTCAAAGATAACCCCGCAAATATTCTGTATCGCTCGCCCTGTTTCGCAAGCGTAAGGGGACGGAGTTCGAGCACACGCAAGTATGAGTGTCCTTGCTGTGGCATGAGCGTGCGCGCGACAAAGGAAGTTCGCCTTATCTGTGCGGACTGTCAACAGATTATGCAAGAGGTCGAATAAGAAATTTTATAAGGAGATATATCTATGAAAAATTACGATTTTACAAGAAGCAATCAAAACTATGCTGTTAATGGTTGGCGTGTTGTCAATATGCATAGGTCAAAAAATGGTCGGCTTTATGCCGTCATAGAACGTCCACTAGCGAAAGATTATGTGGTCGGTCGCGGTTTTGATACTAGGGACGGACGTTGGGCGCAGGGCGAATATGGATATAAAACCCGTGAAAAAGCTAACAATCGTGCGAAGTATCTGTCTCGAGATAAAAAGAAAACTTAATTGCTTTATGCAAAGCGGGCTGACGAGTCTTTGAGAATTAAGACGAAATGCATGTGGCGGGGGTTTCCCTCCTTCCCTCGCGCATGCATCCCCGCAAGGGACAAATAATCAAGGTGACGGCTTACGTCAAAGGAACGAAAATGGCAAACAAAGAGATTTTGAACGAGCAGAAGGCAAACGAACAGACGGCAGAGCAAACGAACGCACAGGCGACCGAGCAGACGGCGGCAAAGGCAGAAGTCCTTTTGGACCTTATCCGTGAGCCTTTCAAGGCAAAGGACGGCAGACAGATGTTCTCATACTGCGTCAAGGGCAAAGTGCGCGGAAGGGACGTCAAAGTTGACTTCAACGCCAAAGATCAAGGCGGCTATGAAGTTTTGGATATCCTCTTCGGCGACAAGGACAAACTCCCGCTTGCGATGTTCGAGGACGAAATGACGGACGACAAAGGCAATACAACGCGCTACACCGTATATGAGGTGCGCGACGTGGACGAGGAAACGGGCGAAATATTCAGTTATAAGGTGAAACCCGCAAGAGAAAGTGACAAGTCCATACTGCGCATGATCCTCGCGGGGCTTCCCAAAGCGGCGGCGTAAGGGATAAATCGGCAAAACTTGAAATTACACTTTCAAAAGGCAGACGGAAACGGTGAAAGCGTACAAGCAAAAACCAATTTCCCCTGCCTTTTGCTTTTCCCAAGCGAGGTGATGTGAATAAGTAGTTGAGATTTATCAGCGGTGGGTGGGCGGTCGGTGAAGCAATTATAGACAAACGAGGCGCAATGTGCATGGCGAGTCAAGCACAGCGCAAAACAAAAATTTTTGAGAGGTAAAATAAAAAAAATGAGCAATTACAATAACGAATTACATAAGCACAAAGCGGCAGACACAATCAAGTGGATCGTGGCATTTGTGCTTATCATAGCAATAATGGGCGCGGTGGTTTGCCTCGCCTTGCAAGTCAGCGGCGTGTTTGATTTCTTCAAGAAAG
>CANQNQ010000006.1 GCA_947625225.1 uncultured Clostridia bacterium | reverse complement strand
CTCCAATCAAATTTATTTGATGCAGAGGCGCAGTTGCGTGGAGACTCGCGTCGCAGCGTACGATGTACACTGCCCTGTATACAAAAGAACGCCTCGTTGAGGCGTTCTTTTGGCAGGGGAGACGCGAGGACGTAAGGCGCAAAGCGCCGGAATAGCCGCTTTTTGAAAGAAAGTGGCGTCACATGCAAAGCGACTCCAATCAAATTTATTTGATGCAGAGGCGCAGTTGCGTGGAGACTCGCGTCGCAGCGTACGATGTACACTGCCCTGCAAACAAAAGAACGCCTCGTTGAGGCGTTCTTTTGGCAGGGGAGACGCGAGTCGAACACGCAACCGACGGTTTTGGAGACCGTTGCTCTACCATTGAGCCACTCCCCTATCTGACGCTATGTAATTATAGCAAGCATATCGCAATAAGTCAAATACTTGTTGAAAATTGTATAAATGTACTATCAATTTGCCCCGACCTATGCTATAATACCCATATGAGCGACAAAAAACACGTGGATATTTATACTGACGGCGCGTGCTCCGGCAATCCCGGCGTGGGCGGCTGGGCGGCAGTGCTGTTGTACGGCGAGCACGATTTGAAGATAAAGGGCGCCGAGAAGGACACCACCAACAACCGCATGGAACTTACCGCGATAATTATGGGCTTGAAAAAGCTGAAATATCCGTGTGAGGTCACGCTTTACAGCGACAGCGCTTACTCCGTGGAGCCGTTTTTGAGCCATTGGATAGAGGGCTGGGTCATGCGAGGCTGGAAAACCGCTAACAAGGAAGAGGTGAAAAACGTCGATCTGTGGCTGCAACTGCTTGATCTTACCCACATCCACGACGTGACGTTTGTCAAGGTCAAGGGGCACGCCGACAACGAGCTGAACAACACTTGCGACAAGCTGGCGCGCGAGGCGATAAAGGAGCTGCAAAAGACTATGCCCGCCACAGTTCCTCCCATACCGGACGGCATTTAATATAATAATATTATATAATTATACTATAATCCATTCTATAATTTTGCGCCCTGCCATTGCGGCGGGGTTTTTGATTTTTTTACGCGCCATTGATTTTATTCTTGTCGCTATCAAATCTTGCGGGCAAAATGTTGATATGTATTGATTTTTTTACCTCATATGCTTAAATCTTCAAAACAAAATGTCTATCGTATAAAAAATTGTGGGAGAGCGATCGCTCTCCCACCAACGTTATAAGCCTGTTTCCACAGGATTTTTTCAAATTACTCGTTGTCGGAATTCTCTTCCTCGGCGAGGTTGAGGTTGAGGCCCTTGAACAGGTCGCCCAATGTGGCGGAGCTGTTGCCGGACACCCACTCTTTGGGCTCGTTGGAGGTCTCCTTTCTGGGACGGCGCTCTTTTCTGCCCTCGCCCTCGTTGACCTTCTGCTCGAACTTCTTGAGTCTGGAGCTGCGCTTGACCGCCTTCTCCTCGTCGGTGGCTTCGCTTTCCTCGACCTGAGCGCCCTCTTCGGGTGCGGGAGTGAGCGACTTCATGGACAGCGTGATGCGGTTGTCCTCGAAGCTGATGATCTGCGCCTCGACTTCCTGACCGACCTTGAGCGCCTCGTTGGCGTCCTTGATCCAGTTGTGGGAGATCTGAGACACGTGCACGAGTCCGTCTATGCCGTCCTCGATGGACACGAATGCACCGTAGGAGAAGATGCGCTCCACCTTGCCCTTGACTACTGTGCCGACGGGATACTTCTCTTTGGCGATCTCATAGGGTTTCTTCTGCAGCTGCCTGTAGCCCAGCGAGATCTTGCCGGTGGCGCGGTCGCACTTGAGCACGACGAAGTCATAGCTTTCGCCGATGGTGAGCACTGTGGACGGATCGGAGATCCTGTTCCAGCTAAGTTCCGTATTGTGAGCGAGGCAATCGAAGCCCTTGACGCTTACGAACGCGCCGAAGGAAGCAAATCTCTTGACCTTACCGGTGACGATGTCGTTGACGTGCAACGAATTCCAGAATTCGTCCTCTTTGGCCTGCTTCTCTCTTTCGAGGATCCTGCGCTGGGACGCCCTTATAAACAGGGGCAGATTGCGACGCACGGGCTGCTCTGCGTTTTCCTCTTTGACCTCGACGACCTCTTCTGCCACCTCGGCGGTCTCCTCAACGGCTTCTGCGTTTTCGGCTTCCTCGCTTGCCTTTGCCGGCTTTGCCTTGGGAGGCAACAGTTCAAGGCGCAGGGTCTTGCCCACGTACTCCTCGAGGTTGTTGACGTAGCCTATCCTTATCTCGCTTGCGGGGACAAAGACCGTGTGCTTGCCCATCTTGCCGACAAGACCGACCTTCTTGCCCTCTTTTGTAGTAAGAATGCCATCCATCTTGAGTGAAAACTCGCCGCTCAAAGCCTTAGCAATTTCCGCCTCTTCCTGCTTCTTCTCGTCTATCTGCTTCTTTGACAGTTTGACCTGTCCCTTGCTGACCTCGATGATCACTGCCTGGATCTCGTCGTCCTTTTTGAAATCGGCAGGATCGTAGTTGCCGTCAAGCGTAGCTTCGGACTTATCGATGAAGGCGTCGTTTTTGCCGCCTATCCACACATTGATACCGTCCTCATTGGCGTTGATGACCTTTCCCTTTACGCGCTTACCCACTCTGTACTCGATGTACCCGGCGGCGCGATCCGACTTCATGTAGTCGTCCATGGTCATTGCAGACTCGGCCTTGACTTCAGCTTCTGCGGTCGTTGTTTGCTCTTGAAGTGTTGCCTCTTTTATCACTTCAGTTTCTGCGGTTTGAGTTTCACTCATAAGTTTTGATACCTCCCGTATCAACCACGGCGGAGTTGAAGCCCCTGCGACAATTGATACACATTGAAAATCCTTAATTTTGTTTGCTTCCGAAACAGCCTGTCCCGCGTCTTCAAACCAGAACACGTTGTCATTGACGGCTTTTGCGACCTCGAACAGCCTGCGAGTGTTCGCGCTTGTCCTGCTGCCCAAAACTATCAATGCGTCCGATGTTGCCGCCAAAGTCCGCGCTTCATCTTGTTTCGCCATTGTAGTATAGCAAATAGTGTTGAAAATCTCAACTAAAATATTATATTTATTATGAAAATTTTTGAAATTTTCGACGAAATCCTCAACTTTTTCAAAATTTTGCTTCAAAACAGTGGTTTGAAACAGTATCGAAACGTTATTTTTGCCCAAATCCAGCTCGTCGACGCCCCTCACGACGCGCGCTCCTTTGCCCGCGTAGCTTTTCAGCGCGACCACTTCGTCATGCTTTTCGTCGCCCACTATGACTATTTCGTCGCCCGCCTCGGCGCGTTTTGCCGCAATTTGCTGATTGCGCTTGACCACGGGACAGGTGGCGTCGTACAGGATAACTCCCCTTGCGGTAAGCTCCGCCTCCAGCTCGCGGGTGATGCCGTGCGCGCGTATAAGCGCCCTGTCGCCCGCCTTGAGGCTGTCGCTGTCCTCGACGCGCAGGCATTCCACTCCCTCGCCCTTGAGGTAGTCGGTGACAAGCTCGTTGTGCACAAGCTCGCCCAGCGTATATATATGTCCGTACTGCTTTGCAAGCGCCAGCGCCTTGTTTACGGCGGCCTCTACGCCCTTGCAGAATCCGGCGCCCTTTGCAACGGTTACCTTCAACTTTATTTCTCCTTTCCGGGCTTGCCCTTTTTGTCCTTTAGCGTCTCGACGTATTCGTTGAGCGCCTTTCTCGTTTCGTCCAGCTTTTGGGCGATGAACTCGGTCGCGGCGTGTCTGCCCTCAACGTCCCGCGCGCCGTAGAACTGCTCCAGCGTGAACGGCTCGCCTATATACAGCCAGTTGCGCCTGAACAGTCTGGGCTTTGAGTAGTACATCATGGGCACCACCGTTGCCTTTGTCTTTATTGCGAAGCGCGCCGCACCGGACTTGATCTCCGCCATCTGCTGAGTGCCCTGCTTGTTGCGCGTGCCCTCCGGAAACATCATCAGCTGCTTATCGTCTTTGAGCAGTTTGAGCACGCATTTCACGCAATCTATGTCCGCCTCGCCCCTTCTCACGGGAATGGCGCCCATGTGATACAAGAACCACGCGCTTATGGGCACCTCGAACAGCTCCGACTTGGCGAGGATGTGCGGCTCCTTTTTGAACAGCTTGACAAGCGGCAGAAAGGTGTCCACCTTGGAGTAGTGATTGCATATGTATATCGCTCTGCCTTTCACGGCGTTTTGGGGATTGACCAGCTTTATGGGCCAGAACAGCTTCTGCACGGGCACCAGAATGAGGCGCATGAACTTGTAAAAGCCGTAACTCTTCAGGGGCTTATAATATTTTTTTATACGGTCGCTCCCTTTAGACGCCTTGTTTTCCTCTTTTGCCTCTACTTCAGATGGCGCCTCGGCGGGATGAGGATCCACCTTTTCGCGTATGCGACGCATAACGTGTTGCACCACCTCGTCTATGGACATATTGGTGGTGTCCAGATACTCTGCGTCCTCCGCCTGCTTGAGGGGCGCGACTTCCCTGTGCGAATCGTTGTAGTCCCGCTGCATTATATCCTTAAGCAGCGCGTCGCGATCCACCTGCTGTCCCTTTTCCACCAGCTCCTTGTAGCGGCGGTCCGCACGTTCCTCGGCGGTGGCGGTCATATAGAACTTGCAGTTTGCCTCGGGCAGCACAAACGTGCCTATATCCCTGCCGTCCAGCACCACGTCGTGGGAGGCGGCGAACAGCCGCTGCAGCTCCACCATCTTATATCTGACGGGAGGCAACGCGGAGATGTCGCTTGCCGCTTTTGACATGCGATGCTCCCTGAGATACGGCGTTGTGTTTACGCCGTTGACGTATATCTGCTGCACGCCGTTTTCGTAGGCGATGTCCATGCTCATATCCTCAAGCATAGCCTTCACGCTATCCTCGTCGGTCACGTCAATGCCTCTGCTCAAGGCAGTATATGCTGTCGCTCTGTACATTGCGCCGGTGTCGAGGTATATAAGCCCCATCCGGCTTGCCACGGCTTTTGCCACTGTGCTTTTGCCCGCGCCTGCGGGACCGTCAATTGCTACGTTTATCATATATCCTCCTGCGGGGACGCGCCCCGTTTAAGAAGTTTATCCGCTGTAAAAGCGGAAAAGTATTCTTATTTTCGCCGTTTTTTGAAAAGGTTGTTTATGCTTTACGCCGTTTCAGCGCATTTTTTTGAGTATGCTGCGCGCCGCGTTGATCGCGGTAGCCCACGCTATCTGCAGATTGAATCCGCCCGTCAGCGCGTCCACATCAAGCACTTCTCCCGCAAAGTACAGCCCCGCCTGCAGTTTGCTCTCCCCGTCGGGTTTTACGTCCTTGAGCGCAACTCCGCCGGAAGTGATCACCGCCTCCGTAAATGGCGCGGTGCCCGTCACGTCAAAGCGCATGTCCTTCAGAGTCGCCACTATGCGCGCTCTCTCCTCGCGCTGCAATGCGTTCACCTTTTGCGACGCGTCCACGCCCGCGCGCTCAAGCGCATATACGTTGAGCCTTTCGGGCAACAGCGCGCGCATGACGTTTTTTATATCCTGATTCTTGCGGCTGTCGAACTCGCGCAGCAGCCTGTTGTCCAGCGTCTTTTCGTCCAGCGCGGGCTTGAGGTCGAGGGACAGCGTAACCCCCCTTTCGCGCGTCACGTACGAGGACAGCGTCAGCGCGATTGGACCGGTCAGGGCGCAATCGGTGAACATCATCTCGCCAAAGTCGCTTTTCAGTTCCCTGCCGCCGCAAAATGCCGTGAGGCGCACGTTTTTTAAGGACAATCCCTTAAGTCCGCTCACATTCTGCTTCACTTTGAGCGCGGTAAGCGCGGGCGTAGGTCGCACTATGGCGTGCCCAAAGCGCTCCGCAAACTTGTATCCGTCCCCTGTGCTGCCCGTGGAAGGATAGCTCGCGCCGCCCGTTGCGATGACAACGAAGTCGAATTTTTCCTTGCCGATGGACGCGTCCACGACAAATTCCTCGCCCTCGCGCCGTATGTCGCTCACTTGCGCGCGCAAGCGCACGTCCACGCCCAAACTATCTATGCGTGAAGCCAGCGCCTTTATGACGTCCGAGGATTTGTCGGATACGGGAAACACTCTCCCGCCTCTCTCAACTTTTATCTTAAGCCCCAGCCCCTCAAAAAACGCCATGGCGTCCTTTGGCGTGAAGCCGTATATTGCCGAGCGCAAAAACTTGTCGCCGTGCACGACGTTTGCGAGCACATCCTCTGCCTCGCAGTCGTTTGAGAGGTTGCAGCGTCCCTTGCCCGTTATGTACAGTTTTTTGCCCAACTTCTCGTTGTGCTCAAACAGCGTAACGTCCGCGCCGCCCTCCGCAAGCGCTATAGCCGCCGCCATACCCGCGGCGCCGCCGCCTATCACCGCCACGCGCGCGCTCATAGTCTGAACTCCGTCCCCGCCATGGCGTTTACCACGTCAAGGTCGTTGGGGATAAGCCGCACCGGGCTTATCGTTATGTATCCGTTTTCACTCAGCGCCACGTCGCTGTCGGGCGCGTGTATGCCGCGTATGGGCTTGCCGTGCACGCGGTAAATGTCCCTGCCCTTGTCGTCTACGCCGTCTGTCACAAAGCTCTCGTCGTAGGGTCTGAACGCCACGGGCGCCACCCGCACGCCGACTATATCCTCTCTGCGCACGGAGGGGATGTTGACGTTGACGGTTATCTCGCCGTTTGCGTGCCGCATAAACGCTTCGAGGTTGTTCACAGCAAACTCCACGGCGAAAGTATAGTCCTCGCTGCCGTGCGTGCGCAGGGACAGCGCGACGGACGGAATGCCCTGAAAAGTGCCCTCCTGCGCCGCGCCGAATGTGCCGGAATATATTATGTCAGAGCCTATATTGAGCACGTCGTTTATGCCGGACAGCACGAGGTCGAATTTTTTGTTGGCAAACAGATACCTCACCGCAAAAATGACGCAATCGGCGGGTGTGCCGTCCACCGCGTAGGTGGGGATCCCGTCGGGCATATCCGCTTTTTCATACGCAATGCCTCCGAAAAAATTCACCATATGCCCCGCGCCCGAACTCTGCCGCTCGGGAGCCACCACCGTCACGTCGTGCTTTGCCGCCAGCGCGATCGCCAGCTTCCTCAGCCCCGCCGCGCAATATCCGTCGTCGTTTGTGATAAGTATGTTCATACTCTCTCTCCGTCGTCCGCAACGCCGCCCAACCCCTTGAGATAGGCTATCTCGTTTTCGTTGAGCTCCCTGTAGCTGCCGCGGGACAGTCCGCCCAGCCTGAGGTCGCCTATGGCAACGCGCTTGAGGAAGGTGACGTTTTTCTCCACCGCCTCGAACATGCGGCGGATCTCCCTGTTTTTGCCCTCGAACAACACGACTTCAAGGCGGGTGCTGCCCTCCTCGACGCCCGTAACTTTGACCTTGCAGCGGCCGTACTTGACGTCGCCCACCTTGACGCCCTTGCGCAGGATGGCAAGGTCGCTTTCCTCTATGCCGCCCTCTATGCGCACGACGTAGGTCTTGGGTATCTCGCTTGAGGGGTGGGTCAGCTTGTATGTAAGGTCGCCGTCGTTGGTCAGTATCAACAGCCCTTCGCTGTCGTAGTCCAGCCTGCCCACGGGGTAAAGGCGCTTGCTCTTTACGCCGTCGAGGTAGTCCATCACCGTCTTGCGCGGCCTTTTGCCATCGGCGGGAACGCGATCCTCCGTCCTCAGCTCCGGTCTGCCGCTCTTGTCGTCGTTGTCGTCGTTGACGGTGGTGACACAGCCCTTGGGCTTGTTGAACATTATATAGTCAAAATGGGTGGGTCTGACCACCTTTTTGCCGTCCACATACACGACGTCGTTTTGTTCGTCTATGTCCGTGCCCACTTCGCGCACTGTTTTTTTGTTTACGCTGACGCGCCCGTCCTGCACAAGCAGGTCCGCCTTTCGGCGCGAACACAGGCCGCATTCGGCAAGATATTTGTTGATACGCATAAAAAACCGCCGATAATTTTATAATGTAGTAAGTATAACTTAAAACTTGCGCGTACGCAAGCGGTTTTGCCAAAATAAAAACGCCTCCGCAAGGCTATATACCAGCGGGGGCGCGTATTTATGGGCGCAGAGTGTCATACGAGGCGAACGCATTCGCTGCCGTCCTTTCTCAAGGGATAAAAAATCTCCTTCCAATCCCTGCCTATAACGTCCTCTTTGCTGAGTTCTATCACGTTTTGTCCGTCCATCGCAAGCGCTTCGTCAAGCGGGGTCATGCGGTAGTTTTCAAAGCACACGTCAAGCATATTTGCCGTCTGCCGCCACATATCGGGGCAATTCATTACTACGGATATAAGCTGCATATCCTCTCTCTCGGCGCCGCCCACAAGACATCTGCCGCTCTTTTTGGTGTAGCCCGTCTTGACTCCGTTGGCGCCCTTGTACTGTTTTAGCAGCTTGTTTTTGTTGCCTATCGCAACGCTTTCGCCGTCTATGGATATCTTTGCTATCTTGGTGTTTACAATTTTGCGAAACTCTTCGTATTCGTAGGCTTTTGAGGCTATAAGCGCCATGTCGTAAGCGGTGGTATAATGCATATCGTCATGCAAGCCGTGGGGATTTACAAAGTTGGAGTTCTGCGCGCCGCATTGCCTTGCCACCTCGTTCATTATCCGCGCAAAGGCGTCTATGCTGCCCGCGACGGCGTACGCCAACGTCTGCGCGGCGTCGTTGCCGCTCCTTAGCATCAGCCCGTACAGCAAGTCCTCGACCGTCACGCGCTGTCCCGCCCTCAGATATATGGAGGAGCCTTCCACTCCCACCGCGCGCTTTGGCACGGTGACGGTCATCTCCAGCGGCAAGCGCTGCAACACCACAAGCGCGGTGAGCACCTTGGTAGTGCTTGCGGGATAACATTTTGCATGCATATTGTTGTCTATAAGCGCCCTGCGCGAGCTGCATTCCATCACTACGCCCGACGTCATCGCGCCGCCCGCATACTGCGCGTCCGTAAGCGAATGTGCCTCGCAAACGTCCGCAAATGAGTCGTCCGATTTATAAATTGCGTCGTTTTTTAGAATAGTTTTCAGCAATTTCGGCACATAACTCGCGCTGTCGGCAAACCAAATGCTGTTGACCAGCACCGCCGTCAGCATAATGACCATAGCCAACACTACCGCCATTGTTCCGTTGTTCTTTTTCATATCAGTCCCTCTTCAATGTGTTTACCACCGCGCGCAACAGTTCCGTCCACTTGCCGTCCGTTGGGCGCTCCGCGTTTATATAGCGCTTGTCCCTGCCGCACACGACAAAGCCCACAGGAGTCACCGTGACTCCTCCGCCCGCCGCGCCCGTGTAGGGATAGTTGTCGGACTTGTCCTTTTTGTCGCCATACTCCCCCGCGCCCACAACAAAGCCGTAACTCAGCCTGCTGACGGGCAAAATTATGTTGCCGTCCGACGCGGTTATGGGTTTGCCTATCATCTCGTCGTTGCCCACGGCGCCCTTTATACAGTCGATGGCGCGCTTCAACATCTCGTCAATATTTTCCACTTTTGCCTCCGATTATGTAAAGCGATCAGCCTATCGCCGCCAGCGCGCACGCCGCAACGCGCAATATGCTAAGCCTCAGCTTCACTCTGCCGTCCGCTTCCACGCCCTCGCCCGTGTAGCACGCCGCTTTCAGCCTGCAGGCGTAGCCAAAGACCTGCCTTGCCACCTCAAGCGCCGCCGTAACCATAGCGGCAATGTGCGCGTCTTCCCCCGCCACAATGCCGATATTCGTCTCCGTTTTTAGAGGACTCAGCGCCTTTAGTGCGGCGGGAACGTCTATGCGCAGGCGCTTTGGTCTGCGTAGTCTTTTGCCGTTGACCGTCACCTTGAACCTATCCTCCAACGGACGTACGCGCAGTCGCAATACGCGCAGTCCCATAAGCCGCACGTCTATGGCAAGAAAGCGCCTCCGCAGCGAAAAATGCCCCGTAAGCGACAAGTCCAAGGGCGCGATCAGCACGCATATGAACTGCAACGACATGCAGACTATGACAACGACAACGTATTGCATAGCCATATTGTGTGTAAATTTGCAAATTATATTAAAAAAGCGCGGACGCGCCGCGCTGAATGTAAAATGTATTATTGTCAATCGAAAACGTCGAAATCCTTGCCGACAAGGAAGTCCGGGATATCGTCGGAGAATATGTCGTCGTCCTCCGTCTTTGCCGCCTCGTTGTCCGCCGCCGCTTCCTCCTCGCTCTGCCCGTTCCCCACGGGGATGGATTCGCCGCCGATGACAAGCGAACTTTCGGTCTCCTCGCCGTCGAGGATGGAGCGGTTGTGGAACAGCGATTCGCCGCTGAACTCCGTGTTGATAAGTTTCAGCTTGTCCAGCACTTCGGCGTAGTCGGGCAAGGAATCAATGTCTCTCAGCTGGAATTTCTTCAAAAAACCGTCCGTGGTGCCGTACAGCAGAGGTCTGCCGACGGTGTCCTTCCTGCCCACCGCCTCTATCAGTCCTGCGCGGAGCAGACCGGATATGGCGTACTCCGAATTGGTGCCGCCGCGCATATCGTCTATCTCAAGGCGCGTGATGGGCTGTTTGTAGGCAATTGTGGCAAGCACTTCAAGCAAAGTCCTTGTAAGCTCCTTCTCTTTGAGCGGAGTCAGCACGTCCGCCACCGCGTCGCCGTATTTGGGATTGGAGGAAAATTGCAGCTTGCCGTTGAATTCAAGCAACAGAATGCCGCAGTCGTCACAGTAGCGCTTTTGCAGGTTTTTGATGATGCCGTTCAGCTTTTGCGTGGTGAGCTCCGGCACCTTTTCCACAATATCGGATTTTTGAATGGGAGTGCCGCTCGAAAAGATGATAGCCTCCACAACGTTCTCAATATTTTCCATCGTCACCCTCCTCAAACTCTATGGGCAGACCCTCCTGCTCCTCGACGATAAACAACCAGATGATGCCAAACACCTCTTCCTGCTCGGCGCGCAGTCTGCCGTATTTCATAAGCTCCAGCACGGCGAGGAAGGTGGTCACGATGTCCGACTTGTCGTAGTCCGGCTCAAACAGATCCGTAAACAGCAGCTTGCGGCGTTCGCCAAGCATGACGACTATGCGCTCCATCTGCTCATGCACGGAAAACCTGTCCTTGACCACTTTTTTGGGGATTATCTCCTGCTCGCGCCTGTCGGCGTTGGCAAGCACCTTGGCAAACGCCTCCACCAGCTTGGGCAGCGAGAAGTTGACCAGCGCCACCCTGTAGTCCTTGTCGGTGTACACGGGCATGCGGTAGAAGCGGTTGATGGTCTCAAGGCCTCTCAGCTTTTCGCTCTCCTCTTTCAGCAGCGCGTATTCCTTTATCTTGTTTATAAATTGCTGGCGCTCGTACTCGGGGCTGTCCTCGTCGTAATCCTCATCGTCGTCGCTGGGCAGCGTGCGGATGGATTTGAAGTACACAAGCTCCGCCGCCATCACCATAAACTCGCCCGCGTACTCGTAGTCGATGCTGTCTTTGGGCGTGTTTTTGACTATCTCCACATATTGGCTTGTGACCTCCGAAATGAAGATGTCCTCTATGTCTATCTTTGCGTCCTTAATCAGCGTGTAAAGCAGGTCTATGGGGCCGTCGAAGTTCTCGATATGATAGGTGATGGTCTTGTCCTCTATAAACAGATCTCCCGCGTCTATATCCCCATCCGCAACGTAGGTCTCCGCCTCGTCGCCGAGGGGCTGAACGTTCAAATCGCCCTGCTCGGAGGGCTGTGCGTCCATGTTTTCAATTGTTTCGATCGTAAGATCCGCCATATACGAACACCGCTATAAATTTGCGCACGTGCGCTTTCATACATCATAGGATATTAGCACACTTAAAGGCAAAAGTCAACCGCGGCGCAAGCGGCGCAAAAAAAATTATATATAAATACGCAAAAGCGCCGCATTGCGGCGCCCTGCTGTAACCTCCCTCATTCAATCCTTGCTGCCCGTCCAATGCCTGCCTATCTCGCCGATTGCGTCAAACAGGTTGCGCCTCGCGACGTCCTCCATGGCAACGACGGGTTTTTCAAGCAATATCTCGCCGTTTTTGACAAGGTACGCCTTGCCCACCTCGCCCCCCGCCTTTACGGGAGCCTTTATGCGGGACGGAAGCTCAAATTTTATCCGGTAATCCGCGCTTTCGGCGGCGCTTCTGAACGCCGTTATGTCCTCGGCGACGGTCAGGCGCATGCTGCGCGTTTTGCCGCCCACGACCTCTACGCAGTTGTCTATTTCGCTGCCCGCCTTAAGCAGCACGTCGTTGCCGAAGTTTGCAAACGCGTAGTCGAACATGGCGCTGACTGCGGCGTTGCGCTCCTTGGAACTGTCCGCGCCTATAAGCACGGCGATGACCCTCATTCCGTTGCGCTTTGCGGTGGCGGTCAGGCAGAACTTAGCCTCCGAAGTGAAGCCCGTCTTGCCGCCGTCGCAACCGTTGTAGAAGCGCACCAGCTTGTTGGTGTTGGTGATGGTGGTCTTTCTGCCGTCGGGATGCAGGTAGTCCTCAAGCCACACGGAGGCGTGGTCGAAGTAGCGCTTGTGCCTTATAAGCTGCGCGAACATAGTCGCCGCGTCCTTGGCGCAGGAGTAGCTCTCCGGCGCCGGAAGCCCCGTGCAGTTTTTGAACCGAGTGTTGCTCATGCCAAGCTGAGCGGCGCGTTCGTTCATGCGCGCCACAAAGGCGCTGACGCTACCCGCTATATGCTCCGCAAGCGCGACGCAGCTGTCGTTGGCGGACGCCACGATAACGGTTTTAAGCAGATCGTCCAGCTTGTGCACGTCTCCCGTCTGCAAAAACACCTGCGAACCGCCCATGGAAGCCGCTTCCTCCGACACCGTGACGTCGTCGTCAAGGGATACTTCACCTTTCTCAACCGCCTCCAGCGTCAGCGTGGCGGTCATTATCTTCACCATGCTGGCGATGGGCAGCCTCTCGTTTTCGTTGCGGGAGTACATCACCGTGCCCGTGGCGCAGTCCACAAGGTACGCCGCCTTGCCAACCGCCTTGATGTCCGTCGCCGCCTGCGCTATCCCTGCGCCCAATGCGGGCATGGCGAACAGCAGCATGGCAAACGCTGTGGCAAATATACATATCAAACATTTTTTGCGCGTCATAATATGGCCTCACTGTTTTTTGTTAGCGTGCCACCCTCCCGCAAAAATATTCATTTTGGCAAAGAGTATTCAAAAATACGGCGAAATTCAGAATAGTTTTACCACTATCGCCCCGCCGCATATGCTGCCTATTATGGCAATAAATACAAGCGCGCAGGCGCAGTTGAGCAAAAACAGTTTCACCGCTGCGACAAAGGACGGCTTAAGCGAGCTGCCCTCGCAGCGCTCGTAACAGCCCGCGCCCAGCACCCTTGCGCCCGCAACGAGCATAAACGCGTAAGTGCATATAAAAAACGGCAGATACACAAACAGCAGATTTATAAGTCCGAATCCCTCGTAGCGCATTATAAGAGCCGTGGAAAACCTGCCCGTCACAAAGCCCAACACCACAAACGGCACGCACACAATGACCGCCGTCTTGTTGTTTATGCCCGATATAAGTATTACGCCGTAACAGCCCGCAAGGCTCAGAACGGAGAGGAAAAACACCTTTGCCGTGCCCACTTCCGCGTCCACGCGCGGCACGCGCTCAAACTGCCCGTCCACCGCCCTGTACGCCAGCACCACGCCGAGTATTATGCCCACGGCAAATATGACCGCCGTGCTTATGATGACTTTTTTGTTCCTTTCGAAAAAGGTTTTGAGGTATGACAATATTGCTCTTGAACGCGTCGATGACATGCCATAACCTATGCTCCCCACGGACGGCGTATGACAAAATGGGGCAAAATTACATAATTTCAGAGGCATTAAGCCATCATAAGTCGCGCGCCGCTGTGCTATGCTCCAAAGCGTGACAGACGCCGAAATAAAAGTGAAACAATATCTGCTGGAGCTGGGTTTTCAGCCCAATCTGAAAGGCTACAAACTGCTCAGCCGTCTCATCGAGATCGCACTGAACAGTGACGATATACTGCCCCTCAAATATAATGGATACCGCAGGCTGTCCGACGAATTCGGCGTGGACTGCGCCAGCGTGGAAAAGGACATCCAGAACGCCATATCCTCCGCGTGGCTGAGGGGAAATATAGACGTGCTGTACCGCGAATTCGGCGAAACGCTGGACGAAAATAAGGGCAAACCCACCAACAAACAATTTGTGCTGACCGCGGCGGAGAGGCTGACGCTGAGGGCGATGTGATTCATAACTTACCTCATAAAAGACGGAAGCGGCGCGATATGCGCCGCTTCCGCTATATGATATACGCACGCTCCCAACAAAGTCGGGCGCATAACGAGCCGTCATGCCGCCTCACCGTATTGTACGCTTTCGGGCGCAAAAGAGGTTCCGCCCACGGCGTAATCATACATAAATCTGCTGTGGACAGCATATCCGCGCGTGGGATCCTGCAAAAACACGTGGGTCACCGCGCCTATCAGCGAGCCGTTCTGCACGATGGGACTGCCGCTCATGCCCTGCACGATGCCGCCCGTCTTTGCAAGCAGCTGCTTGTCGCGCACAAGTATCACCATACCCTTTTCGCCCACCTCGTTCTGGGACACCACTTTGACAATCTCTATGTCGTAAAATGCGGGCGCGTCGCCGTCTATTGTTGTATACAGCTTGGCGGCGCCGGGCTTAGCCTCGCCCTTGCGCGCGACGCGATACATCTCCCCCTGTGGAGGCGCGCTGTAGTTGCCGTAAAGGCCTATAAGCGTGTTTGCGCATATGTCGCCTACGCTTTTGGACAGTCTGTTTACGTCCGCGATGAGTCCGCCTGCCTTGCCACGCTCTCCCCTGATGACGCCGTCCACCTCGGTGGGATATATCTTGCCGTTGTCAAGCTCGCCGCCAAGCCCCGTGTCCGCGTCCGTGATATAGTGCCCAAGCGCCGCGTATCTGCCGCCCTCCGTGACAAAGGTGAGCGTTCCCACGCCGCCTATGTCCTCTTTGAGCATCAATCCAAGCTTTTTAAGTCCGCCGTTGATGTCCGTTGCGGGGGTCGCCTTTGCCTCGTAAGCCTCGCCGCCGCGCTTTAGAGTGAGCGTAAGCGCCTCGCCGTCGCCGTTGTCAACAAGCACTTTAAGCTGGTACACCGACCTAACCCTTGTGCCGTTGACGGCGGTGAGTATATCTCCCTTTCTGACGTCTGCGCCCGCAAGCGGATGCACTACGCCGCCCTCTGTCTGCACTCCGCATTCGCCCATCACTATAAGTCCGTCCGCGCATATGGAAATGCCTATCGGCGTGCCGCCGATGTGTACGTAGCCGTCTCCGCCATCGCTTGCCGCAAGCAGTCTACGCGTTCCAAACTGCGCGGAAATCGGCAAAGATGTATTCTCAATTATGCCGTTTTTTGTAACTGTACTCCAACAGATCAGGCCGCCAATGCACAGTGCGGTCAGTATCAGCACAAGCGCGACTCCCGTCAGTCTTACCGCCCTTTCGGCCCTTGAAACAGTGTTTGTTTGCATACGCTTAGATTGCGCAGGGCACGGCGAAGTTTGCGTGTAAATTTATGTAAATAAAAAAAACGCAACGGCTTTAGACCGCTGCGCGGGATAGTTTTGCAATTTTATTTTGCGTCGCCCGAAAGTATGTTGCGCGCCATGTGCACGCCCATCACGGACGCCATCATCAGTCCCCTCGTCCAGCCGCTGCTGTCGCCGAGGCAATGCAGACCCTTGATGGAGGTGTTGAGGTGCTCGTCCATCTTTATCTTGTTGCTGTAAAATTTCAGCTCCGGGCTGTACAACAGCGTCTCGTAGCCCGCGAATCCCGGCACCACCTGATCCACCGCCTGAATGAAGTTGATGATGTTGAGCATCGCCCTATAAGGCATTGCGGCGGTTATATCCCCCGCCACCGCGTCCTTAAGCGTGGGACGGACGTTGGAGAAGCTCAGCTCCTTCTGCCAGGTGCGCTTGCCGCTCAAGATGTCGCCGTAGCGCTGCACCATTATCTTGCCCGCGCCCAGCATATTTGTCAGCTCGCCCACCTTTTGCGCGTACTCTATGGGCTGTTTGAATGGCTCGGTGAAGGAGTGGGAGCAAAGTATCGCCAGATTTGTGTTGTCGCTCTTCTTCTCCTTATAGCTGTGCCCGTTGACCACCGCCAGGTCGTTGTCGTAGTTTTCCTGCGACACAAAGCCGCCGGGATTCTGGCAGAATATGCGCACCTTGTTTTTGAAGGGTTCGGGATAGCCTATCAACTTGCTTTCGTACAGCACGTCGTTGACCTCCTCCATGATCTCGTTGCGCACCTCCACGCGCACGCCTATATCCACCACGCCGGGAGCGTGAGCAATGTTGTGTTGCGCGCACATCTTCTCCAGCCATTCCGCGCCGCGGCGGCCGGTTGCGATGATGGTCGTATCGGCGTAGATCTCCTCGCGGTTGTCGCCCTTGGCGTCCTCTATATACACGCCTTTGCACACGTCGCCGTCAAGGATGATGTTGTCGCACTGCCTGCCGAATATAAGCTCCACGCCGTTATTTTTGAGGTAATTTTCTATGGCTAGATACAGCTCCTGCGCCTTTTCGGTGCCGAGGTGGCGTATGGGACAATCCACCAGCTTAAGCCCCGCCTTGATCGCCTTTTTGCGTATCTCCTTCACCTTGTTTTCGTTGCCGACGCCCTCTATATGTTCGTCCGCGCCGAATTCGAGGTATATGCCGTCCGTGTAGTCTATAAGCTCCTGCGCAAGGCCTGCGCCGATAAGCTGCGGCAGCTCTCCGCCCACCTCGTAGCTGAGCGACAATTTGCCGTCCGAAAACGCGCCCGCGCCCGAAAAGCCAGTTGTGATGTGGCAGTACGGCTTGCAATTGCGGCACTCGCCGCCGCGCGCCTTGGGACACGCCCTCTTTTCGACGGGCTGACCCTTCTCGATGATGCACATCTTTGCCTTGGAGCCGTTGCGCAACAGCTCTATCGCCGTAAATATACCCGCGGGACCCGCGCCCACTATGCAGATGTCGTAACGTTTCATTTTTCTCCGCTTAAAAGCCAAACGCTTTTTTATTTTATATGCTTATTACATTTAATTATGCCCTTTTGGGCACGGACGCATTATAAGCCCGAATCGCCGTCCTGTCAAGCACAGATTTTGCCTGAGCGCAGGTTTTTTTGCTGTCGAAAAGTGTCAACATTTGGCTGCGGACGCCATAGAATATACAACGCGGAGGGCTTGTATGGCTTTGGAAAGTCTGTTGACGCTTTTGAAAAACCTTATCATATTTTCTTCCTATGTGACGGAAAAAAGCTCCTTCCCAAAGCCGCTCTCCAAGGACAAGGAGAAGGAATACCTTCAAAAGGCGATGGCGGGCGACGAGGAGGCAAAGGAGATACTTGTCAAGCACAACCTGCGCCTTGTCGCACACATCGCCAAAAAGTACGCCAACTACGGCGACAACGACGAACTTATATCCGTGGGCTCAATAGGGCTTATAAAGGCGATAGAGAGTTTCCGCCCCGACAAGGGCACCCAGCTTGCCACCTACGCCTCCCGCTGCATAGAAAACGAAATATTGATGACCATGCGCACCTCCAAACGCTACCGCTCCAACGTGTCCTTAAACGACTCCATAGGCGTGGACAAGGAAGGCAACGAGCTGACCATACTGGACATGCTGTCCGACGAATGTTCCGTCATTGACGAGGTGGAAAACAACATACTTATGGATAGGCTTGTCAAACTTACGCGCAGCGTGCTTGACGACAGAGAGTATGACATCATCCGTCTGCGCTACGGGCTGGGCGGTACGGGCGCGCTCACTCAGCGCGAGGTGGCGGCAAAGTTCGGCATATCGCGATCGTACGTGTCGCGCATAGAAAAACATGCGCTCGAAAAGATAAAGGCGCATGTGGACAAAGAGGAATTGTTTTAAGTTTCAACCAAATAGATTGCCTGTTGTTGATGTTTCTATACGCAAAAACGCGCTAAAAATTGCCCGCATAACGCGAGCATTTTTTCAAACGTTTCAATTGTCTTCCTTGGTCTTCACAAGGCTTTCTATCTCGTCAAGCAGAGTGTTGATGTCCCTGAATTGGCGGTGGACGGAGGCATACCTGACGTAGGCGACCTCGTCTATCTTTTTGAGACCTTCCATGACAAGATCTCCTATATATCCCGACGGGACTTCCGGCTCGAGCGAATTGAGGATGTGGCGCTGGATGTCGTCCACAAGTTTGTCAATGCTGGCGATGGGAATGGGACGCTTCTCGCAAGCCTTCATGATGCCTATCTTGACCTTGCCCGGATCGAAAGACTGCCTACTGCCGTCCTTCTTGATGACCATCACGGGCGCGATCTCCACGGTCTCATAAGTCGTAAAGCGTTTGCCGCACCCGATGCACTCTCTCCTTCTGCGGATGGAAGTGCCATCCTCGTTCTGTCTGGAGTCAACGACCTTGCTTTCCAAGCAACCGCAATAAATACATCTCATATCTATTATACCCCTAAGTAGTGTCTTAATTGTACATCAACGGGGCGTAAATGTAAAGATAATTGTAAAAAATTGTGCAAAAATCACCGTTTTGTTATATATTTTGTAAATTTTTGGTCTTAAATGCGGCGATGCGGAATATCATTTAGCATGAATATAAAACAGTACACGTTTTCCGAAATGTCCCGCAAGACCGTCATCAACGTCGCGGACGGGCGCGAACTGGGCCACGTATGCGATATGGTGTTCAACAACTGCGGCGGAGTGCTGGGCTTCGTCGTGCCCGGCAAGAAGAGCTTTTTCAAAAGCATAACATCAGCGGACAACATCTTCATAGCCTGGAACAGGATAGTCAAGATAGGCAGCGACGTAATCCTGACAGAGATGCCGGACGTAACCTCGCTGTCCCACGGCAAGCAGCCCTCCCCTTACGAGGCGTGTCCTCCGCCCGAACAGCCCGCCGCGTATGCTGCGGAGCCTCACTACAGCCCGCTGGCGGCAAAGACGATGGAGTACGCCGACGATCGGCCCGCAGAGGGCGGCGCGCAGACATTTTACCACACTCAAGGCGGAGAGGCGGCGCCCACAAAGTACAAGGAACTGTAAATTTGCCATCTCATATGCAAATTTTCAAAATGCGCGTCGGCGCATTTTTTTTCGCTAGCCGATGAGAGCCTGCCTTATACATTCCAGCGCGGACTTCTCAAGCCTTGACACCTGCGCCTGCGATATGCCTATAAGTTTGCTTATCTCCGTCTGCGTCCTGCCGTCGAAATACCTCATCCTGACGACGTCCAACTCACGCGGGGGCACATTTTTCAACGCCTCGTAGAGGGAGATGCGCTCGGACCAATTTTCACTGGTCTCCTTTTTGTCCGCAAGCTGGTCTAATACCTCCACCGCGTCGTCGCCGTCGCTGTACACGGGCTCGTAAAAGGATATGGGCTCGCTTACGGCGTCAAGGGCGCAGGCGACTTCCTTTATGGGCACGCCTATCTCCTCGGCTATTTCCATCATATCAGGCTCATTTACGGAGTTTTCTATCAGCTTCTCCCTTGCCTTCAGCGCCTTATAGGCGATGTCGCGCAGGCTTCTTGACACCTTGATGGTGGTCTTTGCCCTCAGCGCGCGCTTTATCTCGCCTATAATCATGGGCACCGCGTAGGTGGAAAAGCGCACGTCAAGATCCACGTTGAAGTTGTCAAGCGCCTTCAGAAGCCCCACCATGCCCACCTGAAAGAGGTCGTCCGCGCTCTCCTTGGCCTTTGAAAACCTGCCCACGCAGGACAGCACCAGCCTCATATTTGCCATCAGAAACAGCTCGCGCGCCTCGTTATCTCCCTGCTTGACGCGCTTCAACAGCTCGTCGCACTGCTTGCAGTTCAGCTTGGGCAGCGAGGACGTGTCTATGCCGCAAATGGTAACTCTTGCCATAAAAAAGCACCTCCGTTTGTATGTAGGCGCTTGAAGAGTTTTTTGCAGTCATATGACAAAAATGAGTTGTCTCATCCCAATTTTTCTATGTTTTTGCGCAGGTTGTCCACAATCTTTTTTTCAAGCCTGGATATGTAGGATTGGGATATGCCCATCATATCGGCGATCTCCTTTTGCGTCATCTCGTCCTTGCCGTACAGCCCGAAGCGCAGCTCCAATATCTGCCTCTCGCGCGCGGGCAACTTGTCGAAGGTGGAGCGCAACATCTCCTTTTCCGCGCTGCCCTCCACGTCGTTGTACACGCAATCGGGATCGGTGCCCAGCACGTCGCTGAGCAGCAACATATTGCCCTCGAAATCCACATTGAGCGGCTCGTCGAGTGACACTTCGCTGCGCAGACGGCTGGTCTTTCTAAGATGCATCAAAATCTCGTTTTCTATACATCTGGAAGCAAAAGTCGCCAATTTTATGTTTTTATCGGGGTCGTAGCTGCCCACCGCCTTTATAAGTCCTATCGTGCCTATGGACACAAGGTCGTCCATGTCCACGCCCGTGTTGTCAAAGCGCTTGGCAATGTACACCACAAGGCGCAGATTGTGCTCGATAAGCGTAAGCCTCGCCTCTTCGTCGCCCGCAAGGAAGCGCTTGACGGCAGCTTGCTCCTCTTCGGGAGTCAGCGGGGAAGGCAGGCTGTTGCCTACCGAAATGTAATTGACGCTCCCCTCGCTTTTTATACCGAGAAATTGCAATATCTTGCGCCAGATGTCCTTCAATTTGCCCATACTCCCTCCGTCAAATTTGTTAAACGGGCGTTCTGAACGATTAAAACATTGAACCTTGCAGTATCACGTCGTAGTCGCCTATGTCCCTGTGCGTCAGCGCGCCCAACGCGCGGTAGCTGACGCCGTTTACTTCCACGCTTTTCAAGTCGATGATGACAAAACTGCTTTTGCCGCCCACTGTCTCCACCTCTATCATTCCCTCCGGCGGTCGCTTGCCCAACTTCTCCTCCGCATATCGGGACAACATGACCACCGGCAAACCGCTCACGCCGTCCACAAGCGTATTGCCGCTGTCGCAAAGCGCCTCCAGCGTAACGCTGTCCCCGTCGCAACTGAGCGTAGCCTCGCACGTCTTTACGCTCTTTGCGCGCTTGCGTGCTACTGTGCGCGCGCATATTGGCAGCATGCACGCCGTCGCGGCGACAAGCCCCAAGACGGGATACGCGTTTACGTCCACGCCCGTAAGATGTGACAGCCCGTACACCGCGCCGCCAAGCAGCGCAGTGAGCAGCATAAACACCGTCAAAGCGGATATCTCGTCGAGCAATTTGCGCCGCTTATCCCTGCCCTGCGCGCTGAAAAATATGGCGGTAAGCACGGGCGCAAGCAACGCTCGTACGGCTATCTGCCAACCGAGCGGCATCAGCGGATATGCAGTAGCTACCGCGCTGCCCACCGCCGCGCCGATAAGAACCCGCCACCACCTGCACTTGCGCCTTTTGAGCGCAGCTGTGGACAACATCAACAGCGCGTCCACGGCGAAGTTGTTGAAGATCACCACCTCTATGTACACGCTCACTGCTGCAGGATAATACATATCGGGCGCGCATACTTTCCGTCCCTGTCGAGGGCATGCAACAAAAAAACGCGGTATGGCGGACAATATCCGCCGTACCGCAAATGTGCTGAAATTTTAACTTAATTTGGTAAATCTAATCGGACAAAACAGTTATCTGTTGTTGTCGTCGGGATGTATCTTTCTGAGAAAAGCCGGCACCGGTCTGGGAGGCACGTTCATGCGCGAGCCTGCCTGTGCGGGCGCGGGATTGACGGTTTCCTCCTGCACAAATTGGCGCTGGGCGTCGCCCACTACGCTTGCCGCCGCATGATAGCCTTCAAATGTGGGGCGCTGCATGTTGTAGACGGGCTGCTGAGGAGGCGCGTTGACCGCCTGTCTGGGATCGGGAACGTTGATGGGCTTGATGATAGTGGGACCCATGCTCCTGTTCTTTTTGTTGTCAAAGCCGGTGGCGATGATGGTGATCTCGATGTCCTGCTTATCGGGTCTGGTGTCCATGCCGAAAATTATATTTGCGGACTGATCCACCACCTGTTTGACCATTGCACAAGCCTCGTCAACCTCGCTCAGCCTCATATCCATGCCGCCGATTATGTTGATTATGATGCCCGTTGCGCCCTCTATGTTGCCCTCAAGCAAAGGGCTGTTGACGGCGCCGCGCACCGCTTCGAGCACTCTGTTGTCGCCCTTGCCGGAGCCTATGCCCATATGCGCAAGGCCGCTGTGCTGCAACACCGTGCGCACGTCCGCAAAGTCAAGGTTGATGCGCTGGGGATTGGCGATGACGTCGCTGACGCTCTGTATGCCCTGTCTGAGCACGTCGTCTGCGATTTCAAACGCGGTGGTCAAAGGCACGTTTCTGTCAAGTTCCGTCAGCTTCTGATTGGGGATAACAAGCAACGTATCCACAAAATCTTTCAGTTTGGCGATGCCCTCCTCGGCGTACTGCATACGTCTTTGTCCCTCGAATGCGAAGGGCTTTGTGACGACGCCCACCGTGAGGATGCCCATGCCTTTGGCTATCTCTGCGATGACGGGAGCTGCGCCCGTACCAGTGCCACCACCCATGCCGGCAGTGATAAACAGTAGATCTATTCCCTTGAAAGCGGCCTCGATCTGCTCGCGGGATTCCTCCGCGGCGCGTCTGCCCACTTCGGGATCGGAGCCTGCGCCAAGACCTTCGGTGGTCTCAACGCCAAGCTGTATCTTGCACTGAGGGGGCACCTGCGCCATATTGAGCGCCTGCAGATCGGTGTTCATCGCGACGAAGTTGGCGCTCTTGAGACCTGCGCGCAACATGTTGTTGACCGCGTTGTTGCCCGCTCCGCCGACGCCTACCACCACAATGTTCGCCTTGCCGCGCTTTTTGGGAGAGATAGGCTCAAAATCCGTCTTGACGTCGTCAAAATCCTCGGAAGGTTCGTACTCGCCGTACTGTTCCTCCGCGGCGTAGTTGGCGTCCGCATAGCCGTCGTACTGCTGCTCGCCCGCATACTGCTGAGCGCCCGCGGCGTACTGCGCGCTGTCCTGCTTGAATTGTTCGTATGTAGGATATTCCGTCCCGCTCTGTTGATTGCCGTAGTTGTCGGGATAATAGCCGTAATCACCGTAATTTGTCATCGTTTATCTCCTTTGAAAATTCGTTTCAACAAGTTGTTCTGCTCCGTGAGGCTGTCCGTCATGAGTATCAACGCCGCCTTGGAGCTTTCCTCGGGCTTGACGTACCCGGGAAGTTTGGGGGTGAGTATTTCCACCTTTCTCGATATCTTGTCGCTGAGGTAACGCTTTGCGCCGCGCATCGGCGCGATGCCCTCGCCCGTAAGATATATCGGCATATATGAGGGCGCAAAATCCTCCACTTCCTTAAATATGCCGTTTATTATGTCCGCGAACATATCCAGCCTGTTTTTGGCTATCTCCGCGGCATAGTTGCCATACACGACGTTTTCGCCGTCGCTTATTATCACTTCATCGGCGCCGTAGCGCATGTTGAGGTCCACAAGTCGTTTTGCGTCCTCGGCGGCGTCGAATGAAACCCCGAGAAACTCGCATATATCGCCCGCGATGTGCCCGCCTCCCATGGAGAACGAGCGCATATCCAGTATGCCCTCTCCCTTGGCGATGGTGATGGACGAGGATATGTATCCCGTGTCTATAAGCACAAACACGTTTTCGCGCTGCTTGTCGTCAAGCAAACTTACGCACTCCGCCCACTCGGTGGAGATGTAGCGCACGTCGTTGAAGCCCATATCGGACGCGATCTTGTCAAACATCTCGACGTAGCCCTTTTCCGCAAGCATATAGCTCAGACAGCCGTGCAACGAGCTTGCTTCCACGCCGCGCACGTCGCCGTACAGCTTGTCCTCGCCGTCAACGGAGTAGTATATGGCGGAGGTGTTTGCAACGACGTAGTCGCATTCGCTGTCCTTGAAATCGTTGCCCGTCCTGAACAGAGCGTCAATGTCGTCGTCGGTGATGTGCCTCAATTTGTCAAGATTGAGGTCGACCTCCTTGGTGACGACCTTGGCGAACTCGCCCGGGACGCTTATATATATCTTTTTTGTGCGCGACGACGTTTGTTCAAGCACGTCTCTCAGCGCGTCGCCGACCGCCTTGCAGGTGTCGGCAGGCTCGTACCACTTGCCGTTGCAGTAACCCTGATGCGGCTTTTCGGTGGCGCCCTTTACGACAAACGGACCCCGCGCCTTTTTTACGCCTATCATGACGCTGACCGTCCTTGACGTGACGTCCAGGATCGCTATATCTTTGGAGAACAGACCCATTGCTTCCCTCTAAACGCGCAAGCGCGTATTACTCATAATTTATTTTATATTTATAATATAGGGCTGTCAACAGATTTGGCAAAAATATTTTCAAAAAAAATCAATGGTGTTCAAATGAGGGCGCGCACCGCAATATATGCGCATATCAACAGTGTTTTTGGCGATATGAGGCGCGTTTTGGGATTTTTTGGAAACTCAAAAAGTATATATGAGGGCAAATATCCCCCTATTTTTCGTCGACGCGCACCCGCCTTATGTCCGCGCCGAGCAAGGACAGCGTCTCCTCCAGACCCTCGTAGCCTCTGTCTATGTACTCCACGCCCTCTATCCTGCTTTCGCCCTCTGCGGCAAGCGCGGCGAGGCACAGTCCCGCGCCTCCCCTCAGGTCGTCCGCCTTCAGCGCCGCCCCGCGCAGTGCGTCCACTCCCACTATTGTCGCTGTGCTGCCCGTCAGATATATCTTTGCGCCCATCTTTTCAAATTGGCGCGCATGGGCAAATCTGTTGCGGAACACGGTTTCCGTTATCCTGCTCACTCCCCTCGCCTTGAGGGCGCAGGCAAACAGCTGGGGCTGCATATCCGTAGCCAGCAGCGGATAAGGAGCCGTACACGCCTCGAACGCGCGCATACGCCCGCCGTCGCAGACCACGCGCACGCCCGCACCATCCGCGCTCGCGCGCATATCGGGCGAACAGACGTATGGCAAAAGGCTGTCCAAATCTCGCTTGCTTGCGCCAAACACCGTCACGTCTCCGCCCAAGAGAGCGACGGCAAGTATAAGCGTGCCCGCCACTATCCTGTCGGGATCGGGGACAAGCGTTGCGCCGTGCAGTTTGTCAACTCCATCCACCGTAATGACCGAACTGCCCTCTCCGCGCACGCGTCCGCCCATCGCGTTGAGCGCGCGCGCAAGCGCGATTATTTCGGGCTCCCTCGCGCAGTTTATAAGGCGCGTTCTGCCCTCGGCTACGGCGGCACAAAGCAACAGATTTTCCGTTGCGCCCACGCTTGGATAGCGCATGACTATGTCCGCTCCCTTGAGGCGCGAACAGCGGCAATGCACCTCCCCCGCGCTTACGGACGCCTCCGCGCCCAGCTTTGCCATTCCGTCAAGATGTATATCCAGCGGTCTGTCCCCTATTTTGCAGCCGCCCGGCAGCGGAACGCGCACCTCGCCCTGCCTTGCCAACAGCGCGCCCAGCAAAAACATGGATGAGCGCATCGCTCCGCACAACTCCTTCATATCCTCGGCGGGCATGACGTCCTTTGCGCGCACGCAAATACGCCTGCCCATGCGCTCTACCTGCGCGCCCATACGCGTAAGCAAACAGGTCATGGCGTCAACGTCCGAGATGAAGGGACAGTCATCAACCGCGACCGCCTCGTCCGTCAATATGGACGCCGCAAGCAAAGGAAGCACGGCATTTTTTGCGCCGTGCACCCGTATGCTCCCCTTCAGTGGTCTGCCTCCCGTTGCCACAAAAATATCCTTCATACTTCACCGTATGCGCGCGCCGTCCTCAAGTGTTAAACCCTGCGCAAGGGCGCGCGCTTTCCGTCATTGGCGCTTATATAGCTCACCCGCCTGCGCGATATGGACAGCAGCAAACCCACCGCGCACATGTACGCCACAAGCGAGCTTCCGCCCGCGCTGACAAATGGCAAAGGCAGACCTGTGGGCGGGATCGCGCCGCACACCACCGCAAAATTGACAAGCGCCTGCACAGTGGTCACGGCGGTTATGCCCGCGGCGAGATAGCAAGCGTATCTGCTCTGAGCCTGCCGCGCTATCTTTATGCCTCGCGCCGCAATGAGGATAAACAGCGCCATCACCGTCGCTACGCCCACCAACCCCGTCTCCTCGCCTATGACGGACAGTATGAAATCGCTCTCGGCAAAGGGCAAAAACAGATACTTCTGCCTTGACGCAAACAGTCCCACGCCGAACAGCCCGCCGCTGCCCAGCGCGTAGTAGGACTGTATAAGCTGATATCCCTCCTCCAGCGGCGACTGCCACGGGTCGAGAAACGCCAGCAGGCGTTGCATTCTGTACGGCTCCGCCACTATAAGCACGACCGCCGCGCCTATCACGGGCAAAATCAATGCCGCCATCACGCCCATCTTTGCGCCGCCTACAAACAGCATTATAAATATGACGGCGACCGCGCACATCGTGATGGACATATTGGGCTCCAACATCAACAGCGCCGCAACCGCCGCGCCCATAAGCAGCATTACGGCGACGTTGCCCGCCTTCTTCATATCCGCGCGGGAGGCATAGTACGCAAGCGCCGCCACCATAAAGAATTTGGCGTATTCGGAGGGCTGTATGGTGAAAAAGCCGAGGTTGAGCCACCTGCGCGCGCCGTAGCTCTCCACGCCCAGCACGGGTACAAACACCAGCCCCAGCATAAGCAGCCCCACAAGATACAGCGGAATAGACAACTTTTCAAACTTCTCAATATCCGCAAAGGACAGCAACGCCATGCCGAACACCCCTATCGCCAACGCGATTGCCTGCGTCTTGACATAATGAAACGCGTCGCCAAGCTGTAAGGCGGCGCTGTAAGACGACGCGGAATATATAAACACAAGTCCCAACGCGCTCAGAATCAACGCCGCCGCTAAGAGGGGTCTGTCAAGTCCCCCGTCGCGGGACGGACGCGCGGTAAGCAATTTGCCCTTCACTTTGCGCCCAACTCCTTTGCCGCGCAGTCGAACGCCTTGCCGCGCCTTACGTAGTCGGCATATCTGTCAAAACTTTTTGAAGCCGGCGAAAACAGCACGCTTTGGCAACCCAGCGTACGCGCGTACTCCAGCGCGCCCGCAAGCGCGTCCTTGAGGTCGTCGAAAATCTTTATTCGCGACGGGTCAAATCCTCTCCTCAGCGCGCTGCCCATGATGTCCTGCGCGTTGTCGCCCACCGCCGCCACTGCCAGCACGTTGGAAGGCAGTTTTTCAAACAGCAGGTCAAAGTTTTCCGCTCTGCGCGCCCCGCCCAATATCAGCGTAGTGGGACAGTCCTCCGCCGCGCACGCGCCCAGACACGCGGACACGTTGGTCGCCTTGCTGTCGTTGACGACGCGTATGCCGTCAATGCTGCCGACCGTCTGCCGTCTGAACTGAGGGCGCTCGAAGCGGCTGACCGCCGCGCATATGTCGTAGTCGGACGCGTCGTACAACTTTGCCACCGCCACCGCCGCAAGCAGATCCTCGAGCTCCGCGCCGCGCATACCGGAATCCTCGACCGCTATCACGGGTCTGCCGTCAAAGCACACAAAGCCGGAGGATATGTACGCGCCGCCGCTCACGGGACGACTTGCGCTGAAGGGCACCTTGCGCGCGCGCATTTCGGGCAGCAGCGAGCACACGGTCTCGTCGTCGGCGTTGTATACGATATAGTCCTGCTCCCCCTGATTGCGGAAGATCATGCTTTTGGCGGCAATATACTTCTGCATGCTGCCGTGCCTCTCCAGGTGGTCGGGAGCTATGTTGAGAAGCACCGCCACGTCCGGCGAAAAGTCGGGACTGCTCTCCAGTTGAAAACTGCTCGCCTCTATCACGGCTATCTCAGTAGCGTCCAGCCTGTCGGCAAGCCAGCTGAAGGGTTTGCCTATATTTCCCACCGCATGCGCGCGTTTTCCCGCTTGGCGTAGAATTGATTCGATAAGCATAGTCGTCGTGGTCTTGCCGTTGGTGCCCGTGATGGCGATCTGCTCCGCCACGCACAGTCGGGAGGCAAGCAGCAACTCGCTTATGACCGGTCTGCCCTCCAGCTTGGCGTCAAGCAGTATATCCTTCGCGCAGTCCACGCCGGGGCTGAGCACAATGATATCCGCCGCCGCAAACACATTGAGGTTGTTCACCGCGTTTTTGTTGTGGGGATCGTCGTCGTAAATTATGGCTCGCGCGCCCTTTGCGGTAAGCAGTTGTGCCGCGGCAAGTCCGCTGACTCCCCCGCCGTACACCACCGCCGTTTTGCCAACAAGATTCATATTGCCCTCGCAAAAATAAGTGTCAGGGCTCCTCCGATCATGCTTATCGCAAAATACAGCGCGACAATGCGGTTTTCATGCATGCCCTTCATCTCAAGATGGTGATGGAAGGGCGCCATACGGAAAATTCGTTTTTTTGTAAGCTTGAAAAAGAGCACCTGCAATATAACAGTTATGCTCGACCATACAAACATTATGCCTGATGTGATTATCAAAAGCGCATTTCGACTGAAAACCGCCGCGCACGCGCACGCCGCGCCCAACGCGAGGGAGCCTGTGTCCCCCATCATTATCTTTGCGGGATAGCCGTTGAACAGCAAATATCCCAGCACGCCGCCCAGCATACTTGCCGAAAACGCCGCGAGAGAGGTCAGTTGTTTTGCGTACTCGCCGTCCCCCGCGCGCGCAGCGTCATATGCGCACATGAGGGTGAGCGCGACAAAGCCTATGAAGTACGCCACCGAACAGCCGCCCGCAAGTCCGTCCAATCCGTCCGTAAGGTTTACGGAATTGGTGGTCGCGATGTACACCAGCGCAATCACGGGGATTATGCCCCACCCAAGCTCCGGGCTTGCGCCGAAAGGCACGTTTACGCCACTGCCCACAAAGGGCGACGCGTATACAAAATAGCCCGCCGCCACCCCAAGGCCGAGCTGTCCTATTATCTTCTGATAGGGCTTGAGCCCGAGGTTGCGGGAATAATGCACCTTTATAAAATCGTCCAGAAATCCAAGCACGCCGAAACCCAGCGTAAGCGCCATCGCCACCAGTGAAAAAGATGTGAATTCCACCAGCGAAAAAATCGTCATGGGCAGCAGAAATATGACTCCGCCCATCGTGGGCGTGCCGCTTTTGTACTCGTGCTGTTTGACGTAGCCCAGCACCGTCTGCTTTGCCTTGAGGCGGGACATCAACTTTATGACGGGCGCTCCCGCCGCCGCCGCGATGGCAAACGAGGCGATGAAGTACAGCAATATCTTTACAAAATCGCTCATCTCAGTTGCCCGAACCTCGCCACCGCGTCAAAGTCGCTGTACGGCAGTTTTTTTCCCTTGACTTCAAGATAGCTCTCGTTGCCCTTGCCCGCCAGCACCAGCGTGTCGCCCTCCTCCATTTCCGAAAGCGCGTATCTCACGGCTTCCTGCCTGTCCACGATGACCTTACAGTCCTTTATGCACACGCCGCTCTCTATGTCCTCTATGATGGCGCGGGGGTCCTCGCCGCGCGGATTGTCCGAGGTAAGCACGATGCTGTCGCTGTATTTTGACGCCACCTCGCCCATGACGCGGCGCTTGCTCCTGTCCCTCTCCCCGCCGCAGCCAAACACCGTTATAAGCCGCGACTTAGTCAGCGTGCGCGCCGTGGACAGCAGGCTTTTGAGTCCCTCCGGCGTGTGGGCAAAATCTATTATCACATTGCCTTTTTCGCACCTCAGTACGCTGAATCTGCCCTTTACGGGCTTTATGCGCACCGCCGCTTGCGCAAGCGTGCGCGCGTCCAGCCCCATCGCATGCCCCACCGAAAGCGCGGCAAGCAGATTGTACACGTTGAATTCGCCGTACAGTCTCGACCTTATCTGAGCTATATCGTCCTGCAGGTTGCACACAAACCCTATCCCGTCCATGTCCTCGCGCACGTTGACGGCAAAACAGTCCGCAGGCTCGTACAGCCCGTAACCAAGCGCCTCTATCCCGCGCGCTTCCGCCTCGCGCATGATCCGCCCGCCGAAGGGATCGTCCGCGTTGACCACGGCTGTAACCACGTGCTCGCTTGTAAAATAGGACAACTTTGTCTCCGCATACTTTTCAAACGTGCCGAAAAAGTCAAGATGGTCCTGCGAAATGTTGGTGAGCACGGCTATATCCGCCACCGCGTCGCCCAGCTTTTTGAAGTGGATGGCGTGGGCGCTCACCTCAGACACCACCGCCTCGCAGCCCTTGGCGCGCATGCGGAACAGCAGCTCGTAAAACTCGTACGGGTCGGGAGTGGTGAGGCTCTCCCCCACCTTTTGCCCAAGGATGTAGTGGCCCTCTGTGCCTATAACTCCGCACTTTATGCCCGCATAGGCAAGTATGGAAGCGATATAATGCGCGGTGGACGTCTTGCCGTTGGTGCCCACAACGGAGATAAGTTTCATATCCGCAAGCGGGTCCAGAAACCTGTTTTTGCAGACCTGCGCGTACGCCAGCCTCACGTCGTCCGTCAGCACGTAGCGCACGGCGGGGTCGGAGGGCGCTCTGTCCGTAAGCGCCACAAACGGAACGCGGATGTCGCCAAGATGCTCCCATGCGTCCTCCTTGCCGCCCTTCATGCATACAAACAAGTCGCCCTCTCTCACCTCATTCGAATTGCTTTTTACGTCGTTTATCTTTGTATCCGCGTCCGCGTTGCCGCCAAGCACGCGCACATTTTCCAGCAGTTTTTTCAAGTCCATTATCCGACCTCCGAAAGTTGATATCGTCTATGATAAATGCCTGCGCGGGCATAATCAACCGCACCGCAAAAGTAGTCACAAACGGAATATCTTTTTACGCCCTCATATCCCCAAAACTATGTCAGCAACAGCACCGCGTTGCGCTTGTCCACAGTGGCTCCCGCCGCGGGATATTGCCCCGTCACCTTGTCGCCGTCGCCGTCCGTCTCGCAATACAGTCCCAGCTTTGCAAGCTCCAGCCTCGCCTCGCTCACGCCCAGCCCACAAAAGTCGGGAAGCGCAAATGGTTCGCCCACTATCTTTGCCTCCTCGCCCGTGTACGTCGGAGCCACGCCCAGATAGTCGAACACGGACGCAAATATGCCTCCCACCAGCGGCGCCGCCACCAGCGAGCCGTAGTACATATATCCCTTTGGCTCGTCCACGATGAGAAGCACCGCGTACTCCGCGCCCTCCGTCAGCGAAAAGCCGAGGAAGGACGATATATATTTGCCGGAGGCAATGTTGCCGTTTTCGTACTTCTGCGCCGTGCCCGTCTTGCCCGCGATGGTATATCCCGGGACGTAGGCGCTCTTGCCGCTGCCCTCGGTGACGACGCTTGTAAGCAGCGCGCGCAAGGTCTCGGAAGTCTCGCGCTTTATCACCCTCGTCCCCTCGACGGACAGCGCGGGAGCAAGCACGCTGTTGCCCTGTCTGTCCTTCACGTCCGTCAGCAGATGCGGCGTTATGCGCGTGCCGCCGTTTACCGCCGCCGAAGTCGCGCTTATAATCCCTATCGGGGTCACCGCCACCGCCTGCCCGAAGCCTATGCGCGCAAGATCCACCGTCTTTACGTCATTCTGAGGGATAAACAGTCCGCTCGTCTCTCCCGTCATATCCACGCCCGTCCTGTTCATAAGCCCGAAATCGCGCAGATAGCCGTAAAATTTGTCCGTGCCCAGCCTCATGGCGCTCTCCATAAACGCGACGTTACAGCTGCCCGCCACTCCCTGAGCGAAGTCGATGGATCCATGCCCCTTTGCCTTCCAGCAGCGTATGCGCTGCCCGTCCACAATGTGGAAGCCGGGACAGTAAAACCGCGTGGACGTGCTTATCGCGCCCGCGTCCAGCGCCGCCGCGGCGGTGAGTATCTTGAATGTGGAACCCGGCTCGTAAACTGAGGATATGAGGGTACTTTTTGAAGTGGAAAACAGTTTTTCGAGGTCGTCGCGGGGCACGTCGTTGAGATCGAAGGATGGATACTCGGCAAGCGCGGCGATCTCCCCGCTGTTGTAGTCCATCACTATGCACGCCGCGCGCTTGGGATCGAACTTCGCCACCGCCTCTTTAAGCGCGCCCTCCACAATGCGCTGTATGCCGCCGTCCAGCCCCGTCACAATGTCCAGCCCCTCCACCGCGGGTTGGTAGTAGCTGCCGCCAAGCGCCCTGCCTATAAGATCCGTTTGCGTCATTATCCTGCCGTTCACGCCCGTCAGATACTTGTCGTAATACGCCTCCAATCCCGTCTGGCCGAAGCCGTCCGAACTGCAAAAACCCAGCGCCTGCGTCATAAAATCGCCGTATGGATAATATCTGAAGTTGTCCTCCGCGTAGTACACCCCCCTCAATCCGCTTGCAAACACGGCGTTGAGCTGCTCCTTTGTGGCGCGAGTCGCGACGGTCACTTCGGAGGTCTTTTTGGAGATCTTTTGAAGTATGCTGTCGTGATCGTAGCCGAATATCTGCGCCAGCAGCGCGGCAAGCGCGGGTTTGTCGTCTGCGTCGCCGGGGCGTACGTAGAGATTGTAGCGCGTGGAAGTTGCGGCAAGCACGTTTCCGTTTTTGTCAAGTATGCGTCCGCGCGGCGCGTCGGTGGGGATGTCCCTCAGCCACTGATCCGCCGCCTTCAGCTGAAGGTCGCCGCCGCTTACCGCCATCACCCAAAACATCTTGACAAATACCGCAAGAAATAAAAAGACAACCAGCAGTAAAACTGCCGGCAGTCTTGTCGTTGGGTTATAAAGATGAAATGATTGCGATTTGATTTTTTGGTGCCTCATACTCAAATTTATTTGAGATGGGGTCCAAATATTACAGCTCGACGTCCTCCTGCACTATCTCGATGTTGGAAGTGGGAGTTACCGCTTCGCCCTTGTTTATCTTTGCGGCGTTTGCTATTATAAGCGCCACCACCACCGCTACCACCGCGGCGTACAGACCGATAATTATCTTGCCCTTGGTGTTGAGTCTGCGCTGTTGACGCTGCTGCTCTTCCCTGTTGCGCTGCGCCGCCTCGTAGTACATATTGGTCTCATCGTTTACGGGAGCGCTGCCCGTCGTGGACAGTCTCTGATAGAGGTCGTCCGCATTGGCGTTTGCGGTTGCGTTTGCGGCGTCGGCTACCGTGTAGTCATATGCCATGGGCCTTGTAGCCTGCGCAGAGGGATCGAAGTATGCCTGCCCCTGCTCGGGAATGGCGTTTTGGGAAGTCAGCCTGCCGTTGTTGTCAAGCAAACCGTAGCCGCCCATGCCGTAATTGTTGTTGTTATATTCGCGATACTGCTCCGTCTGACGGCTGAAGTCGGGACGCGCAATGGGAGTGGGCGCAACATTGTATTGAGGCGCGCGATCGTAATTTTCAACCACTCTGTCGCGCATGGGCGCCGTCTGATCGCGCATGGCAAAATCACCGCGCGACATCTCGCGCGAGGCTTTGAAATCTTCAAAAGTGGGACGACCGTTGGACGCGCCGTCCACACTGCTTTCCGCACTGTTCTTGCTAAGTAGATCCTCAAGTGTTATAGCCATTTTTCTCTCCCATAAATTTCTGCTTTACACCGATTCCATTCGGTTAGGCTGCCGTTTTTTTGTTTTTGAGCGCTACACTTTCTGCACTATGCGCAGCTTTGCGCTCTTTGCGCGGGGATTGGAGGCAACCTCTTCCTCGCTTGCCGTTATCGGCTTTGAATTGACTTGCTCAACGCTGCGATGATGGTTGCACACGCACACCGGGAAATCCGGCGGACATATGCAATCGGTGCTGAGCTCCCTGAATGCATTTTTTACGATTCTGTCCTCAAGCGAGTGGAACGTGATGACCGCCATCCTTCCTCCCGTTTTGAGGCGTCCCGCCATATCCTTAATAGTCTCTCCAAGCGCGGTCAGCTCGTCATTAACAGTGATTCTGATCGCCTGGAATGTGCGTTTTGCGGGATGTCCGTATTTCCATCTTGTCTTGGCGGGATAGCTGTCCTCCACGATCTTGCTTAGCTGCAAAGTTGTGGATATCGTGTGCTGCTCGCGCGCCTTGACAATGTTTTCGGCAATGCGCCTCGCCAACTTTTCCTCGCCGTACTCCCAAAGGATGCGGGCAAGTTCGTTGACGGAATATTCGTTTACAATATTGAACGCCGTCAGGTACTGCCCCTTGTCCATCCTCATGTCAAGCGGCGCGTCCTGCATGTAGCTGAAGCCGCGCTGAGCGTTGTCCAGCTGATAGCTGCTCACTCCAAGGTCCAGCAGTATGCCGTCCACTTTGTCCACGCCCATCACGTCGAGGTCGGAGGTGAGGTTTTTGAAGTCGTCATGCACAAGGCTCACCCTGTCCATATACGCGCTCAGCCTCTGCCCTGCCGCAAGCAATGCTTCCTCGTCCTTGTCCACGGCGATCAGTCTGCCCGCGCCGTCAAGCCTTGCGGCTATCTCGGCGGAGTGTCCCGCGCCGCCCACGGTCCCGTCGACGTAAATGCCGTCGGGTTTTATGTCAAGTCCATCTATGCACTGCCTCAGCATGACGGGGATGTGTACAAATTCCATAGCGCAAGCGGTTATCTCTCGTCAAGAGTCTTGCTGAGGGAAGCAAGCATCTGCGTTATGCTGGCGGGCGATAGCAACTCGTCCCTGCTGTCAAACAGCTGCGCCGGCCACACTTCCACAAAGCTTATCTTTCCTACAAACACCAGCTCCTTTTCCACTTGCAGATCCTTTCTGAAGGAGGCGTCCACGGTGATCCTGCCCTGAGCGTCGTATTCAAGCGTCTGCAAATGAGTCATAAGGAATGTCGTCGCGTCCTGCTCCGCCTCGTTGTACGGGTCGGGGTCGAACAGCTTTTGATGCATGCGCTCGAACATATCCTTGGGGTACACGTTGATCCTGCCACCCACGCCCGGAGCCATAATGGGACCGTCCCCCAGCGCCTCAACAAACGCGGCGGGAAATCTGACCCTGTTTTTATCGTCCAGCGTATAGCGGTATGTGCCTGTCAAAAAAGCCACTTTTGCAACTCCTCGGATACTACTTCAGCGTATTATGGCAATATTATAACATCAACATTATGCCCTGTCAAGGGATTTACCCATTTTTGCCCACCTGCACTTTTCCCACTGTTTAGTGGATATTTGACAATTTTTTTGAAAAAATTTTTTAAGAAATTTTGCTTCTATAGTTTACAAAGTTAATTGTTTGTCGAAAATCCCGTATTCCTGTCGCCCGCCTCTGTTTTGCAACAAAAAGCGGCGTACGACATATAGTACAGCAAAGGAGGTAAAAAGATGTCTTTTTGCAACAACAATTCAAACGCGGGATGTCCCGGGAACATCAGCGGCAATCCTCTCAACGGACTTTGCGAAAAGGTGTGCATACAGACCACAAAAATTTTTGACGCCTGCATGCTACAGACCAGCATAGACAGCACGGTCACGCTGACCGACCTTGCGCCTGCGGACCCTGCCCTGCCGCTCACCTTCGTCAGCGGGTCCTCAACGTCCAACACGGGCGCCATAACCGCCCTGTCCGTTGTGCCCATCGCCGACAGACCCGGACTGTCCAGAGTGACGACAACAATAGCAATACCCGTTCAGATCGCCTATACGGACGCCAACGGCGTCGCGGGCGCGGGGACGGGAACGGTATCCGTGGCGCAGGACGTCATCATGTGCGTGCCCACAGGCAGCGTTATAGCGCCTACGATAGCCGCGACGGTAAGCATGGCGGCGCCCAGAGGTACATATGCGGGCGACAACACCTTCAACATAACCTCGTGCGTGACGGTTATACTGAAGGTGCAGGCGGATGTAAATCTGCTTATCCCGTCGTATGGCTACTGCAAGATACCGCAGTGCACCGAATTCAGCCAGGACGCGTGCCAGGGCGTATTCGATCTGCCCATCTTCCCGACCTGAGCCACTTCAGACAAAGGGGCGCAGCCACAGGCGCTGCGCTTTTTTTTATACGCGCACGCAAACGTTTGATATATATAAAATTACAATATGTATCTTGTTTTTCACATTATTGAGTATCTTTACCGTAAAGGCGCTTGCAACGCCGCGCGTTTTGGGATATAATGGCGGTATGAAAGTGTTTGCCATAAGCGATCTTCATCTGTCCACATCCGTGCCCAAGCCCATGAATATTTTCGGCGAGGGATGGGACAACCACTTTGACAAAATTTCCGCCGATTGGCGCGACAAAGTGAGCCCCTCCGACGTCGTGCTGCTGGGCGGGGATATGTCGTGGGGGCTTACGATGGACGAGGCGGCAAGCGACTACGCGCTTGTCGACGCGCTGCCCGGCATAAAGATAGTGGGCAAAGGCAATCACGACTACTACTGGAACTCCCTTGAAAAGATGCGCGCGCGCTTCAAGGGCTTCAGCTTTTTGCAAAACAACGCGTATCGCGTAGAGGCGGACGGCGTGCCCGTAAGCCACTCCGTCACGGCGCGCAAAAAGCAACAGCCACCCGAGGGCGACTCCCCCGCCGTGGTCATTGCGGGTTCAAGGGGTTGGAACATCCCCGACGCGGACAGCGAGGAAGCGGATGTAAAAATTTTCAAGCACGAACTGTTGCGCCTTGAGTTTTCGCTGTCCTCCGCAAAGGCGCTTATGCGCGAGGGCGACACGCTTATAGCCATGCTCCACTATCCCCCGTTCGGCGCGGATTACGCCGACAGCGAGGTCACGGCAATGCTTGAAAAGTACGGCGTAAGCAAAGTGATCTACGGGCACTTGCACGGCAAAAACGCGCGCGTCACGCCCATCGTAAACAAGCGCGGCATAGACTATATACTTACGTCCTGCGACCTTGTAGGATTCAAGTTGACGGAAATATTTGGGCTGTAAAGAGTTCTTAAAAACGCCAAAAATCGGAATACTATTACAAAAATTTCCACAATTTGGAATACTACATTTTAGATTTATGCGCTTTTGAGAGATGAAAACACAATTTTTGCCAACAGAAAAACTGTACAAAAAAAATGAGCGATTTCAAAAAAAAGAAGGGTTCGCCCTTCCTTTTTTTAATGCGCGACGGAAATCCGTCCGCTGCGTAATTCTTTGTTGTCGATGTGTTGCAGTTAAGTCTGCTCTGCTGTTTGTTACACGCGACGGCGGTTCGCCGCGCATTATCATCGTTGTTGATGTTGAAGTTATAGGTTCAATTGTTCGTAAACGCGAAGGCATTCGCTATTGATTCTGCAATGCCATGCGTCGCCCGCCGATTCACTGCTCTGTCTTGCACGCTTCCAGCAATTGTTCCATACGCGCGAGCACTTTGTCCCTGCCCGTCTTTGCCTGAGAGGACGTTACGATTATGTCGCCCGTGCCCACGCCCAGGCCTGCGGCGATGTCCTTCAGGCTGTTTGCGCGCTGCTGAGCGGACAGCTTGTCCGCCTTGGTGGCGATGACCGTAAACGGGATCGCGTATTGGTACAGGTAGTTCAGCAGCATCTTGTCGTCGTCGTTTGGCACGCGGCGGATGTCCATCAGCACAAACACGTTGATAAGGTTGGGGCTGTTTTGCAAATATCCCTCTATCAGCTCCCCCCATTTTTGCTTTTCGGCGCGGTTGACTCTGGCGTAGCCGTACCCGGGCAGATCCACAAAGTACAGTTGCCCCGCGTTTAGCTCAAAGTAGTTGACAAGGCGCGTGCGCCCCGGCTCCGATGAGGTCTTTGCCAGCTTGTTTTGGTTGACTATGTAGTTGATAAACGAGGACTTGCCCACGTTGGACTTGCCCGCGATCGCGATCTCCGGCGCGCCGTAGTCAGGAATTTTGTGAAAATCCGCCACCGACACCGTAAATTTTGCCTGTTTGATCATCATTGGCTTCACCTCCTCAAAAAGGTCTTAAATTAAAATAGCATATCTCAAACTTTTTATCAAGTCATTGAAAGCAAAAGGCGCGGGATCATCCCGCGCCCTTGATAGGTTGATTTGAAATCAGTTCTTGTGCAGATTGGCACGAACAGGACTAAGACCAATACTACCGTTATTGTAAAATGCCATTGTATAATTTACGCCGTTGACGGTGAATTTCAAGTCGTATTCATCATCTTCAGCATTGTAGCTGAGCGTAATATTGGTTGCTTGCATTGCAGGTCCGTTGTCTATGGACAAAGTTATACCGGAATCGCTTATGACAACTTTGAATACGCTATCGGGGCTACTGCCCGTATACGTGCCCGCATACTGTTTCCAAGCGTCTCCCTCTTCAGGCTCGTCCGTCCTTATGGCAACGTCCAGCTCTTCCTTGTGATGAGATACAGCCGCAGTATCGTCATAGACTGACACGATCTGATCCGTCAGCGTCACAAAATACTGTTCGCCATTGAATTCAATGACAGCCAAAGCCTCTTTGTATGATTCATCCTCGCCGACAAAGGCAAAGTATACCAACGTTGCGGGGGCAAGTTTGCCGCCGTCCATTGCGAAGCTGACCTCATCCGCAGTGAGCTTGAACTTGAGGTTGTTGTCCTTGGTGGCATAGTAGCCTTCCCAAGTCGTGCGGTTGGTTTCGGGCTCGTATGACGTGCCCACCAACATCAATTTGAGCGCGTCGGAGGTCAATATTGCCGCCGCCTGTCCGCTGACAAATTGCAGCGTGTAGTTGTCATCGTTCACGACAAAGTCGAACGCATACATCAGTCCGCCGTTGACGTAGTCCGTCCTGCCGTAGAACGTCACTCTTTCCGCATTGACCGCGCTGCCGTCCAGCGTTACGGTCAACCCCTGCTCCGCCACGGTTATGGAGTAGTCGCTCCACGCATACGTGCCGTAGTACTTGCTCCAATCCTCCAAATCTTCCTTGTCGTCGCGGCCAAGCGTGGCAAGCGGCAAGTTGCTGCTTTCGCCTACCTCAAGCAGCGACAGCAATTCCACACTACCCACGGCGTATTGACGCAAGGAATATGCCTTGCCGTTTGCCGTGAAGTCGAAACGATCCAGCCACATGGAACTGCCGTCCAGCGCATAGAACAGATAGGTGTCAAAGTCGATGTCGCTTGCGGTATATTCCACGCCGCTTATCGTCAGATACAGCGCGCTTGCGGTTATGCGCACGGAGTAGCTCTCGTCACCCTGGTCGATGAAGTTGCCCACATATATGCTCCAATCCGCAGGCTCGTAGCCTTCCCTGACGTACACGGTGGCGCGATCGGGACTTGTATCGCTGCCCTGCGCGATAAACAACGCTATCTTGTATGTTGTGGAGCCGTACTGTTGCAAACCATAGGTGGTGCTGCCGTCAACCATAGTGAAGGACGGCGCGCCGTACTCCACCGCCTCGTACAGGATATTTTCCTTTTCAAATGTGTGAGTCTCGCCGTCATAAACTATAGTGATGCTGTCCGCAGTCACTTCAAGCGTATTTGTGCCGTCGCTGTAGCTGCCGACAAACTCGCTCCAATCGTCAAAATCATAGTTCTCGGCGTACAAATTGGCGTCGAGCGTATAGTCATCATCGTCAAAGCCCATCCAGACGTTGACCGCCTTATTCTTGGCGAGCAAGGTGATTATAACATACTGCGTGCCTTCCGCCGTGCTTGCCATAAACAGGATCTCGGTGGCGCCGTCCTCCTCGCTGAACATGAAGTTTTCGGCATTGAGGGTAGCCTGACTGTCGTTTATCCTGAGCGTAAGATTGCTTTCCGTTATGGTAAGTTGGACGATGTTATCGCCGTCGCTGTAGCTGTACGTACCCAACATATCCTCCCAATCGCAAGCGCGGCGCCTCAGCGTGTACGAATTGCCGCCCTCCTGCAAAGTGAGGACGCCGTTCTGCATGCTGAAGGTGTAGGTCAAGCCGCCCACCTCGGCGGTATATCCGTCTGCACTCTTGGTCACTTTCCTTGCGGGAATGCCGTTGACGGCGATGTTGTCGGGGGTGACGTCCACGCGCATGCCGCTGACTGAGTCCCTCCAGGTGCCGACGTATGTCGCCTCGATCGTACCGTTAATCACGTCTTTGTCGAGGTGCAGGTCGGTGGGCAGCTGCGCGCTGTTGAAGTCGTTGAAGTCAAGCGTGAGGGTGACTGTGGAGATCGTGTTGCTCACCACGGCGTACGTCACTTCCACCTTGTCCAGATCGCCCTCATCGTCGAGGATGATGGCAAGCTCAAACGCGTAATTGTTGAACAAATTCTGCTGTTCCAGACCCGTTGCAAAGGGCATGGCGCAGTAGCTGACCAACGCAGTGCCGTAGTTGTCGATGTCCTCCTGCCTCAGCACATACTTGCCGTCCACAAGTTTGAACATCGAATATGACGCCACCAGCGGGATAAACGTCGCCGCCACCGCCGCAATGTTGCCCGCCGCGGGCGTGGAGTCTATGACCATATCGCTGCCGTTGAATTGGAATCTCCAGGCGTTGCCGTCCGGGCGCACTACGTAGCCGTAGGAGTTGTCGCCCGGCTGCTCCACCCAGACCAGATCGTCCTTGAAATACGCCTTGACGTGCTCGTCGCTGCCCTCAACGGTCTGATCAACGGTGTACGAGGTCGCCGCAGCAGCCTTTTCAAGCGCCGCCTTCAGTTCGGGCTGTTCGGGATAATCATGCACATACTCCGCGGGCAGGGATACGCCCCCGGTGATGTCGATATCGCCGCCAACGTAGTACGTGAGGTTGTTATCATTTTGGTAATCGGTGGTGTATATCAGTTTTTTGGCTTTGCCGTCCTCCACCTGTATCTCAAAGGTCTTTATGCCGTTTTGATACTCGTAACCCGTAAGCGCGTAAATGATATATTCCGCGTCCTCAGAGTCCACGGTGTATGCGGTGTCGCTGACCTTTATCAACTTCTTGGCAGTGAGATATTCAAAGGGGTTTGCAATGTCCGCAAACTGGATTTGCAATTCATTCCCCTCGCTATTTGTAGGCAGCATGTATCTCACATTTCCGTACTGGTCGTGGTAAGGCGTATATGCCAAACCGTCGTTGCCAAATGTGGTGACAAGGAAATAGTCCCAAACTTGATCGTTCCATATCTCGTATTGCAGGACAAGATTCAGTTGCGCGTCATACATCGAATGTATGGTGGAAGGCTCCTGCGTGCCGTCGGTGTAATGATCTGTCAACGTGCCCTCAAACAGTATGTTGCCACGCAAAGACTCAAGCACTTGCGGCGCCAAAGTATCGTCCTCCGGCTGCTCCTCCACGGCGTGATACTTCGCCAAAGCCACACAATCCGCCTGCGGTACGAAGCCCGCCGAAACTTGCGCATCCTCTATAAACCAGCCGTCGAACTCCTCGCCGTCATGCAAAGGCCCCGCGGGGATGTCCGCTTCCTTCAACTCGCTGCCCGCCTTGACCTTTACTTCGCGTATGTTGGCAGTGCCGTCGCGGAAAGTCACTGTGTATGTCTCAGTCTTATTGTCGTTGCAGGCGACAAACACGCACGCCGCCAACAGCAGGACGACCAGTGTGCATATCGCGCCGATAAAGACATTACGTTTCATACGTTTACCTCCTGAATCAATGTATAATTATAAAAATATATTATCTTTACAGTCTATGTTACCCTTGACGCGCAGGTTTTGTCAAGCGTATTTTGCGCATATATATTCATTAAATTTATATTTATAAGATTTAATAAAATTATCCGCTTGGCACATCAGTGCGTACCCGTTTGGCATTTCAACGCGTATACGCTTTGGCAAATCGACGCGTTCAGAACGCCTGTTTTGCCGCATATAATACAAAACCGCGCGGAGAGCGCAAACTCTCCGCGCGGCAAAAGCAAGTCAAATCATCACGCTATTTTGTCCTCGGGATTGGCAAGCTGGCGGCGCTTTTTGATGACCAACGGCGTGCCGCGCTTCTCTATGGCGTCGCGGGTGACCACCACCTTCTGCACGCTCTTGTCGGAGGGGATCTCAAACATCAGATCCAGCAAAACCTCCTCCAATATGGCGCGCAAGCCGCGTGCGCCCGTGTCCAGCTGTATCGCCTTGCGAGCCACCGCCCTAAGCGCGTCCGTCTCGAACTCCAACTCCACGCCGTCGATGGCAAACTGTGTTTCGTACTGCTTGACAAGCGCGTTTTTGGGCTGAGAAAGTATGCTTACCAGCGCGTCCTCGTCCAGCGCGTTGAGCCCCACCACTATTGGCACGCGCCCCACAAATTCGGGAATGAGGCCGTATTTGATGAGGTCTATGGGTTGCAGCGCCTCTATAAGCTCGTCGTATTTGTAGTCCTCGGTGCCCTTCACGGAAGAGCCGAAGCCCAGCTTTGAGCTGTCGCGACGGCTGACAACTATCTTGTCCAGATCCACAAACGCTCCGCCGCAGATGAATAGTATGTTGGTGGTATCCAGCTGGTAGCACTCCTGATTGGGATGCTTCCTGCCGCCCTGCGGAGGCACGCTGGCAATGGTGCCCTCTATGATCTTCAGCAGAGCCTGCTGCACGCCCTCGCCGCTGACGTCGCGGGTGATGGATACATTCTCGCTCTTTTTGGCGATCTTGTCTATCTCGTCAATGTAGACGATGCCCATCTCGGCGCGCTTGAGGTCGCCGTTTGCCGCCTGTATCAACTTGAGCAAAATGTTTTCGACATCCTCGCCCACGTAGCCCGCTTCGGTAAGCGTGGTCGCGTCCGCCACCGCAAAAGGCACGTTGAGTATCTGCGCAAGCGTCTTTGCAAGCAGCGTTTTGCCCGAACCCGTGGGACCCAGCATAAGCACGTTGCTCTTTTCAAGCACGACGTCGCTCTTTTTGTCCCTGTTTTGGGAGATGCGCTTGTAGTGATTGTACACCGCGACGGACAGCACGCGTTTTGCGCTGTCCTGCCCTATGATATACTCGTCCAGCTTCTGCTTTATCTCCTTTGGGGTGTAAAGACTAAGCCCCTTGTCCTCCTCTTCCTCATCCCTGCCCAGCAGATAGACGCATTCGTCTATACACTCGTTGCAGATAGTGATGTCGTTGGGACCGGAGATTATCTTTTCCACCTCGCTGGTGCCTTTGCCGCAAAAGCTGCAATGTTGTTCCTTGTGATAATCCATTTATTCTCCTCACTTACGTTTGCCAAAATGCGCAAAACGTCCGATATATGCCTTTAGATGCCCTGTTTATATCACTTTCTGGAATAGAATATCTTGTCCACCAAGCCGTATTTTTCCGCTTCCTCCGCGGTCATGTAGAAGTCGCGGTCGGTGTCCACTTCCACCTTGGACAGCTCCTGCCCGGTGTTTGCGGCGAGGATCTCGTTGAGACGGCTCTTGGTCTTGAGTATCTCGCTTGCCTGTATGGCGATGTCGCTTGCCTGACCCTGCGCGCCGCCGAGAGGCTGGTGGATCATTATCTTGGCGTTGGGAAGGGAGTACCTCTTGCCCTTGGTGCCCGAGGACAGCAGGAACGCGCCCATGGACGCCGCCATGCCAATGCAGATGGTGGAAACGTCGCACTTGATGTAGTTCATTGTGTCATAGATGGCAAAGCCCGCCGAAACGGAGCCGCCGGGGCTGTTGATGTAAAGGCTGATATCCTTGGAGGAATCCTTGCCCTCAAGGTAGATCAGCTGCGCCACGACGAGGTCCGCCACGTTGTCGTCTATCTCGCCGGTGAGGAAAACTATCCTGTCCTCCAGCAAGCGTGAAAAGATGTCAAACGAGCGTTCGCCTCTGCCCGTCTGCTCTATGACCATAGGTATCAATTGATTTTTGAAGTCCATATCTCTCCTTTATTTGCGCGCCTCTGCGCCCGTCAGCCGTATTGTGACCCATCAATCTAAAACAAACATTAAAATAAGTGGGATCGACCTTATTGTATGCGCGCCTCAACAACGTGAGGCGCGGCACTGTTACATTATTGTACACAACATCTGAAAATGTTATTCGCCTTCAGCCTCGCTCGGCTTCGCCTTTTTTGTCGATTTTGCCGCTTTCTTTGCGAGTTTTTCCTCTTTTACTTCCTCTTTTGCCTCTTCCTTGGCTTCCTCTGCGGGAGCTTCGGTTTCCTTCTTCGCCTTCTTTGCAGCGGGCTTGTTGAAGCTCTTTATGACGTCGATAAGCTTGTGGGACAGCGCGGAATTGATTATGTATTCAATATATTCGGGATTCTGCTTCACTTCGTCCGCGGAAACTCCGTCCTGCTGAGCAAATTCGGCTATCTTTGCCTCTATCTCGTCCTGCTCCAGCGTGATGTTCTCCGCCTTGACGATCTCCTCCAGCACGAGGCGGGTGCGGACGTTGATAGCGGCGGTCTTGGCAAAGTCCTCCCTTATCTTGTCCACTGTCACGCCAACGTATTTGCAGTAGTCGTCGAGGCTCAGACCGTCATGGTAAAGCCTGTGCTCAAACTCGGCGAGCATATCCTCCACCTCGTTCTTGTTCATCGCTTCGGGCACTTCGACTTCGGCGTTGTCCACGATGGCGTGGATGAGGTCGTCCTCGTAAGCGCGCTCCGCCTTGTCCTCTTCCTCCTTGGCGAGCTTTGCCTTGACGTCCGCTTTGTACTCCGCAAGAGTATCAAATTCGGACACTGTGGTGGCAAATTCGTCGTTCACTTCGGGAAGTTCCTCGATACGGACCGCTTTTATCGTGCAGTCAAACACCGCTTCCTTGCCTGCCAACTCCTCTGCGGGATAGTCTGCGGGGAAAGTGACGTTGACGTCCTTCTTGTCGCCCGCCTTAACGCCAACAAGCTGCTCCTCGAAGCCGGGGATGAAGGAATGGCTGCCCAGCACAAGCTCGTGATCTGCGGCTGTGCCGCCCTCAAACGCCTCGCCGTCCACCTTGCCGACGAAGTCCATCACGACGGTGTTGCCCATGGCGGCCTCGCCGTCAATATCCACAAGACGCGCCTGCTTTTTGCGAGCCGTCTCGATGTAGTCGTCTATCTGCTTCTGGGTGACCTTTGCCGCCTTTTTGGCGACGGACAGGCCCTTGTATGCGCCCAGCTTGACTTCGGGCTTCACCACCGCGGTCAGCGTAAACTTCACGCCGCCCTCGTCGGGGATGTCCACGTTGTCAACGCCGGAAAACTCCACAATGCTGTACTCCTCGTTATGCCTCAACTGCTCTATGGCGTCGTCGATGAGTTCGTTTACCGCGTCAGAGAAAAACACGCCTGCGCCGTACATGCCCTCGATGACTCTTCTGGGCGCGTGACCGGGTCTGAATCCGGGCACTTTGTACTTGTGCTTTGTCTTTGCGTACACAGTCGCAACAGCCTTTTCAAAAGCGGCGCTGTCGGCGACGAAGTTGAATTTGATTTGGCTCTTTTCGAGCTTTTCGACAGTGAAATCCATTGATCCTCCGAATGCAAGCCTGTTCACTATAAAAGCCTGCCCATTCAATATAATTTATGAGTAGAATGGATTATAGCATAAGGCGCGACAAAATGCAACTCAAATTTAACAACAAAATTTGCGGCGCGCATTTGGGTGTTGTAAATATCGCGAAAAGATGCTATCATATGCGTATGGGAAGCGACCTGTATGCGCTCAGCGCCCTCGCGAAAGAGCTGAATTTGCAGCTTAAAGGCGCACGAATAGACAAGATCCAACAGCCCGAAGCGGACGAGCTGCGCTTTTTTGTGCGCGCTCAGGGCAAAAATCAATGTCTGGTGATATCCTGCAACGCCGCCGCGCCGCGCATACACCTCACCTCGTCGCGCAAACCAAGCCCGCAGGCGGCGCCCAATCTTTGCATGCTGCTGCGCAAATACCTATCCAACGCCTCCATAGACGAGATAGGTGTGTTCAACGCGGACAGGATAATATACCTGCGCTTCAACGCGCGCACCGAGATGAGGGACGAGGCGACCTACTTTATGTTTGTGGAGATAATGAACAGGTACTCCAACATCGTGTTCACCGACGCGCAGCACGTCATTCTTGACGCGGTGAAGCACCTGCCTCTTGAGGAGGCAAGGGAACACGTCGTGATGCGCGGCATACACTACTCTCCCGTGAATCAGCCCAAAACAAGCTATCTGAACGACTGTAACGGCATATTGTCCGCATATAGCGGCGGCGATCTGCACAAATATATCCTAGCCAACATATCCGGCTTTTCGGGCGCGACCGTCACGGAATTGCTGTTCAGGGCGGGACTTTCAAATCAGTGCGAACGCCTGAGCGAAGCGCAGTCCGTCAAATTTAAGGAGACCTTCGCCGCGTTTACAAATTGCGAAGACTTCGCGCCCTGCATGATAGGCGGCGAGGTATACCCCACCTTGTATCGTAGCCTTGCGCTTGCGGACATGAGCAACGTCATACGTTTCGACAGCATGAGCGAGGCGTACGACGCGCTGTACACCGCCGGCGACAGGGAGATACGCAACCGCGCGCGCCTCAAAACGCTGTCCACACAGGCAAAACGCTTGCGCGCCAAAGTGGAAAAAAATATCGCCATAGACCTCGAGCGCCTGCACGAATGCGAAAATATGGACAAGTACAGGCTGTACGGCGAGCTGGTGGTCAACAATATCTACAAGATCAAGCAGGGCGACGAGGTGTTGCACTGCTTGGACTACTATTCCTCTCAAGAGGTAGATATCCCATTAGACGCACGGTTAATCCCCTCAAAAAACTCCGCGGCGTACTACGCAAAGTACAACAAACTTAAGCGCACCAAGGAGTTCACTCAAAAAAAACTTGTCGCCGACAGAGAGCTGCTGAGCTACGTGCAATCCATCGAGGAGGAGATAAGCGCGCTGCCCTACGACGCGGGCACGCAGTCCATAGAGGAGGAGCTTGCCTCACTTGGCGGCATAAAGCGCAAGGCGAGCAAGGGCAAGGTGCGCAAGGAGGCCGCGGAGCCGCCCTACATCTATCGCGTGGACGGATTTGACATTTACAAGGGCAAAAACAACTTGCAAAACGACGAACTGACCTTCAAAATAGCCTCCTCCAACGACGTCTGGCTACACATCAAAAACGGGCACGGCGCGCACACCGTGATAATCACCGAGGGGCGTTCCGTCCCCGACAATGTGCTGAAGATCGCGGGCGAAATTGCCGCGTCCAACATGCAGGCAAGCTGTGACGTGGACTACACCGAGCGACGCAACGTCAAGCGCAAGCCCATGGGACATCCGGGGCAAGTGATCTACGTCAACTTCAGGACGATGTTGTCCACTCCCGACGCTCACGAGGAGTTTCTTATGAAGAAATAAGCTGTTATCAAAACGATTGCATTTTGATTAGAATATCGAATATTCAAAACAAACAAATTTAAGTTATTTAATCGAATATTTTTGATTTAGATTGACTGTTTCAAAATGTATAAACTCATTCGACCGGTTTCAACCTGTCCAACACGCTCTGAAAGTGCGGAGGAAGAGGACACTCAAACGTCATGCGCTCCCCGCTGACGGGATGCGTGAGTTCCAGCCTGCACGCATGCAGCAGCTGTCCCTTGTCATATAACGCGGTAGAGCCGCCGTACAGCGGGTCGCCCACGATGGGATGGTGCAGACTTGCGGCGTGCACGCGTATCTGGTGCGTCCTGCCCGTCTCCAGTTCGAAGCGCACGAGCGTGTAGCGTCCGTATCGTTCAAGAACGCTGTAGTGCGTCACCGCCCTCCTGCCGTTTGGGTCTATAGCCATCTTCTTGCGATCCTTCTTGCTGCGGGCGATGGGCGCGTCCACGGTGCCCTCGTCCTGTTTGAAGTTGCCGTCACAAAGCCCTACGTAAATGCGTCGCGCGGTTTTCTTTTGGATCTGCGCCGCGAGGCTTAAATGCGCCGCGTCGTTTTTGGCGACCACGATAAGTCCCGACGTGTCCTTGTCCAGCCGATGCACTATTCCGGGGCGTATTACGCCGTTGATGCCGCTGAGATTGTCAAGATTGAACAGCAACGCGTTGACAAGCGTGTCGCTCTTTTTATATGAGGACGCCTGATGCACCACCATGCCCTGCGGCTTGTTGATGACAGCGAGGCTGTCGTCCTGATACACGATGTCAAGCGGAATGTCCGCCGCTGTGGCGTCAAGCGCTTCCGGAGCGGGCGGGACAAACTCCACGCTGTCCCCCTCTTTAAGCTCGAAGCCGCTCTTTGTCCTTAGCACGCCGTTGACTGTCGCGCCGTACTTCTCTATTGCGCTCTTCGCCGCAGAGCGCGTCAGCGCAAACTTTTCGCCGACAAACACGTCAAGTCTGATTTTTTGTGCATCTACAACTGCCGTCATATCATTCAAAATGCGCACCTGAGTCGTCTTTTTGCGCATCGCTATCTTGCTTGCCGCCGTCCTCGGATGGGGTCGCTTCCGTATTATCCTCGGTGGGTTCAACAAAGTTATATGTGTTTGGGGAGCTAAGCATGGGATTGATATTTTTTGGCGCGTCCAGCGGGTCCATAGGCTGTTCGACATGACCGCCCGCAACCTTTTTTGCCTGCTCCTCCTCAAACTCCTTCTTGTTTTTTCTGCCCTCCTTGACCAGCATGACGACAAGCACTATCACAAGCATAAAGGCGCCCACCGTGACAAAGCTGTCCGCCACGTTGAAGATGTATTTGAAATGTTCCAAAAAGGCAAATTGCATAAAGTCGCGCACGTATCCAAGCGCCAGCCTGTCTATGGTGTTGCCTATGCCGCCGCCCGCTATCATGATGAGGGGTATGCGCAGCCACATGGTCTGCTTTTGCGCCGCCGCAAGGTAGCCCAGCACGCCCACAACAACTATAATCGTGATGACTGTCAGCGCTGTGGTATTGTTTTTGAATATCCCGAATCCCGCTCCGGTATTTTCGCTGAACGTCAACGTCAAAAAGCCGGGCATGACCTCGTATGGGTCGCCGTGCTTTTCAAACGCGTCCATGACATGTATCTTTGTAAGCTGATCCGCAACAAGTATCAACGCCAGCAGCGCCAGCTCTATCAAAATGATCCACCAGCGCTTTTTTACGACCTCATATGCGCTTTTTGCAAATTTTTTGAGGGATTCCTTTGACAAATTTATTTTCATTTTGAAGTCATTTCCTGTTGAACTGCGGGGGTATGGTTATTGTAACGCCCGCGGGCGCAAACAAAAAGATGTTTTTGTGTATGGGCTGTATGCTGCCGCCCAGCGCATATATCGCTCCGCTCATAAAATCGAGGATGCGATATACAGACTGTTGGTCTACGTTTGAAAAATCCACAATGACCTGCTCCCTCAGTTTGAGGTGGTCAATAAGCCTCTGCACGTCCTCGTACGTCTTGGGCGAGTTGATCACCACGCCGCTCTGACGCGGCTGTTGATACCCGCCGCCATAGGGCGCGTAGCTCTGCGCATTCTGATTGTTATTGATATTTGGCGCATACTGTTGCTGATACGGGGCGCTCTGCCTGCCGTATTGTGCGCCGTAACGCGCGTCCTGCCAATTTCTTTCGTCCATATTTTCTCCTGCCCGCAAATGGGGACTTATATTTTACTTGTCGCTTATATCGCTTGTCGCGTATGCCCGCTCGCCGAATATCGCCCTGCCCGGCCTAAGCATATTTGAGCCGTATCTCAGCGCGGTCTTGTAGTCGCCGCTCATGCCGGCGGAAAGAATTTCCATGGCAACATTGGGGCGCTTTACGTCCATTTCGTGCCGGTAAAGCCGCTGCAACTTTTGATACAGCGCGTCAAGCGCCTCGCCCTCGCCAAGATTGGGCATGACTGTCATCAGTCCGCGCACGCGTATATGCTCAAACTGCCCCAACGCGTCCAGCATATCCGACAGCTCTTCAGGTGAAACTCCGCCCTTTTCAGGTTCGCCGCCGACATTGACTTCCACAAGGCAGTCCTGTATTTTGCCTGTTTTTGCAGCCTGTCTGTCAATTTCCGCCGCCAACGGAAGCCTGTCCAACGAGTGGATAAGCTGCACCTTGTCCACGATATACTTCACCTTGTTGGTCTGAAGCCTGCCTATAAAGTGCCACTTCAGCGCGGGGTCGTATTTGGACAGTAGCTCCTGCACTCTGTTTTCGCCGAAAACCGCCTCGGGCATAATTTCGCTCAGCGCGCGCAACTCCTCTATGGGTCTTGTTTTGCTTGCGGCGACTATGGTCACGCTCCTTCCGCAATCGGCTATGGCGCGGCAAAGCTCCGCAATGCCCCTGCTGTCTATCATATCCTGCCTTTTTCAAGCAGATCCTCGCCGGTGACGGTGTCGAACGCCAGCGTGTGCAAATTGCCGCCCTGCTCGTATACTATCTCTATGGCGTTTTTGTCTATGTACTCGGCGGAGATCACCCTGCCGTCAAACGGTTTGTACGAATCGAGAAGTATGTTAAGCCTCTCCTCGTCGTACTCGCCTATATCGTCGCTGACAAACAGCACGTCGCCAAAGACGTGGTTGATCTTTGCCAACAGGCGCTTTTGCTGCATGGTATACTTCGCGGGCTTGAAGCCGCCGTTTCTTAAGAAGAACACGTCGGGATCGTTTGCGAATATGCGCGTGAGATGACGGCGGAATATGGTGTCGTTGATGGCGTTTTTGGTGGATACGATCTCCTGATTGGTGATCGCCACGTAAAACTTGTCCGCAAACGAGGTCTCCGCGTCGCAGCCTATACGGCAGGCGTCCACCACGCCGAACGCGGGGCCGAGAGGCACGCCGCAGCCCAAAATGATCTTGTCGCCGCAGCACTCCCTCAAAAAGTCCATCGCCTCGCACATCAGCTGGCCGCGCGTCTTGCCGTTGCGCGGATATATGGCGGTGGCGTAGAGGAAGTCAAGCTTTACCATATCGAAGCCCCACTCCTCAAACACCTTGCGGAATATGGCGCGGATATACTCGCGCACCTCCTCCTTCTCAAAGTCCAACGCGTAGAAGCCGCCCCACGCTATGCCGCTTACCAACGGCTTGCCGTTTTTGCCCGGAATGAGCCAATCGCGGTGCTCCTGATTGAGCTTTGCGGAAAATTGGGACGCAAACGGCGCCACCCACAGACCCGCCATAAGCCCCTGCGCGTGTATCTTGTCCACAATGCACGCCATGCCGTTGGGGAATTTTTTCTCATCCAGCTCCCAATCGCCTATCTTGGTTTCGTAGCCGTCGTCTATCTGGAAGATGTTGGCGTCATCACCCGCTCTGCGCAAGCCCTCGAGGTCGCGCAGGATTATCTTTTCGTTTATCTTCTGATAGTAGTTGTACCAGCTGGTGTAACCCGCAAGGTGCTTCACCCTGCCCGTGTGCTTTTGAGGAAGCGCGGCAAAGTACTGGTCGAACGCGCTGTCGTAGTCGCCCACAAAGCGCGCCACGTCAAACAGCTCGTATTCGCCCTCAAGCTGCAGCCCATCCACATCCTTGACGATGGCGAACACGTCCTCGCGCATATCCGCGTAAAAGATCGTATAACCCGTGCGCTCGTTGAGGGAGCCGAACAGCTCCACCGTGCCGCCTTTGCGCAGATAGGTATAGGTAAAACTGTGGTACAACAGCTTGCCGTACTGCGTGAAGTGGTAGTCTCCGCTGGCGCCCGCAAATGTGCGCGCCACGCCGGGCAGTTTGCACACAGACCTCAGCCCAAGTTGTCTGTCCCCCCTGCCGTATTCGCGGGAGACAGTCCAGCTCTGATAGCCGTTGGCAAAAAACAGCTCGTCGCCGTCGTATGCGTGGGAGTAGACCAGCTTTGCTTCAAGCAGGTCTATAGGCTTGTTGGCGCGCATGACGAGGCGCACGCCCTCGCGCTCGCATCTGTCCGCTATGGACACTGTGCCGTCGCTGTAGCCGCCGCTGAGTTGAGACGCCTCCACCTCGCAATTTACTTGTTTTCCGCCCACGGAATAGCTGAGTTTCAGTGTATAATCTTTGATGTCCATATTGCTCCTTTTAAGCGATATTTATCCATTATTTATGTCATTATACAACATATTTTTGTATTTTACAATAGAAAGATAAAACTTGAATGCGCGCTAGATAGAAAATCAAGACAAATTTTGCGCCAAAATGCGCACCTGACTTGAAAAATTTGCATATTCCTTGCGTTTTGTCCTTAAAAATTTAAGGGCAGCAAAGTATATTGTTATATTTTTCGGCACAAAAAACGCTCGTCCGAGGCGCGTTCGACGTCCCCAAACGAGCGTAAGTGAAACCATAATACGTTACTCTTCCGGCTTGATGAGATCCAGCTTGGATATGGACACCTCGTACGCCACTCTGTCCTCAACGACGCCGTCCGCCAACTGTTTTTGGTACACGCGGGATTGTATGCGCCCGATGAGGTGCACCTTGTCTCCCACGGTGAAATTGCCCGCGAAGCGCGCGTTCCTGCCCCAGGCTATGCAGGGGATGTAGTCGGACTTGTTGTAGGCGCGATTGACGGCGACCAGAATGTCCGCTATCTCGCGCTTGAACGGGGTCTGACGATATATGGGCGGCTTGCACACAAAGCCCTCCAGCTCTATCGTGTTGGGAGACTGCTCGTCTGCCTCGGCAAGCTCGCGCACAAACACGCGCAGCACCAGTTTGCTCTTGTCGCCGACCAGCTTGTTGTAGCTTCTCAACTGTCCGTTGATGGCAATAAGCGTGCCTACGGAGAAGTCTACGCCGTCCATAAGTCGCTCGGATATGGTGAGCGGGATGACGTCGTCTTGCCCGCTGAGGCGCTTGACCGCGACCGTGAAGTCGTAAAAGCCCTCGCCCATCATCGAATGTGAGTACTCCGGGGTACTCGCGACAGTGCCTGTGATGAACACTTTGTTGTTCTGCATCTGTTCGTAACTCATTGTTCCTCCGCGCAAATGCGCTTTATTTGATTTGCGGCGGTTGCCGCTTTGTTTACTTTGTTGCCCGCCTGATTTGCGGGATGTTGTATGCCGTTGTTGTCCACGGTGTAGCCGCCTGTCAACACCAGCTCGTGCAAAGGGACAAATCTGAATCCGTTTGCCCTAAGCCCCGTCAGCACCATGGGCAGCGCGTCGAGGATGTGGTCGCTGTTGTTGTGAAACAGCACTATGTCGCCGCTCTTCGCCTTGGGTACGACCCTCTCGTATATCTGTTTTGCGCTCAGCCCCTTCCAATCCAGGCTGTCTATGGACCACTGCACACCCACCATGCCCTGCTCCTCCACGACGGTGAGCAGTCTGTCGTTGTAGTCCCCAAACGGCGCCCTGAAATATGTTGGCGTGACGCCGGTAAGTTGCCTTACTCTGTCGTTGACGTAGTCTATCTCGGCGCGTATCTCCTCGCTGTCCAGCTTGGGCATATTGAGGTGATTGCGGGAGTGGTTGCCTATGTCGAAGCCCGCGTCGGCAATGGCTTTGGTCTGCTGCTCGAACTTGTCTATCCAGAAGCCCACCAAAAAGAACGTGCCCTTTGCGTCGTACTGCGCCATGACGTCAAGTATGCCCTGCGTCTTGTCCGCGCCCCACGCGGCGTCGAAGGTAAGCGCTATCACCTTGTCCTCACCCTCAACGGCGACTCCGTAAACGGGTATCTTGCGCGTGCTCTTGCCAAAGAACACAGCCGCGGTGGACGTCGCTCCCACGGCGGACATGAGCACCGCCGCGACTATCGCCACCGCAAGCACGATGACAATGTTGCGCCTCTTTACCGTCAAAAACACCTTACACCTCGATTATAGACCCCTTTAGGCGCGAAAATGCGCATATTTTGCGGACGTAGCGCGAATTTGGTCTATATCCAAAATGTATGCTGCCCCGCCGCATTTAAGAACGGCATAAATGCATTTGGCATTGACTTTGGGCGCGCGATTTCGTATAATAGAGACATGAAAAACACATCTTTGAAAGATCAGTCTCAATCCAAACGTGTCGGGTACGGCGTTTTGCTGGCGCTCATCCTGCTTGTCGCGCTGGGATGCGCGGCGCTTTCGATGGCGCTGCTGGTGTATTTCGGCGCCTCTGTGGACGCATTTTCCTCCGCAATGGTGGCGCTTGTCATATTTGGGCTTGCGCTGTTGATGGCGGCGTTCTGCGTGGCGTTGGCAAACGTCGCAAAAAAGCTGATACAGCGCTTTTTGCTTGTTCCCAACGACAATGAGCATATCGCCAACACCTACCGCACCAAAAAGGATATCTCCTCCATCTTTTCGCTGTCCAACATCGCGCTGGCAATCATGGCGCTGGGCGCGGTATTCATCATCATATCCGCGGCGCTTGGCTGCACCGACCGCGCCAATTGGGTGAAGGTCACCGGCCCCTACCGCGACGCGCACGGCTACAATCAGAACGGCACTCTCAAATCCGATTTGAAGTACACCGTCGCAAAGGATGGCGGCGGAATGTACATGGGCGCGGACTTTTTCCTCACAGAGGACGCCCCCCTCAAGATCAAGCTGAACCTGCGCACAAAGCGTGTGTTGATAGATTTTGACAAGGACAACGACCCGGGCTATATCTCCCTTGAATTTTACACAAATTACAAGGATCAAATTGCCGTTTCACCCAAAAAGAGCCAAAACGTTCTGCTGCTGACGGAAGCGCCCAAGCCCGAACGCGAGGACTCCACAGCGGAACTGATGCTGGGGCTGAGCGACATACTGCACAGCAACCTGTCCGAGCGCACAATCGTGATACATCTCAACGAGATATATCGCGGTCTTGTGACCGTAGAGGGCGGAAAATACGACATGAACTGAATCCTGCAAAAGATCGTATTTTTCATATTATATTGTTCAATGTGCGGCGTTGGCGGCTTTGGAATGAAAATGCATAAAAATGCTACTCCGCCCCCAACAGTGACAAATTATACATCAAAACCGCCTCAAAGGCAATATAAATATTCAAAATATCCAATTATGAAAAAATCTTAATGTTTCATATACCGTATGGGGTAATCGTAAATCTAATCCGTCGAAAAGTCCGCCGAGCAAAAAAGCGCCCGACAGACTTTTTGATATTGCGCGTGGAAATCGACAAATGTATGAATAATGTATAAAATCCTACTTTTTCAACTTGAATCCGCCCGAAAAGCGGCTGAGCACCTGCGTGCGGAAGGTCTTTAGCGTCCTGTGCAGCGCCTGATAGTCGCAGGCGTTTGATATAAGCGACGTGATGAGGGACGCAAAGTCAATGCCGCCCTCCTCAAACAGATAAAACGCCAAGGAACCGGGGACGGTGTTAATCTCGTTGACGTACAGTCTGTCGCCGTCGACAAGGTAGTCTACGCGCGCTACCCCGCCAAGCTCCAGCGCCTCGTAGATATATCGCGTGGTCTGCCTTACGCGTTCGTTGAGCTCCACGCCTATATCAGCAGGCATTATGCGTCCCGCCTCGCTCAGCTTGCCGCCGGACATATATTTGTCGTCAAAGCTCAAAAACGCGCCTGCCGAGACGGGCTGTTCGGTGGAGGATACGATTATCCTGTCTCGGTCGCGAAAGGCGGCGCAATTGACCTCTTTGAAGTCCACCAGCATCCTTTCCGCAAGCAGTCTCCTGTCAAATTTGGAGGACACTTCCAGCGCAAATTTAAGTTCGGAGCGGTCGTTTGCGGCGCCAATGCCTATGGAGCTGCCCAGCGACGCGGGCTTGACTATCACGGGATAGCCCAACTTCTCCTCCAGCCTGTCCAGCACGCCCTCCATGTCGCCGTTTACGTCCTCCGAGGAAAGCGGGATATAAGGCAAAATGGGCAATCCCAGCGCGTCAAACAGCCTCTTTGAAGTCAGTTTGTCCATGGTGTAAGCCGACGCGGCAAGCGAGGACGAAGCAGACGGAATGCCGTTATACTCCAACAGCCCCTGCAACACGCCGTTTTCGCCCTCTCCGCCATGGCAGCACACCAGCGCGACGTCGGGCTTGAAATATTCCCTTATGCGTCCGCGCTTTACGGAGTTGAGCGCGCCGTCTGCCAATATGACGCGCATATGCAAGGCGGGGTCGAACGCCTTGAATGAGGCGAGGTCGTCCACGCCCTTGACGTAAAATCCCCCCTCGTACATAAACGTCGGCTCCACAATAAATTTGCTTCTGTCGATGTGCCTGAGCACCTGCATTGCGGTGATCGTTGAGATGTCACTCTCAAGTGATCTGCCGCCGAAAAACACTGCAACTTTCCTGCGCATATTCACCTCGCACTCAATTTATGCGGAGTATGCGCGCAAGGTTACGCATTTGCAAAAGTATTACAAAATAAGCGGAAAATAAGAAAAGTATTCCCGCTTTTGTCGCAATTTGGAATACTTGTCTTGCATTTTATAGCGTTTTGAGACAGCTATTTTATATATTTTTCGTCATAAATGTCGGGCAAGTCATTTAAGATAAGCAGCGCGTCGCCCACGCGCAATCTGTTTTTGAAATCCTCCTCGGCGTCTGAAAGGCTGTCGTAGATGTGTATCTCCCCGTGGAAGCCGCTCTCTGCAAGTCCCCGCCGTATGGGATCCGTGCGCTTTGCGCCCACAAGCAAAACGAGGTCGGCGACTTGTCCCATATGCACGCCCAGTTTGAAGTTCTCTTCCCTCTCGCTGCCGCCAAGCTCCACCAGCCCCGGGGTGAGCACCACCTTGCGCATATCGAACAAAGCCAACGTGTCCAGAGCCGCCGCCGCGCCGTCGGGATTGGAGTTGAAGCTGTCGTCTATTATAGTGACGCCGTTTCCGTGCAGCAGCTCCATGCGATGAGGCACAGGCTCCAGCTTCTCTATGGCGTCAAGTATAAACGGCACTTCCACGCCCATGCCGTACGCCAGCGTCGCCGCCATAACTATGTCGTCTATGTTGTGCTTGCCTATAAGCAGCGTGCGCACCTCGTACGCCTTGCCCGCCAGCACCAGATCGAACGCGCTGCCCGCCTGCCCAAGCCGCACGTTGTCCGCGTAGTAACCATCCTCGCGATCGCAATATATCACTTCGGGGCGGTTCCGCTTGCCCTCGAGATTGCGCTCGACTATCTGCCTTGCGCCGCCGCCCACGACGGCAAGACCGCTCTCCCCGAGGTTGAGTATGCGGCACTTTTCGCGCGCAATGTTATCCTCCGTGCGGAAGGTCTCCAGATGCTGGCGGTTTATGCCCGTAAGTATGGCGTACTGCGGCCTCACCATGCGCATCAGCGTGCGTATGTCCCCCGTTCTGCGCGCGCCGAATTCCGCGATAAACACATCGTATGTCTCGTCCAGTCCGTTAACTGTCTTGGATATCCCCATGGGCGTGTTGTAGCTTTCGGGCGTGGACAGCACGTTGTACTTTTGCGCGAGCATGGCGTGCAGATAGTTCTTTACCGACGTCTTGCCAAAGCTGCCCGTTATCGCTATCTTTATAAGTCCCTGCTGTGCGGCGAGGCGCTTGCGGGTGCGGCGCATATAGCGCGCGTTGTTGAGCCTTTCAAACACATTGATCGTGGACGCAGATATCATAAACAACACAGGATATGCCGGCGGAAAGCCAAACAGCACAAGATAGCGCAGATATACCGAGCTTACTTGCGCATTGGCTACGGCAAACGCCGCCGTCACCGCCGCCGTAGAGGACAGCGTAACAAATATCAGACATCTCACCGCGCGTTTTGTATATCTCAGCGGCTTTTTGCGCCCGGGCAAGTCCTCCATGAAGTACATTGCGAATTCAGCGATGAAAAAGAACAACACAGACACAAATCCCCAGAATGCGCGAGCCTGCAAAAAATAGCACAGCAGCCATATGCCGCCGAACACCGCCACCGCGCACCAATCTATGAGGTATACAAAGCCGAGCCTGCGGCTTTTGAATATCTCGCCGACGCGGTAGTTGTCCTGCTGTATGGCGTACAGGTACGGGCGCGTCATAAAAAACGCCGCGATAGCCACCAGCAATATGTAAAACCAATCGCCTCTTACAAGTATCATCCTTCCTCCCGCGCGCTCACGAACGCCGTGAGCACCGCCATAAACGCGCCCATATCGTCAATATACGCAAAATGACCGCCGTTTAACCAAAATATGTGGGAATCCGCAATGTTGCGCACAAATTTTTTTGCCATATAAGGCGGAGTGTCCTTGTCGTCGCGCCCCCAAAACACCGCAGTCGGACAGCTTATGCGCTTAAGAAGCGGCGTTTGGTCGTAGTTGACGACGTTTTTGAAGGTGCTTTTCATGACGGGCGACAGCGCCCTGAAGTCCTTGGAGCCTTCAAGCCCCTTGCGCCCCAGCCTTACGAGAATTTTGTGAAGGTATATCAAAAAGTAATATTTCAGCCCGCGGCGCGGTTTAAGTCCCGCGCTGTCCACCAGCGCCAACTTGTCAACAAAATGCGGAAACTTAGCGGCGATCTCCAGGCTCACCCTGCCTCCGAAGGAGTGTCCCACCAGCGTAGCGCGCTCTATCCCCAGCGCAGACGCTACTCGCAGCACGCAGCGCGCGTAGTCCGTCACCGTATACGCCCGCGGCGGCTGTTCGCTCTCGCCAAAGCCCGGAAACTCTATCAAGGTCACTCTGAACCTGTCCGCCAACGCCTTCGCGGCAAACAAAAAGGCGGAAGCGTCGCCGCCCCACCCGTGTAAAAATATAATATCTCTGCCCTTGCCGAAGCATTCGTAGGCGACTCTGCGCCCCTCGAAATTTATGACAGGATGTGTAAATTTGCCCTCAGCCAATATCCTCCCCGAAATGCAGCCACATGATGAGTGCGTCGTGCATGTTGTTGTAGTACTTCCTGCGTACGCCCTCGACTTTGAAGCCGCATCCCGCGTATAGCCTCACCGCCGCCTCGTTGCCGTCCCGCACTTCGAGCGTGACGTGTTTGAGTCCCAGCCGCCTCGCGTTGTCCAGAAGCTCGCACATAAGCAGCTTTCCAACGCCCCTGCCGCGCATATCCCGCCTGACCGCCACGTTGGTCATATGCGCCTCGTCCGCCACGCTGTGGAAGCCCGCATAGCATATCACCTGTCCGTCCTGCACGCCCACGACGTAGTGCGCGTTCTCGTCTGCAAGCTCCGGCAAAAACGCCTGCTCGCTCCAGGGCCGCTCGAAGCTGTCGCGCTCAATGGCCGCGATCTGAGGTATATATTCGCTGCGGAGGGTATCAAATTTCATCCTTTTCCCTCTCCGCCTGCGATTTGCGCATATAAAACGGCTCCAGTACCTTGACGTACTCGCCCGCCGCCGCCTTAGCCCTGACTACCGCCGCCAGAGTCTGCGCGGGATCGCCGCATATATCGTACTGCGCGCCCTCGACGGGATGGTCGGCAAACTCCGTGGTCACCACGCGCCCGTCCTCGCAATGGGCAAGGTACACGTTGCCGTGACCCGCGTCAACCGCCGCAAGCACGTCGTCCCTATTGTATGCAATAAGTTCAAATGACGTCACCGCAATGCGCTTTGCGCCCAGCGCGTACGCCATAGCCGTCATCGCCGCCACGCCTATGCGTATGCCCGTAAAGGAGCCGGGACCCACCACGGCGGCAACGGTATCTATGTCGCCGGCGCTCATGCCGTGCTCCGCAATAAGCGCAGACACGGCGGGCATCAGCAGGGACGAATGCCCCGATTTGCCCACTTCGCGCTCGTCAAAATAGGTCTCGTCGCCCTTTATGAGCGCTACGGTAAGACGTGTGGATGTGGTGTCTATGGCAATACAGTTCATTTTTCCTCCACGGATATTTTTATGACGCGCCTGCAATTGTCCTCAAGGTCGTCCTCGCCGACTTCGCTCTCCGCGCGGGATATGTCTATCACGTAACGTTTTGAGTCTATATGTTCAAATTTGTTCCATTCTATCACGGTGACGCTGTCGCTGTCAAAGCACTCGCTTATGCCAAGCTCCTCCAGCTCGTCCGCGCTGTCCACCCTGTACATATCAAGGTGGTTGAGTTTAAGTCTGCCGTCCTCATAGACGTTGAGGATATTGAAGGTGGGGCTGGTGACCTCCGCCTTTACGCCAAGCGCCGCCGCAAGCCCCTTGGTGAAGGTGGTCTTGCCCGCGCCCAGTTCGCCGTTGAGCAATATCACCTCGCCGCCGTCCAGCTCGTCCGCCAGCTTGCGCGCAATATCGTAAGTCTCCTCAACGGAACGCACCGTGTATGTGCGCGCGATCCCCTTTTGCTTTGTCAAGGACGTGCCCTCCCAATGCAGAACTACGCTCAGCCTCTTGTACAGCAAAAAGGTGAGCGCCGACACTATTATAGCCCTAAGCAAGTTGAAAGGCAACACCCCAAGCAACAAATAGTAGGTGTAAAAATTGTCTACTGTAACTTTGGGATATATGGGGCGCACGACGTTGAGTATCGCCTCGAACGTGCCGCCGAAATACAGCTTGACGTAAAACGGTACCGAGATGTAGCGGTTGACAAGCACCGCCATGGCGGCGATCGCCACGCTGCCGACCGCAAGCCCCACGATGGCGCGTATTATGCCGCTTTTGTGCGACGAGGCGTCTCGCCTCAGATGATATATCAGAGACGCCGGCAACACAAACGCCACGCCCAACAGCATATCTGTCGCCTCGCCCACATACGCCGTGGAGGTAAGCGGAAACTTCAACAGGCACTTTAGCACCACCACAAGACAGCCGCTCAGCGGTCCCATGGAGAATCCCGCAAGCAGCGCGGGGAGTTCGGATATCTGCATCTCGAGGAAGCTGGGAAACATAAACGGCAGATTGAACTTGCAAAACGCGTACAGCACAAACGCCACCGCCGTCAGCACAGCTATTTTGGCTATGTACGCCGCCGAAAAGCGCGCGCTTCTGAAACGCTTGAATTGGCTGCCGTACTTCTTCAGCCCCTCTCTTACGGCCGCGCCGCGGCCCGCTTCGCCCGCAGTAGCGGGCGCATTGCTCTCTCGATTTGGCGAATTTTCCATAAAAAAACCTCGCAATATCGAGGCGTACAAACGGCAAGATAACAGATTTGATGCCGCTCCTTCCATCCGGACTGTACCGTTGGTCAGGGAATCGCACCCTGTCAGCCTCAAAAAGAGGGTCGCGGACTGTACCGCCAGTGAGGAATTTCACCTCGCCCCGAAGCATAATTATTGTACGCCCGCCGCGCGCAATTGTCAACGGATATCAAAAAAATGCAAAAAATTGCGCGCTTTGGACAAACTAGGCGTATGACGACGTTTATTGACATTAATACGACATGCGCGCAAATACGACAGGTCGACATCCCCGAATTGCAGCCGCTGCCCGCCTATCCCACCGAGCTTTTGCCAAAACTTCTGCCATTTGGCGAGGGCTTCGACGTCACTCTGCCCGCTCTGACCGACGAGGAGGACATAGACCCCGGCTTTTCACAGCCCGACGCGGAGGAGATGTGCGACAGGCTTATCGCCGCCGCGCTGAAGGAGGAATACGTCTCCTCCGCAAGAGCGTTTGAGTGTGAGGGCAAATACGTGCTTGCGACGCTCACCTCTCCGTTTTTCCAAAAGAGCGAGCGCGACCGCGCAAGGCAACTGCTGGAGGCGCAACTGCGCGAGCTTGCGGGCGACAAAGTGTTTGTGACTTTCAGCACGGACATATTTCGCCGCATACGTCCCGATATGAGCGACGCAGAGCGAAAGGCTCTGTATGATTTTGCGATCAACAATATTTGACAAACTTAAAAGCGGTCGCGTCAACGACCGCATTTCCTTACAACATAAAAGCAAGTAAACAGTGGATTTGCGACAAATATCGGCAACAACTATTACAAAAATCGCCGATTTTTATAACACTGTTTTACTCTTTGGGCTGATATTTTTCAATGTTTCCGCCGTCCGACCAAAGTTTCTCCAGGCAGTAAAACATGCGCGTTTCGTCATTGAAAATGTGCACGATCACCTCGCCGTAGTCCAGCACGCACCACTTGTTTTCGCCCACGCCGTCGGAATGGATGGGTTTGAGGTCGCACTCCTCTTCCAGGTTGTCCTCAACAAATTCGGCAAGCGCCTTCACCTGTTTGACGCTCCTTGCGGTGCAGATGATAAAGTAGTCGGTCATGACCGTGAGGTGCCTCACATTCAGCACCGTGATGTCGACCGCCTTGTGCTCGTCAAGCTCCTTGCAAATTATGTCCTTGATCTGATCTGATTCCATAGTGCTCTCCTTTTATTTATGTTTAGTACGCGTCGCTTTTATTCGCCCGCGCAAATTGTTATTTCTGTCCGCCGATATAAAAATCGTACGCGTCGAGGGTGAGCGGATATATGGGACGACCGTTCGCCTTCAGCTTGTCCACGGTGTGCGCAAGCGTCGCCCTGAAGCCCTCCTCAAAGTCCTTTTCCGCAATGCGCCTCAGCGCGGGGATGGGGTCGTAAGTCCTGTCGTCGGAGAGGCTGTCCGCCGTGTAGATCAGCTTTTCAAGCATGGTCATATCCGCCTTTGCGGTGGTGTGATAGCGTATGGCGTCCAGCACTCCATCGTCGCTTATGCCAAAGTCGCGCGCCGCCTTTGCCGCGCCCAGAAATTGATGCAAAACGGGCGTCCCAACGGCGTCCTCAGGCACGTCAAGCCCGTCCAACGAGCGCCTCTGTTTGGCGTTGTCGTGAAGCAACGCCGCCGTAAATACCCTGTCGAAATCCTGCCCGAGATGATGCTTGCTGTTGAAATCCACGGCGCGCTTGACCACCGCCTTACTGTGCTCAAACAGCTCCTCCGTCTCAAATCCGCGCAGTTTGTCCACCATATCCGCGTAGCGCGTGAACATGCCCTCACGGCGGATGATCTCCATCACGTCGTACGCGATGTCGGCGGGACTTTCGCAAAGCAGCAGCTCCGCCCTGAGTACTGAGGAGGAGACGTCCTTGCCCACAAAATCAATGGGAATATACTCGCCGCCCAGACTGCCCTTCAGCGCCTCTATCTTGTCCGCTATCCCGCCGTAGCCGCTGCGCGCCGCCACCGCGATGGGGCACGTCGCCACGACCTCTTCGGGCTTGTACCAGCTGTCCAGATACATAAGGCTGTCCCCGCCTATAAGGTAGACTATATCGCCGTATTTGCGCTTGAGAATGGGCAGTATTCGGCAGGAATAGTTGTCGCCGCCGCGCTCGTTTTCTATCTCGTCCACGATGGGATCCAGCCCCTTGAACGCCGCCTTGACAAGGCGCACGCGCGCGGAGAAATCGAGATAACCGGCGCGCTTGTGCGGAGGAAGGTAGGTCGGGACTATGACAAGACGGGATATGCCCAGCTGCGCCATTGCCGCCTTGCACATCTCTACGTGTTGGGAATGAGGGGGGTCGAACGCCCCGCCGAATACAAGCGTCCTCGTCATAGCTGTATTATACAATATCGCGCGCGCGTTTTCAAGTGCAAAGTTAGCTCCAAAAAGGTTTAGTACGCGCAAATTGCGGCAACAATTGAGCTATGGCAAAACTGCTGGACTACTTTTCGCTTACGGTGACGCTGTTTCTGCTCACCTTCGTATGGTCCGCCCTTGCGTTTGACAGCACGGCGGGCGCGCTTATATTTTCGTGCGCGTTCACTCTTATAGCGGTGGTCACGGTGCGCTATGTAAAAAGCAAAAAAGGCAAACCATATCCCTACGACAGGCTGGCGTTGGAGCTGTCCATACGCGGCAGCGCGTATCAGATAAAATTGATGAAAAGTATTATAAAAAACGACGAAATCAAGAATGGTGAAAACTATATTTTGCTTCAAAACAGTATATTTGTAGCCGCATACAAGTTTTCCGCGTTGGGCTTGCAAGACCTCGGCGCCATAGTAACTCTGTGCGAAAAACACGGCAGAGATCACGCCTTTGTGCTTGCGCGCGGCATTGACAGACGAGCCTATGCCGTGACGCAGGCGACCAACGTGCGCGTGTCCCTCATAAAGATCAAGGCGTTTTACAAGCTGCTGGAAAAGAACTCCGCCCTGCCCGATCTCAAGCCCGTAAAGCGCAAATTTTCTGTCAAGGCGTTTTTTGAAACCGCGCTCAGCCGCTCCAATCTGCGAGCATATCTGTTTTCGGGTGCGGTGCTGGTGCTGGTATCGTTTATAACTCCGCTCAAAATTTACTACATCGCGATGGGCAGCATATCGCTGTTGCTTGCGATTCTCACCCTCACGCCGCTTGGCAACGGCGGCATATCCTCTCCCAAATTGGCGGACGAATTGGCGCTTGAGCTTCCCCCGTCCAATGACGATGAGAAATTAAAAAGGTAAAATTTCTCAACAATCCCGTTCGAGTCCCTGTTTCCGTTATAAAGAACAAGCCTATCTTGACGTGATTCAAGATAGGCTTGTTTTGGTACCCCCATAGGGACTCGCTCCGCTCGGCATATAAAATTTCCTCACACATCTATACTTTAGCCACATTCGTCCTGTACATCTATACGTTGCCTTCGCTATCACGCCGGCCGCTGAAAATCGTCCACCGGACGGTTTTCTTAACGCGGCGTTCGAGTCCCTGTTTCCGTTATAAAGAACAAGCCTATCTTGACGTGATTCAAGATAGGCTTGTTTTGGTACACCATTTGATAACAAATCCGAACGCTCGATTTCCTCTAATGAGATCCGAATTGTTCCGTCCTTGTA
>CANQNQ010000005.1 GCA_947625225.1 uncultured Clostridia bacterium | reverse complement strand
CGAAGCGGGGCGAAGTGGCGAAAACAAGGGATAAAATTCCCGCTCACGGCAGGAAATGAAAAGACGACGTGCGGATCCGGGAGGCCGATTCGCAAGCGGGCTAGCGCGAACGCCTCCGTCCGCACGGCTTTCATCTCTGCCGAAGTATCTCGTTTTCCTGCGTGCTTATCTCAAACTTGCACTCTTGCTTTTTGCCGCTTCTGCCGCGCTTTGCACTTGTGAATTTGTGTAAAGGCGTGTGTTTAGTTTTGGCGGAGCATAAGGGGCTCCCGAACGACAAAATGTCGTTTGGGGCAGAGCTACGCCACTTGTTAAAAAACTAAACACACGCCTAAATCCCAAATTGTTTTTTTGGGCTGTTTTGTGCGCCGTTTTAGGGGCAAATTTTTTGTTCTTGCGACCCGATTTTTGCGCTTGCCAATTTTGTGCGGTTTTTTGTGCAAGAAACGTGTGCTTGTCTTGCGTGCGCGCTCGCGCGCACGCACTTGTATCAAGACAAGCACACGTTACGTTCCCAAATTGTGTTTTTCACATAATTTTGGCTTGCATTTTCATCTGATTTTGATATACTTAAACAAACAGGACTTTGAAAATATGACAAAAATTGAAATAGCAAAGACTATAATAGATATTTGCCACGAGGACGCCTCTTTCTGCTTTGATATTAAAGGCGGCGATCCTCAATCTTTTTTGTCTGAAATCACAGACGATATGCCCGACCGCGACTTCTTGTTTTCGGTAGATAAATATTTAGCAACTTTCAAAGTGTGGGGACATTTATATTTTTATAAAAAGCAACTTCGCACCTATATTGGCTTTCACGTCAGGAGATATGATAACAGCTTATTCGTCACTCATGCTGAAAAGGAATTGCCCTTTTCAAAAGGAGATGAGATTGTCGCCATCGACGGATTGTCAATCGAAAAAGCTGCCGAAAAATTTGACGTATTTTTCGATTGCGATCAGCCCGACCGTCAAGGAGAACGTTGGGAAACCGTCATAGCAAATGCCGACGTAATTACCGTTCGCTCCCAAAGGACATTCGATTATTCCGTTCGGACAGATATTAACAGAGAAATGGGAGAACCCTCTTGCGTATGCAAGTTTCTCAATAAGGGTTGTTACTACATAAAAATCACCAATTTCTTTGACGAAGGAGATATTTCGTCAATAGTGAATTATGCCTCAAAAGATATTACTTGCACCAAAAATCTTATCATAGATTTAAGGAACAACTGCGGCGGGAGCGATACCGTATTTTTGCCGCTTTTGAAATTTTTACTTGCCGATGACGACATTATGTGCGGCAAACCTATTTTTACCGAAGAAGATGATATACTATATACCGAACGGAATGCAAACGGACGGATAAAGCTGTATAAAGAATATCTCAAAAGTAGCACTTCCGACGAAGTTCGAAAGTATATTGTCGAGCGAATATTAGAACAGACAAGAAACAAAGGAAAAGGTTTTTTACCTGCAAAGCCCGATGAATTTTTGTTCCCTACAAGCGGCACGCGCTATCCCAAAAAGGTCGTAGTCCTTACCGATTATTATTGCGCATCATCTGCGGAAAGTTTCGTGGAGATTGCTTCTCGTTTGCGAAAGGCAACAGTAATCGGTCGTCCAACAATGGGAGTCAACGATTATGCTAACCTTACATATTTCGACTTTGGAGAATATGTTTTACATTATCCGACTTCGCGTAGCAGAGCAATAGACAGCGGAAAGGGCACAAGAGGCAAAGGACTTCAACCCGATATTTATATTTCTTGGATGCCGAAACATATATTTGAAGATATTGACTTATCCTTTGCCGTAAATTGGCTGTTAAAACAGTAAAATTTGATGTTTTAGGTATAAGATTGCGAGGGCTTTATGTCCTCGCTTTTCGCATAAAAAAATTCCCAACCTAACTTGAACCGTTAGGCTGGGATTTTTTATATACGAAATAAAGCCGTTATTTTGTTTGAAGCAAAGCGGCGATGAGGGCGGCGGAGATGTGTTCGGGAGAAAATTGAAGCGGGTGCGGATATAAATGTTGATTTTTGTCCGCGTTTAAATTATAAAATAATGCATGTTGCTAAATTGCTTTTGCCTGCTTTGATTTTTTTGCGGCAATGATCATCATAAATATGCCGATTGCGGCGGTCAGGGCGCAGACGATCGCGCCTGTGACGGCGTTCATGGCGGCGACATTTACAACATCGCCCGTCGTATCGAACTCGTGGAACATTGCCGTCTGCAAGGCGAGGACGGACATCAAGGTTTGGGCAAGGTTTATATTCTTAGCGGCGCGCACAGTGAGATCATCGTCTTTTTGTTTTTTTGCCAAATTGTAGATAGCAATTATTATTTTGTATAACGTGTATATGGCGAAGACATAGATGGTTATACCCGAATGTACAAACGAGTCGCCTTCGCGCACCATCTGCAAAATTGCGAAGGATATGGCGACGGGCAACAGGATAAGCGTCGCGCCGCAGCTGTTGTAAATTTTGATGTCTTTGAGATAGGCTTTTTGTTCCGTTTGTCCCGCTTTGTACGCTTTTGCGCGGCGGATATGATATATGAGAATTATACCGCGTAGCAATGTGAGCACGATATAATATGCGGCGAGCGCGCCGAACCATATGGAACGGTTCATTATGCCGATGGATCCGTTGTAGACGGCAAACGCCATATTGATGACAAACGAAATGACAAGCGATATTATCGAGCGGGTTATGGGGTCGGTCAACGCCTTGTTGAAGAAAGGTTTGTTTTCAGACCACTTGAGCGCTCTGCTTTTGAGATCGGGATATATTTTGACAAAACCGTAGATAGCATAACTCAGCGTGACAGCCATGACTCCAAGCAGGACAAATCCTACCGTCGCATAGCTGTACAAGCTGTCCTGCGTCATAAGCAGAGTGCCGCCGATCATAGCTGCGACAGCTATGACGGCGACTATTATCAATAGCCAAAGCGGCGGTTTTTTGAAAAAATCGAACAGCTTTTTCATATGTCATATCACTACGCTTTCATTTGCGGGCGCACGCAAATAGATATGACCTCGCATATGAAGAGGATGTCGTCCTCGCAACCGCGCTTGACCCACTCCATGGTTATAGCGCTCACGCCACTGATGAAGTAGTGGGACATATATTCCACGACGCGCCTGTCCGTCACGCCGTTTTTGGCGTATATGGGGACAAAAATATTTTCAATGAGTTGCTTGTCCATCTCGCCGACGGCAAAGACATTGGAGTTGTTGTAGACCTCATAAAGGCGCCTGTTCTTTTTGATGAATTTGAGGTATGGCACAAGGTATTGCGGAGAGATGAAGATGAGTTCGTCCGCGGTCATATTTGAAAAGTCCGACGGACCTATGTGACCTATGTCGGAGTTCAGCGAATCGAAAAATTCCGTTATGGCGCTCTCCTGCGTCTCCTTTAAGAGGTCATAGAGATTTTCATAATGCGCATAGAACGTGGAGCGGTTGACGCCTGCCTTTTCGCAAATATCCGTGATGGAAATATCGTTGATATCTTTTTTTTCGAGAAGCTCTATGAGCGCATGCTGCATTCTGACCGCGGTGTTTTTGAACTTGGACTCGGATCTGTTCATTCCCCGTAACCGTCCTTTTTGATTTATGGCTGAATTATATAATACGATATAAGATAAATCAATAGTCAAAAACGATTTTGTGTGTTTTTTATTTTAGATTTTTTTCAGAAACCGACAGTTCCGGGTTTTTGTGTTGTGGCGTTTTGATCCATGCGGTGCTAAATTGTAGGCGATGAATGCGGAGGAAGCTATGACAAAGAAAATCAAGATCGTAAAATTGCAAGAAGAAGTTGAGGACGCTCTCACAATGAGCGACCTCATGGAATTTCTTTCGGCAAAAACCTACGAGGAACAATTTGCCATACTTATTGTACATTCTCAAAAAAACCAAGAAAATATTCAAAAAAGGAGAGCAGAAATTATGGACAACTACAATGCGGATTATGCGGTAAGTCAGCAAGAGATCGAGAAGCAATTTGAGGAATTTTGCAAGGCCAAAGGTATCGTCGCAAAATTCAAAGTGGCTTTTGAGCAAATGGGCGAAAACGCTCGCCGCCAGCACGAGCAGGACAAGGCAAATATCGAAGCTGTGAAAAATTCCGAGGAGAACAGGGAATTCAAAGAGTTTCTTCACACCAAAGGCTTCAAGGCAAAGTGCCGCTTCGTGATCGAAAGCGTCAAGCGCAGTGCGGCAAACGCCAACGCGGATACGGCGAGGAAACTTGACGAGCTTCACGCAAAGACGCAGGCAAACATAAATGCGCACAGCGTCCATGGGGGCGCAAAGTCCGTCGATTATTCCGCAGAGCAGCTTGCCGCCGAGTTCAATGTCTTTTTGAAGGAGCGCGGACTTGACGATAAGTATGCCGTTCAGATAGTGGAGGAATGAGTATGACCGAACTTGAAAAAGCGCTTTCGGGACAGCAGTTTGACCGTAGAGACAAAGAGGTATATCTCTTTGAGAGCAAAGTGAAAGATATGTTGCACGAGTTTCATACTCTCAAACCGTCCGATCCCCAAAGGACTGAGATCATCAAAGAGCTTGTGACGGGTTACAACCAATATGTTTTTATCGAGGACGGTTTCCGTTGCAGTTTTGGCAAGAATATCCGCTTTCACGGGATGGCGATGATAAATTACGATTGCACCTTCCTCGACACCAATTTTATCGACATCGGACATTGTGCCCTGATCGGTCCCGGTTGCAAGCTCATTTGCACCAACCATTCGGTTGACCCCGACGAGCGTCTGAAAGGCGCGTTCAACGACAAGCCTATCAAGATCGGCGACAACGTTTGGCTGGGAGGAAACGTTACCGTTCTTCCGGGCGTGACAATAGGCGATAACGCGGTGATAGGCGCAGGCTCAGTCGTGACAAAGGATATTCCCGCAAACGTCGTGGCGGTCGGAAATCCTTGCAAGGTAATAAAGCAAATTGCAAGCGAAAATTAAAGCGCATTGCGATCCGCCGTCCTATGGACTGCGGATGAATGTGTAACATAAGAAAAAATTCAGAACCAAACACTTTTCGGCTTTTATGTTGTGGCGTTTGTGAAAAAAAGGTTTTATAACTTAAGTATCGAATTTAAGGAGGCGACTATGAACGCGATCGAAATACATGATCTTACAAAGAGTTTCCGCGGAATGTACGCGCTCGACGGGCTGAATATGACCGTGCCGCAGGGCGCGATATACGGCTTCATTGGTGAGAACGGCAGCGGCAAGTCCACCACGGAAAAGTGTATATGCGGGCACCTCGTTCCTGACAAGGGCAAAATAGAGCTGTTCGGCAAGCCGTATACGGACGCGGGCGTCAGGGCGAGAGTGGGCGCTCTCATCGAAAACGCCGGGTGTTTTCCAAACTCAAGCGTATTTTCAAACCTCATGATGCAGGCGATAAATCTTGGCGTCAAGGACAGGGCGGGCGAGATAGAGCGAGTATTGAGGATAGTCCGTATGGAGGATAACGCAAAGCTGACATTCAAGAAATGTTCGCTCGGCATGAAGCAACGTATCGGCATTGCGATGGCGCTACTCGGCGACCCCGCTCTGCTTATATTGGACGAACCTATAAACGGGCTGGATACGGACGGCATGCGCCTCATGCGCGAGATCCTCGTTGACATCACGCAAAACCTCGGCTGTACCGTTCTTATTTCCTCGCACATATTGGGCGAACTTGAAAAAATTGCCACGCACTACGGCATTATACGTCAGGGCAAGATGATAAAGGAGATCTCCGCGGCGGAGATGGACAGCCGCTCGGGCGAATATGTTTCCGTCAAAACTGCGGATATGCAGGGCGCGGCAAGACTGCTTGCGGGACGGTTCAAGACGGAATGCGACGGAGAATATCTGCGCGTTTTCGGCGTGAAAAATGCGGACGAGCTTTCGGCGTATTTATTGCAGAACGGGCACTTTATCAGCGAGATAAAACATAATAAAGTGGGGCTTGAGGAATATTACGTCGATTTGATGAGCGGAAAGGAGGCGCTGTAATATGGAAAACGCAAACGTTCTTAAATTTGAAAAACCGGGCTTTTTTGAAAGGCTAAAGGGCATGCTTGGCGTGGATTTCTACAGATTGTTTCACACTCCGCTGTTTTATATATTTATTGCAATAGCGGCGTTCATTCCCGCGCTCGTTTCCATGGGCGGAGGACAGGGCGAGAGCGCGATGTATACGAATGCGTGGCAGATAATAGCTGCGAACAGCCCGTTGTATGTGATAAGCGATATGGGCGAGTATGCCAATATGAATATGGTGTTCATTTTCGGCGGCATCATGGTGTCCATCTTTATCGGACACGATTATCAGAGCGGATACGTCAAACAGCTGTTCACGACTCACGCCAAAAAGCAAGACTATATGATAAGCAAGACGTTGTTGGGCGCGTTCTCGATGTTATGCATGTGTGTGACTTATATGATAGGCGGCATTATATCGGGCGCGGCGACGGGACTGTCATTTCAAATAAACGCAGGTGCGCTCCTCTGCGCAATACTCGGCAAGATGATAATGAGCCTGGGCTGGGCAAGTCTGTATACGTTTATCAACATCATCTTCCGCAGGAAGTTCGGCATTTCCATAGCGCTCTGCTTCGTACTGGGTACAGGCATACCCGTAATAGGCGCGGCGGCGCTTGTGGGCAACAGCGCGGCTCTCAACATCTTTTTGTACGGCTCGTCCGTGTACGCCTGCCTCTCCGCTGATTTCATATCTGTGCTTGTGTGCCTCGCTTGCTCCGTTGTATGGACAGCGATATACAATATTCTCGGCACGGTAGTGCTGTATCGCAGGGACGTATATTGAGGAGGAATGACTATGAATGCGATAGAGATCACAAATTTATATAAAAATTTCGGCGATAAACATGCCGTGGACGGACTTGATATGACCGTGCCCAAGGGGGCGATATACGGCTTTATAGGCGAGAACGGCAGCGGCAAATCTACCACGGAAAAGTGTATATGCGGACTTATCCCTTCCACAAGCGGCGAGATCAAACTGTTCGGCAAGGATCATAAGGACGGCGAAGTTCGCAGCAAGATAGGCGTACTTATAGAAGCTCCCGGCTGTTTCCCCAACATGAGCGTTTGGAACAATATGAAATTGCAAGCCGCCAATTTGGGCATAAAAAACGAAAACGAGGAGATACGCCGCGTATTGCACCTCGTGCGCATGGACGGCGCGGCAAACAACAAGTTCAAAAATTGCTCGCTTGGCATGAGACAGCGTATAGGCATAGCGTTCGCGCTGCTTGGAGATCCCAAACTGCTGATTTTGGACGAGCCTATCAATGGACTTGACGCCGACGGCATGCGCATAATGCGCGAGATACTTACAGACCTCACGCAAAATCACGGCTGCACGGTGCTTATCTCGTCGCATATCTTGGGCGAGCTTGAAAAAATAGCTACACATTACGGCATAATCCGTGGCGGAAGGATGCTCAAAGAGATGACCGCTCAGGAGCTTAACGAAAATTGCCCGACCTATGTATATATCAAGGCGGCGGATATGAACAAGGCTCTTGCGGTAAGCGAGAAAGCCTTTGCTCGCGTTGAATTTGACGAGGAGAGAGACGAGATAAGGATATACGACAAATTTACCGCGGAAGCGGTCGCCGGTTATTTGTACGGCAACTTCGGCATAGCCGTTACGGAACTGGGCACGGCAAAGATAAGCCTTGAGGAATACTATATCGACCTTATGAAGGAGGGCAAATGATATGAACGCGAATCTCAAAAACAACGACTTCGGCAAACGTCTTAAAACAATGCTCAAAGTGGACTTCCGCAGGATGTTTTTGACGCCTATCGTCTATATAATGTTCGGCGTGAGCCTTGCGCTGCCCATACTCATTCTTGTTATGACGTCATTTATGAGCGGAGCAAACCCCGAGACGGGCGAATCTGTCGCGATGTTTACCAACGTGTGGCAAGCAATAGGCTCTGCGGGCGGCGGAATGAGCATGGATCTTACGGGCATGTGCAACATCAACTTGCTGTACTTCCTTGTGGCTATATTTGTATGCGTATTTGTCGGGGAGGATTTCAGAAGCGGTTATGCAAAAAATATATTCACCGTGCGTTCGAAGAAGCTTGATTATGTCCTATCCAAAACTATAGTATTGTTTACGGCGGCAGTCGGAATGTTCTCGCTCTTCTTTGTCGGCGCGATGATAGGCGGCGCAATCGCGGGGCTGTCCTTTGCCCTCGCGGCGGTAGGCGCAAACGCGGGCAGTATAATTGCCTGCATGATATGCAAAATATTTTTCGCGCTTGTGTTTGTGTCGATCGCGCTGACACTCGCTTGCGTGGGCAGGCAGAAGGTGTGGCTGTCCGTGCTGTGCACATTGGGCGCGGGAATGTTACTGTTTACGATGATACCCATGATAACGCCTCTCAATGCGGGCATACTTCATGTCGTAATGTGCATCGCGGGCGGAGCGCTGTTTGCAGTCGGTCTCGGAGCAATATCCAACGTCATTTTGAACAAGACGAGCTTAGTGTGATGAATGCGCAAAAAGATCAAAGTCCCGCATGCAAAAGCCCGGCAAAGGCGAGTTGGCATGTTTTCGTCGAAACAGGCAAATATCCATAAAACACGATACGTGTATAAATTGTGATGGAATAAGTTTTGCCTTTGTTGCCGAGTATGTTAGGGAAGTGTGGGAAGTGGTTGCGACATCGAAAGAAAAAAGTTGACTAAACAGTAGCAAATTGTTAATAATTTTCAAATTAAAACACGAAAAGTGTTTGATAACAAATTCTTATAAAAAACACAATACGTGCTATATGTGAAAAATTTGGCATAATATATAAATAATTTTTCCTATTACTATTGACTTGAATGCGCCAAACGGATTAAAATTTTGATATGCAAGGCAAACGCCTTGAAAATAAAAGAGAGGCAAATATGGCTGAATTGTTGAGGGAGAGCGAGACGGGTATGCGCCTGTACGAGCTTAAAAACGCGGCGGGCATGCGCATGCAAGTGTCCACCTTTGGCGCGAGGATAGTAAGACTGTACGCAAAAAACCGTGACGGCATATTTATGGACGTCACGGCGGGTTTTGACGACCTTGAGCAGTATCGCGACGACCACGGCACCTACTTCGGAGCTGTGGTGGGCAGAGTGTGCAACCGCATAGGGGAGGGCAGGTTTGAGCTGAACGGCGTGGAATATACGCTTGCACTTAACGACAACGGCATCAATCACCTGCACGGCGGTGACGAAGGCTTCGACAAAAAGATGTGGAGCGTGCTGGACGCCTCAAATAGCGACAGCATAAGGTTGGGATATATTTCCAAGGACATGGAGGAGGGTTATCCCGGCAATCTCAGCGTTGTTGTGACCTACCGTCTTACGGCGGCAAACGCGGTTGAGATAACCTACGACGCGATGAGCGACAAGGACACGCTGTGCTCGCTGACCAATCACGCCTACTTCAACCTTGACGGGGATTTCGAGAGTGTGCTCGACCACGAGGTGTGGATAAATTCCTCCGAACTGACCGTTGTCGACGACAAGCTGATCCCCCACGGCGAGATAATGGATACGGAGTATTCGCCCTACGACTTTTCTGCGCCCAAGCGCATTGGCGAGGACATCGGCGACGATGACGATATGCTGCTCGCGGCGCGTGGGTACGACTTCAACTATGTGCTTAAGGGAATTAAGGCGGCTACGGCATACTCGCCGCGTAGCGGCATACTTATGACTGTAACGACCGACCGTCCCTGCCTGCAATTCTACACGGGCAACTTTTTGGACGGCTTTGTGGGCAAACACAAATACAACTATCAATCCGCATTCTGTCTTGAGACGCAGGGCTATCCCAATGCCTGCAATGTGCCGACTTTCAAGTCGACAGTGCTTAAAGCGGGTGAGAGATACCACTCAGTCACAACTTATGCGTTTGAAACGAGGTGAATATGGTGCAAAGTGAGATCCTGCAACGCGTTGAGGCGCTTGCAAACGAAGGAATGAGCACAAAAAACGCAATACAGGTGCTCAATTTGATAGGTTTTGACGTACAAAAACAGTTTGGAAACGACGCCGAGGAAGCGCTTAAGAACTTCAGACTGTGGGGAGATTATATGCCCCTTTCGGACGAATATCCATATACGGAGGAGCAGCGCAACCTGCACATTTTGTGGGAGCTGATGGACAGAGCTCCGCTGGGCATAGATTGCGGCTTCGCGGTGCCGTTCAGGCAGATAATTGCCAAAAAGCTGTTCAAAAAGTGCGGCGAAGGCTTCGTCGCCAACGAGGGCTGCCGCTTCAACTACGGTCATATGATAGAGCTTGGCGACAACGTTTCCTGGAACGCGGGCTGCTATATCGACGCAAAGGGCGGCGTGAAGATGGGCGATTTTGCCATGCTTACCGAATTTGTGAAGATATTTACCCACTCTCACAGCGAATGGAACCATCTCGAAAGGGAGTATAAGCCCGTTGAGATAGGCAATTACGCAAAAGTATATACCAACGCTACAATTTTGCCGGGTGTGACGCTGGGCACGGGCGCGATAGTCGCAACGGGCGCCATCGTCACAAAGAGCGTGGAGGACTTTACTCTTGTGGGCGGCGTGCCCGCAAAGCCCATGCGTAAGCGTAAATTTGAGGGAGAAAGCCTTGCGGAGATGAATCAATATATGATGAAAGACGGACTGTTCCAGACGGGCGAGATCGTAAAAACGACCGAGAAAAAGTAAGGCGAATATTTATAAATTTAACAAAAAAAACGCAATACAGGTATCAAAAACGACGCTATGTATTGTGTTTTTTATATCAGAAGCGTTTCCAGGATTTGGGCACAAACATCAGCAATATGGGCAGTATCTCAAGCCTGCCAAGCAGCATATCCGCGCTGAGCACCAATTTTGCGAATATTCCATAGGAGTGGAAGTTGCTTGCGGGTCCCACCGCGCCTATGCCGGGGCCGACGTTGTTGAAGCACGCTATCACCGCCGACAGGTTGGTGGTGAAGTCCGGCTTGAAGGAGCCGTTGCCGAAGGATACCAGCATCGTGGACAGCACGGTTATAAGTATGTACAGCACAAAGAAGGTCTGCACGTTGCGCACGGTGTCCTCGCCCAGCGCTTTGCCGTCCATTTTGAGGGTGTAGACAGAGCGGGGCGAAAGCGTCCTCTTGACGCTTATTGACGAGGATTTTGCCAGAATGATGGCGCGGGACATCTTCAGTCCGCCCGCCGTGGAGCCTGCCGAGCCGCCTATGCACATAAGCCCCAGCAATATTGCCTGCGACAGCGCGGGCCAGGCGGCGAAGTCCGTGGTGGCAAAGCCCGTGGTGGTCATCACCGATGCGGCGTTGAACGCGCTGTAACGCACCGCGTCCGCGGCGTTGTCGTAGTTGCCGCCCACACCGAGATTTATTGCGATAACGGCAGTCGCGACGACATAAAGCGTGACCATGCCTATAAGTTCGGAGTTTTTAAGCGCTTTGAGTACGTGGCCGATAAGTATGAGGTAGTAGATGTTGAAGTTGACCGAAAACAAAATCATAAATATGGTTATCACCACGTCTATGCTTGCCGAATTGTAGGCGCCTATGCTGGCGTTCCTCACCGAAAATCCGCCCGTAGACGCTGTGGCGAACGCGTGGCAGAAGCTGTCGAACACGGGCATTTTACATATGCACAGCAGCGCCACCAGCACCAGCGTCATCACGATGTAGATGGCGTACAAAATACGCGTGGTGAAGCGCAGTTTGCTGACCAATTTGCCAAACTGGGGTCCGGGAATTTCCGCTTTGAGCAACGCGGTGGACATCTTGTCGTTGCCGGGAAGTATGGCGATGACAAACACCAGCACGCCCATGCCGCCTATCCACTGCGTCAGCGCGCGCCAGAAAAGCAGCGAGCGCGGCATGGATTCCACTTCGGTAAGTATGCTTGCGCCCGTGGTGGTGAAGCCCGAAATGGTCTCAAACAGCGCGTCCACATAGTTGGGGATACGTCCCGATATGCAAAACGGCATTGCGCCTATAAGCGCAACATACACCCAAAACAGGCCGCACACGGCAAATCCGCTTGACGGGCGCAGGTCGCGCTTGTCCTTGGGAGGTCTGCACATAAGTCCCGCAATACCCAATACGACCGCCACCGCGACCGTAACGCCAAAGCCCGGCACCGTGGTATCCTCGTGATACCCCAGCGCCATAAACAGCGGGATGCAGAGCAAGGAGCCCACGATAAGCGAGATCTGCCCGAATACGAATGCAATGAGGCGGTAGTTCATATCAGATGTTGAGTATGTCGTTGAGGCTGGACAATTCCTCGTGCAAAGTGACTATTATCACGTTGTCGCCGGGCATTATCACGTCCTGTCCGGAGGGGGTGATAAGTATGCCTTCGCGTATTATCGCGGCGACCAGCAGATGGCGCTTGAGGTTCATCTCGCGCAAGGGGACGTTGCACGCCCTGAAGCGCTCTGTCGCCACAAACTCTATTATCTCGGTGGTGCCGTCTATGATGTGGAACACGCGCTTGACTGTGCTTTCCTTTGATTCAAGCAGCCTCACAAAGCGGATTATTTGCTCTGCGGTGGACGTCTTTGTGGATACGGCGCTGTATATGCCGCTCTTTTGCAACATGTCGTAGTAGGCAAGCTGGTCTATCTTTGTGATGACTTTTGGGACGTCCTTGGAAGCGGCGTACATGCTCATGATTATATTTTGCTCGTCTATATTGCCAAGCGCGACAAACGCGTCGGTGGAGTCAATGCCTTCCTCGGTCATCATCTCCTGATCCGTGCCGTCTCCGCATATGACAGTGGTCTTGTTCAGCTGTTCGGACAGGCGCAGGCACCTCTCCTTGCTCTTTTCGATAAGCTTTGCGTTGATCTTCAGTTTTTCGAGCTGTTGGCAAAGGTAGTACGCGGTGGTAGAGCCGCCCACAATCATGACGTTGCGCGCCGCTTTGTTCCAGCCCAGTTGCTTGAAAAATTGATATATGCTTTTGGAAGTTGCGGTCAAAAACAGTCTGTCCTCCGCCGCTATGACAAAGTCGCCCGTGGGTATGACGGGCTTGTCGTTCCGCCTTGCCGCGACTATAAGCACTTTTGCGGGATAGGTCTTGCCCAGATCCTTTAGCGATATGCCGATGAGCGGGGAGCCTTGCGGCACCCTGAATTCCACCAATTCCGCCAGCCCGCCGCTGAAGCTGTTGACCTTTATGGCGGAGGGGAAGCGCAGCATGCGGCTTATCTCCATCGCCGCCTCGTATTGAGGGTTGACCATCAGACTCAGCCCCAGATCGCCCTCGGCTTGGAAGAGCTCCTGATATTCGGGTTTTGAAGCGCGGGCTATCGTCTTTTTGATGCCCAGCTTGTTGGCGATTATGCAGCACAGGATATTCAGCTCGTCGTCGGCGGTCGCCGCAATAAACAGATCTGCCGTCGCCACGCCAGCCTCGTTGAGGACGGCGCTGCTTGCGGCGTTGCCTATCACTCCGTTGACGTCGTAGGTGTTGATGGCGTTTTCTATCTTTTGGTCGTCCTTGTCTATCACGACTATGTTGTGCTCGGCGGCGGACAGCTCCTGCATTATGGCTTCGCCCACGGCGCCAAGCCCGGCAATTCCGGCAATTATAATTTTCATATTACCTCGTTTGCCAAATTTTTGACGTTACAGAGTGTATTATATCATCAAAAAAGAATTTGTCCACCTGTTTGCGTAATTATTTTCTTACATAGGTTTATAAATTGCATATTGTGCGCGCCCACACTCGCAAGTCTTGAAGGGCAGGGAACAAAAAAACGGCCGGCAAGCCGTTTGCGAAAGATCACCAATCCTCGCGGTGGTTTATCTTCACGTCGTCGTAGTATTCAAAATAGCGCTGCTTGTACCTCTCAGTCTCGGCGCGCCGCTGTTTGAGCTGCTGTTTAGCCGCTTTTTTGGCGGCGGGATCCGCTTCGTCCTCGGGGATCTGCACGGGAGTCAACCTCTTCTTTTCGTAGTCCATCAGATCTCTATGTGCTCGACGTCCTCGCGCGAGCTGCGCCTATATATGACAAACTTGTTGCCTATCGCGGTGACTGGTTGGGCGTCGGTGAGAGCGCACATCTCATTCATGGCGTCCTTTGCGCTCATATCCGAATTGCGGAGCACGGCGATCTTTATCAGCTCGTGCGCCTCAAGCGCGGCGCAGATGTCCGCCACCATGTTGTCCGCTATGCCGTTTTTGCCCACGTGGTAGATGGGATCCAGGTTTTGCGCAAGACTGCGCAACTTTGCGCGTTGTGAACTTGTAAGCATTGTACGCTCCTTGACTTTGCTGTAAACATCATAGCATTGCGCCGTCGTCAAGTCAAACCGTATTCGACAAAAAAGTAAAATACATTTGTATATTATCTTTGTGCGTATGATTGACTTGCGCACGCAATGGCGGTATAATTTGGGTATGATCTATGTAGAGAAACTCACAAAGATATATCGCAGCAGCAATCGGCGCAAATGCGTTGCGCTTGACAACGTCACGTTTTCCCTTCCCGACAAGGGCATGGTGTTCATCGTGGGAAAGAGCGGCAGCGGCAAATCCACGCTGTTGAACTTGCTTGGCGGACTTGACGAAATAACGAGCGGCGACATAAGCGTCGACGACGTAAAATTTTCCGAATTGAAGAGCGACAACAGCTTCGATCACTTCAGAAACAACTATACAGGTTTCATTTTTCAGGATTTTCACCTGCTAAGCAAACTCACCGTGGAGCAGAACGTGCGCTTTGCGCTGGAGTTGCAGGGAGTCACCAACGACGAGGCAGTGTCCGAGACATTGCGCAAGGTGGGGCTTGCGGGCTACGAGGGCAGATATCCCGTGGAGCTCAGCGGCGGTCAGCAACAGCGCGTCGCCATTGCGCGCGCAATCGTCAAGGATCCCCGCCTGATACTTGCGGACGAGCCTACGGGCAACCTTGACAGCGTGACTTCCGACCAGATACTCGACATGCTCAAAGAGCTGTCCGAGGACAGGCTGGTCGTGGTGGTGTCCCACAACATGGAGAGCGCGCGCCAATACGCGGACAGGATAATCGAGATGGGCGGCGGGCACATCGTCAAGGACATCACGCGCAGTGAAAACAGGGAATTGCCGCTTGTCAGAGGCAAGATAGTCACCCTGCCCAACACCAGACTCAGCGACGAGCAGCTCAAGCAGGTCAACGCCGCCATCTACGAGGGCGGAGTGAGGTTGCATCGCCAATCGGACATATTTGTGCCTACGCCTCCGTTTGAGCCCGAGGAGGAGCAACTCGACAAGCGAGCGAGGCGGCAGAGGGCAAAACAGCGCAAAAAGGCGCTCAAATTCAAGTATATCAAAGCCAAAAAGCCAAAGCGCACTTCTGTGCTGCCCATGAAGGATATCAACAAGTTCAGCTTCAAGTTTATGAACAAGGGCAACACGCTGGTGACCGTGCTTATCACGTCCTTTACTGTGGTGCTGTTTGTGGTGTGCCTCATGTTATACAATTTTGACAGCAAGGACGTGTTCAAGTCCGCGCAGACGGACGAAAACGGCGTGTTCACCATGCAGAAGCAGTCCGAAGAGGATTCCGCGATAGGCATGTTGGCGGCGGACAAATTGTTCAGGGTGGAGGACAGCGATATACAAGCGTTTAAGGACGCGGGATACACGGGCAACATCTACAAGCTGTACAACATGTCTATCCCGTCGGGACTTGATTCCTACAAGCTGGAGACAGGTTCGTTGCAGAAGCAGTCTGATTTGTATAAAAAGTTCTATTCACGCGAGACGCTGGGCGTGCTGGTGACCGAAGAATCCTACCTCAGGTCCGTATTTCCTGATTACGAAGTGCTGGCGGGAGACCCCATGGCAACGCCGTACGGAGTCATAATCACCGACTATTTTGCCGACAGTCTGTTGATCGGCACAAAGAATAATATATACAATGGCGGTCCCACCAATCCCTATCAAGCCATTGTGGACTACGGCAGACGCATACACAATCGCTACAAGGTCAACGCGGTCATATCCACGGGCTACAAGGAGAGGTACGCCACGCTGATGGAGATGGCTGTCGAGGCGCAAAGGGACGGCGTCATCACCACGCAGGAGAAGCAGGCGATGACGGGCACCGATCTGTACGCGGACTTTTTGGAAGAGGCGCAGACAAAACTGAATATAGCGTATTCATTTGAGCCCAATTACATCGAGGAAGTAAAACGGCACCCCGACGAGACGCGCTACTTCGCGCGCATTCTGAGCGCGGAAGTGTTCCTCAACGACGCCATCAAAAGCGAAAGCTTTTCGGGATATTCCATATTGTACAGTTCCATAGATAAGACGCAGGCAAATCAGCTGAAAAAAGGGGAAGCATACATCACGCTGTCCTATTTCAACACGCTTATGGGCACCAACTACAACTTTACGGAGGCAACCGATGCGTTCAATAATCTGCCTGCCAAGCCGAAAGTAACCGTATGCGACTACGATTGCTATGACCTGCTGCACGAGAACATGCTGTATAAAAAGGCGTTTGAGATAAGAGGAATAAAAAACTTAAAAGACGGCTATCTATATATAAACGACGAGGATTTTGCGGATATGCGAGGGTACGACGTGTATTGCTATTCGCTGATGTTCGATTCCGGCAAGCACATTGACGAGGTCATGGCGGCGGCGGACAAACTGAGTTATACGCCCAATGCGTCGCTGTACTCCGACTTGCTTATAGTGGCGCGCGTCATGAAGGTGTACTCCAACCTCTTCCTTACGCTGGCGGTGGTGCTGTTGGCGGTGGGTATGCTGGTGTTGCTGGCGTTCGGCATCAAGAGCGTGCGCAGCCGCACTTACGAGATAGGTATCATGAAGGCGCTGGGCACGGGACAGACGTCCATAAGCATGATATTCTTTGTGCAGATGCTTGTCGTGGGTTTGTGCGTATGCGTGGTTGAGGTCGCGGCGCAGTTTGGCATGATCGCGCTTGCCAACTCTATGCTGACGGGCGGACTTGCCCGCTTTATGAACAACGGCCTGTTCAGACGCATGCAACTGCTCACATTCGACCCGGTGCTGACAGCAATATCGCTGTTGGCAGTGGTGTTCATCACGCTGATCTCGGTGGCGATCCCCATACTGCTGTTGGGGCGCATAAAGCCCATCAAGATAATCAAAAAGAAGGACTGAGGTGGCAAAATTGCCATATGGTATCAAAAAACGCGGTGCGTACCGCGTTTTTTTTGTGGGTCAAATGTCGTCATATCTTTTTGGGACGCAACTTTGCCGCCTGGCACGCGAAGTACACGCCTATCGCAATGCCCACGCCGCCTACAAGCACCGCCAGCACTATCCACAGACTGTTGTCCACGCCGCTGCCTGCCTTGGCGCGCTGCCACATGTCCACAAGGTGTTCGTTCCTAGCGCCGAAGTCGCGCATGACGCCCAACGCCTGATTTATCTCGGGGTATCTGCCTATGTCGCCAAAGTACTCCTCGATGTCATATTCCTGATCTTCCAAAAATGCGCAGACGTCCTCGCTTTCCTCAAGCAGCGCCCTGTCCGCCGCGCAGGTGTAACCTATCGCGACCGAGTTGCGTATGGCGTTTTCTGGGCGGCACATGAAGTCGATGAACAGCATCGCGGCAAGTTTATTGCTGACGGATTTTGGGATCACCCAGCCGTCGTACCAGATGTTGCTGAAGCGCTCCTTGCCCGTGGTGGGGTTTGTCCCGGTGGGGCAGTAGTAGCCCAGGAAGCAGCCGTCGTCGTACTCGCTCTCCTCATCGTAGCTTTCCTCCACCGCCCACAGCGCGTCGCCGCTCCAGGCGAAGTCGGCGTAGACTATCTCGTTTATCATATCGTCCTTGCCGAAGTCCACTTCATAGCCGGATATGTGTTCGCGCTGCTCCGTGAGCACAGCTTCCGCTGCGGCAAGCATCTCGTCGTCGGTTATGTTGATAAGGTCCTGCGCGTTTTGTATATCGCCGTACTTTTGGGGCAGCAGGTTATATTCGTACATATAAAACAGTGCGGCGGCGTACGTGTCGCGCACGCTGTCCTTCATAAGTATCTTGTTTTCAAGTTTTTCGTTGTTTTCTATGTTCCACAGCACGCCCCAGCCGTACTTGTCCAGTTCCTCCTGACTTATTATGTTTTTGTTGTACAGGATGCCCAGCGTGCCCCACATATAGGGCACCATGTACTCCGTCATGTCGTAAGTCTTGCCGTCGGAGGCGACGACGGAGCTGAACATATTGGTGATGACGTCCATCACGGCGGGCTCTATCATGCCGTAGCCGTTGCCTATGCTGCTCATGCCTTCAAGCTGTATACCCTTTGCGTCAAGCGTGGGTTTCAACTCTTGATATATCTCCTTCTGGCTTGCCAGCTTGCCCGCTGTCAGCAGCTTTTCTATGGCGTACTCAGAGGGGCAGATGAGGTCGACGTTGGCGTCGTTTTTGAGCACCTTTGTCATCATGGTTTCGTTGGTGTCGAAGGTGGTGTAGACCACGTCTATGTCCTGACCCGTGACTTGCTTATAGTATTTTTTGAAGTCGTTGATCATGCTGTCTCTGCCGGCTTCGCTGTCGCCGGGGTCGATGTAGTCCTCCCAATTGTACACTTTAAGCACGTTCCTGCCCGAGCCGCCCTCGGTGGAAGATGAGTCGTTGCAGGCTGCCAGCATCGGCACAAGGGACAGCGCAAGCAGCGCGCAAAGCGCAAATAACACAATACATCTCTTCATTTTGCTCATTTTACGCATTTGCCTCCTTTGCCTTTTTCTTCTGCTTGGATATCTTTACCAGGTTGACGGACAGCACCGCCGCAAGCACTATGACAAGGATTATGCTGAATATCGCGTACCAGAACGGTTCGAGGCCCTGCACGCGCGCGTCCGAATATATGTACGTGCTCAGCGTGTTGATGCCCGTTGCCGCGCCCTTGTTGATCTGCGTGATGATGAAATCGTCCATGGACATGATAAACGCCATAACAAATCCGCTGAATATGCCGGGGGAGATGATGGGGATCATCACCTTAACCAGCGCGGTGAATGGGTTTGCGCCCAGATCCAGCGCCGCCTCGTAGACGTTGGGGTCCATCGACTCCAGCTTTGGCAGTACGCTGAGCACCACGTAAGGAGTGCAGAACGCGATGTGCGCGATTATAAGCCTCAGATAGCCCTCCGGGAAGGCGAACGTCACAAAGAACACCATCAGCGACACCGCCATGACAATTTCGCTGTTGATGATGGGGAATTGGTTGACGTTTTCCACTATCTTTCTTGAGCGCCTGCCCAGATTGAAGATGCCTATTGACGCGAACGTGCCCATCAAGGTGGCCACCACCGACGCGACGGACGCAATGAGAAAGGTGTTGCCTATCGCCGACCACAGCTCCGGGGACTTTTCGGACTTGAAGATGGCGACATACGCATCGAAGTTGAAGCCCTGATCGAAGTTGAAGTTGGAGCTGTTGGAGAATGAGTATATCACCAACAGTATTATCGGAGCGTACAGTATGGCAAGTATTATAAACAGATATGATTTTTCAAGAAATCCCTTTATCTTTTTTACCATAACGACCTCCTCACGGCGTCGCCGTTTTTGTTGAATTTGTTCATTATAAGGTTGGATATCAGCACAAACGCCAGCATCACCAGGCTCATTATGGAGCCGACGCCGTACAGCCCCTGCTCAAAGCTGAGCTGTATGGAGTCGCCAAACAGGAATATCTTGCCGTTGGACAGCAGTTGTGATATGGCGTAGGTGGAGATGGTGGGGATAAACACCATTGTGATGCCGCTCATTATGCCGCTTACGCTCAGCGGCAGGGTAGTCTTCAAAAACACGGTCGCCCTGTCCGCGCCGAGGTCCTGCGCCGCCTCGATATAGCTTTTGTCAATGCTGCTTATTGTCGTGTGCAGTGGCATGATCATAAAGGGCAGATAGTTGTACACCATGCCGAACAGCACCGTGCCCATCCCAAGCTCCACGCCCATCGCGATGAAGATCGCCTTTGTCGCAAGCGTGCGGATGAGGAAGTTGATAAACATCGGCAGCACGTACAGCAGCACAAGTATCTTGCCGCTGCTCATCTTCGAGAGGATGTACGCCACGGGGTATCCTATAAGCAGGCATATCACCGTGGTTATGACGCCCACCAACAGCGAGTTGCCAAGCACTATGAGGCTGGACGACGAGGTGAAAAACGTCTTGAAGTTTTCAAACGTCAGATTGTTGTCGCTGTCCAGAAACGCGTTGACAAGTATCAGCACCAGCGGCACCACCACAAACAGCAGCAAAAACAGTATGTATGGCACGCTGAACGCCTTTTTTGTCAATCTGAACTTTTTGCGGATGCTTTCTTTCACTCTGCGCCCTCCTCGTCAGTCGAATTTTGCAATACAGGTGCCTCTTTTGCCTCAAATTCGGCGATCAGCTCCGCTTCGGAGTCAAACTTTTCGGGCTCGATGAGCATCTCCTTTGCGATGGCTTCGCGCTCCGCCTGAGTCAGCGTTTCGTCCACGACGGTATGTTCCGCTTCCTTTTGAGACTCGTCGCGCTGTTCTATCAATATCTTTTCGGGAGCTATCTTTATGCCCACGCGATCGCCCTTCAGCCAATCGTCGTCGGTGTCCGCAAAGAAGTTGTAGTGGTCGTCGGTGGTCAGTATTGCCTGATAGTAGCTGCCCTTGTATATGGAGGAGAGCACCGTCGCGGCTATGGTGCCGTCGTCGGCGTCGTCGGTGATCTCCACGTCGTCAAAGTCCACCTTGACGGTGACGGGGGTGCCCACGGGCAGGTCGGTGACGCATTCGAAGTCCGCGCCGCATATCTCCACGAGATTTTCGCCCGTGATGTAGGTGGCGATTTCGTTGATTATCCTCGTCTTGTGCATTATGTGCAGGTCGAATGGCTTGATGTACAGCCCCACGGTCTCGCCTACGGAATATGTGGCGGTGTCGTGCGCGACAAGCTCGTTGTCGTTGGCGATCAGCGTTATCTGGTAGTGGTCGCCCTTGAACACCGAGGACTGAACGGTCGCCTTGACGATGGATCCGGGGTCGTCGGCGGGGTATATCTTGAGGTCCTCGGGACGTATGATGACGTCGATGGGCTCGTTGGGCTTGAATCCCTTGTCCACGCACTCGAACACGGTGTCGCAAAATTCCACCTTGAAGTCCTCTATCATCGTGCCCGAAAGTATGGTGCTTTCGCCTATGAAGTCCGCGACAAACGCGTTGGCGGGCTCGTCGTAAACCTTTTCGGGGGAGGCGATCTGCTGTATCTCGCCCATGCGCATGACAACTATCTTGTCCGACATGGTCAGCGCCTCCTCCTGATCGTGGGTGACGTAGATGAAAGTGATGCCAAGGCGCTTGTGCATATCCATCAGCTCCAGCTGCATGTCCTTGCGCATCTTAAGGTCCAGCGCGCCAAGAGGTTCGTCAAGCAGCAGCACTTCCGGCTCGTTGACAAGCGCGCGGGCGATCGCCACGCGTTGCTGTTGTCCGCCGGACAGTGAGGACACGTTGCGGTGGCCGTAGTCTTCAAGGTCCACCATCTTCAGCGCGTTGTCCACCTTTTCCTTTATCTCCGCCTTGGTGTACTTCCTGAACACCTGCACGGTCTCGCCCTTGCGATTGACCTTGGTGCCGTTGGGTATCACCTTCAGCTTGAGCCCGAACGCTATGTTGTTGAACACGTTCAGGTGGGGGAACAGCGCGTATTTTTGGAATACCGTGTTTACGGGGCGCAGATGCGGCGGCACGTCCGTGATATCCTTGCCGTTGAAAATTATCTTTCCGCTGGTGGGCATCTCAAAGCCCGCTATCATGCGCAAAGTGGTAGTCTTGCCGCAACCGCTGGGACCCAACAGGGTCACAAACTCGCCCCTCTTAATGGTGAGGCTGGCGTTTTTTACGGCGTGTTTGCCGTCGTACGTCTTAAAAACGTTGCGAAGCTCGATGATGTTGTCCACAGGATTTTGCTGTACCATTTTGTCCCTCTTTAAGCCCTCTTAAAATTTTGTTTGTCCTTTGCGCCTATGCCGCGTTTTTGCGACCTGTATTGTGTTTTTTATATATTTACGCGCTCAAATCGCGCCCATGTATGTCAAAAGGTGGGAGGGGACGCCACCCACAGCAACACCACGCTTTCCGCCGTGCGGTTTTCGATACGGTGCATCTTTTCTGACGCGAAGTAAAACACCTCGCCCTTCTTTACGCAGTACGCCGCTTTGCCTATGTGCAGCCACACGCTGCCTTTAAGCACGTAGCCAAATTCCTCGCCCTCGTGAGGCATATCGTCCTCAAGCGAGCGGTGCGGCTCGATGGTCACGCGGATGGGTTCCATCTCGTTTTTCTGCGCGTTGGGGACAAGCCATTCCACCTTGTGCCCGTCGGCTATCTTTTCAATGAATTCCGCCTCTGTAAATACTACCTTCTCCGATTTTTCGTCGCTGAAAAACTCCGCCGGAGTGGTGCCAAGCGCGTTGAGGATGTCCTCCAGCGTAGCGATGGACGGGGAGGTCAGCTCGTTTTCAAGCTGGGAGATGTAGCCCTTTGTCAGTTCGCACCTGTCGGCAAGCTCTTCTTGCGTCAGGTTGTTTTTAAGGCGCAAGCGTTTGATTTTGATACCAAGTTCCATACATCACCTTTTATGGTCGTAGTTTTTTGCATTTGCAACACATACTGTATTTTTTGTTTACTGTGCCTAAACTTTTGCGGGGGTTTAGGCAAAATTGACCTCGCGTTTAGTGGGTTTTGCAATTTTAATCAAAAAGTTTAGCAAAACTAAACACACGCAATGTATGCATTATATACGCCTATATGCGCGCGTGTCAACCGTTTACATCACTTTTGGCGGAATTTGTAAAAATAAATCGCCGCGCCTCAAAAAATGTGCTTTGCAAAGGGCATTTTTATATAAAAAAAGAATGGCTTAGCGCCATTCGTAGCTATATTCAAAAGACTTGTCACTCCTCGTACTTTTCTACGGCGATTCCCGCTTCCTCAAACAGCTCCATGGAGAAGTCGTCGGGATAGGGATACTTGTACACCACGCGCTTTATGCCGCTGTTGATGATAAGGCGGGTGCAGATGGTGCAGGGCTGATGGGTGCAGTACAGCGTCGCGCCCTCAACGGATATGCCCAGCTTCGCCGCCTGACATATGGCGTTTTGCTCCGCGTGTACGGCGTAGCATTTTTCGGCGCAAGTGCCGCTTTTTATGCCAAGTTTGTCGCGCATGCAGTAACCCTTGTCACGGCAGGTCCTTATCCCCGCAGGGGCGCCGTTGTAGCCCGTGGTCATGATGCGCTTGTCCTTGACGATAAGCGCGCCTATAGCGCGACCCTCGCGTGCGCAGCTTGTCCAACCGGACACAAACTCCGCCATTTCCATAAACCTTTTGTCCCACTTGTCCATATTGTGCCTTCCTTATGCGCGTGCGCGCAAAACCGAATATTTTTTGTACCGATACAGCTATGTTAACACAAATAAGCGCAATATTCAACAGCGACCGCAAAATTGTCGGCAAAATTTTCAAAAAAAACTTGCATAAAATATTGACATTTGGCAGATAAAGCAATATACTGTTAGCAGTCAAGCACCAAGAGTGCCAAAAGCAAACTATATGGAGGCATAAATATGACAATCAAACCCTTATTTGACAAGGTCGTCATCAAGGCGATCCAAGCCGATGAAAAGACCGCAAGCGGCATCGTCCTTCCCGGAACTGCCAAAGAAAAGCCCCTTCTCGCCAAGGTTCTGGCGGTAGGCCCCGGCGGCAGCCCGGACGGCTCCGACAAAAACGTGGTAATGCAAGTCAAGGTCGGCGACACAGTGCTTTACAGCAAGTATGCCGGCAGCGAATTCAAAGTCGACGGAGAGGAAGTCGTGATAGTGCGTCAGGCGGACATCCTGGCAATAGTGGAGTAAGGAGGTACAACTATGGCAAAGCAATTCAAATACGGCGACGACGCCAGAAAGGCGCTCGAGGCAGGCGTTGACGCGCTTGCAAATACAGTCAAGATCACCCTTGGTCCCAAGGGAAGAAACGTAGTGCTGGACAAGCCCTACGGCGCTCCGCTTGTCACCAATGACGGCGTGACCATCGCCAAGGACATCGTGCTTGAGGACGCCTTTGAAAACATGGGCGCGCAGATAATCCGCGAGGTCGCCACCAAGACCAACGACGTGGCGGGCGACGGCACCACTACGGCTTCCGTGCTTGCGCAGGCCATCGTCAAGGAAGGATTGCGCAACGTTGCGGCGGGCGCAAATCCCATGGTGCTCAAAAAGGGCATAATGACCGCTTCCGACGCGGCTGTTGCCGAGCTCAAAAAGATAAGCCAGGACGTCGAGGACAAGACCGCCATCGCGCAGGTCGCTTCCATATCGGCGGGCGACGAGAGCGTGGGACAGCTCATCTCCGACGCAATGGAGAAGGTGGGCAAGGACGGCGTGATCACCATCGAGGAGGGCAAGGCGATGACCACCGAGCTCAACGTCGTCGAGGGTATGCAATTCGACCGCGGCTACGTGTCGCCCTATCTTGTGACCAACACCGAGAAGATGTGCGCGGAGCTGGACAACCCCGTCATACTTATAACCGACAGAAAGATAAGCAACATCCAGGAGATATTGCCGCTTTTGGAGCAGGTGCTCAAAAACGGGCTGAAACTGTTGATAATCTCCGACGACATAGAGGGCGAGGCGCTGACCACCATCATCGTCAACAAGCTCAAGGGCGTGTTCAACTGCGTTGCGGTCAAGGCTCCGGGCTTTGGCGACAGGCGCAAGGCGTATCTTGAGGACATCGCCGTGCTGACGGGCGGCACCTACATCTCATCCGACCTCGGCTACGAGCTGAAGGACGTCACGCTGGATATGCTGGGCAGCGCAAAGTCCGTCAAGGTGGACAAGGACAACACCACCATCGTCGGCGGCGCAGGCAATGCGGCGGATATAGAGGCAAGAGTGGCGTCCCTGCGCGCGCAGATAGCCGAAACCACCTCCGACTATGACAAGGAAAAGCTGATGGAGCGCGTGGCTAAACTGGCGGGCGGCGTAGCAGTGATAGGCGTAGGCGCGGCTACCGAAGTGGAAATGAAAGAGAAGAAGCTGCGCATCGAGGACGCGCTCAACGCGACCCGCGCCGCTGTGGAAGAGGGCATAGTGCCCGGCGGCGGCAGCGCATTGCTGTCCATCATCCCCGCTGTGCGCAAGGCTTGCGCAGGGCTTGAGGGCGACGAACTGACCGGCGCAAAGATAGTCATCAAGGCGCTGGAGGCTCCCGTAAGACAGATCGCCGCAAACGCGGGCATCGACGGAGGCATAGTAGCCAACACTATCATGGTCAGCAAAAAGGCAAACTACGGCTATGACGCCGCAAAGGGCGTGTACTGCGACATGGTCAAGGCGGGCATTCTGGATCCTACCAAGGTCGCGCGCAGCGCTCTGCAAAACGCGGCATCCGTGGCAAGCACACTGCTCACCACAGAGTGCCTTGTCACCGACATCAAGGAGCCTGCGCCCGCAGCTCCCGCAGGCGGCGGAATGGGCGGCATGGACTATTGATTTTTTCCACCTCATATCGACAAAATGTAAGACGCGACGTATCTACGCCGCGTCTTATCTTATAATCAATTTTCAGATAAATTTTGAATAAACCGCTTTTTTACAATTCGTCGTTTATTAGGTCCTCCAAAGATATGTTGAAGATGTTTCCCAATTTGCGCAACATTTCAATATTTGGCTCGGTACGTCCCTGTTCCCAATTGGCATAACAGCTTTCAACCACATGGAGTTGCAAGGAGACCTGTTTTTGAGTGAGCCCGGCGCTTTGTCTGGCAATTTTCAAATTGTGACAAAATTTTTTATCCATACAAAAATATTAGGTCAAACTACACAAAATGTCTTGACACTAGATATTTTGTGTAGCTATAATAATTCCTATCGTTGAGCTATGCTCGCAAATTACATCATAAGGAGTGGCAAACATGAAGAAAAAATTTGTATTGACAGCATGCGTATTGCTGATAGCTGTGCTGTGCGCATGCGTCTTTGTAGCGTGCAACGGAAATGGGGACGGTAAAAAAAGCGAAACTTATACCGTCAGTTTTGACCTTGGCTCATATCAAGGAGAGGGCAACGCTCCCGACCCCGTGAAGGTGGAGAAGGACGGAAAATCAAATTTGCCCACAGCGGACAAATTGCCCGCTTGGGAAGGACATACTTTCGAGGGCTGGAAGTTGAACGGAGAGGGTGAACTTCTCGCGGGCGGAACAGAGATCTCCGTGACCGCCGACGCAAAGTACGTCGCTCAGTGGATAGAGAACGACGGTTCATATCCCGAGATGAAAGCAATGATGGACAGATCCGGCGATACGCTTGACAAACTGTTGTACTACTTTTTGTATTTGTATGAGAGCGGGCAGGCAGAAACAGAAGGTGTAGAGGGAGACAGCTTTTACATTTATTATGTTACGCCGTTGGCAAAGGATAGCGGATTGTTTGATACGTCATTCGGATATCAGATGGGAATTACGTTTTCCTTGGAATTGAAGAACGGCGAGAGCGCGACTATTTATTGCGCAATATTCCAGGACGAAGAGAAAGCGCAACAATTTTACGACAGCCAAAAGGACTATTATGAGCCTGAAGAGATTGTGCTCGACGGCAACGTGGTCGTTATTGACGGCAGCTATGAGCGCTATCAAGAGGCGATGAAAGCCGAGAAAGTCGAAGGATCTTCCTATTTTTCCGATGAAATGCTTGCATTATACATGGAAAAACTGCATACATGTCTCAAAAAGGGTGAGGCGTGGGCGTTTTTGAATATCGGTCTCCCCGGCGTTCAATGGTACACCACACCCGCCAATGGCAATTGTGAATCGTATGAAATGTACAACAAGATCGTAGACGACGATATTCACACGGATCTCAATTTGGTGGATATGCAAAGGTTCTTTGAAAACAACATGGCGGAGGGCAGCTTTTTCGATATAGACGAAGAAAACGGCTATTACCATGTCAAATATACGCACAAACCGGGTTGGCATGTGGGCGAAGTTCTGCAATCAAGATATGACTATGAAAATCAAAAGGTAGTGTATACTGCCACGGGAAAATACTACGCGGAATATTATTATACCAAGCTCCCCGAAGAGGTCACCACGCCGAGCAATCTTGCGGGCGTTGACATCGACAGTGCTACCATAAGGATAGGTACAAACAATAATTCGGAAGTTTTGAATTCATTGATCGTCTCGGACGGCGCGGAAGAAGTCGAAGTTTATGGCAACGTTAAAGAAATTACATTGCCCGCGAACGACAGTCTCACTATGTACAGCAATGAAAAGCTTGAAAAGATACATTTCGCCGGCAGCGAGGCCGAGTGGAAAGAAATGTATCCCAACGCGGGCAGCTGGTGCGTTCTGTCTGATTATGATGAGGATGACAACCCCATTGAGACCCACATCACATTTACCGTCGAGTGCCAAGGCGGCAAGACGTTGGAATATTCCGTATCCGAACAGCGCCAATTTGAGGCGGGCAGTATTTATGAAGTGTTGCCCGAAGAGGAATTGAAGCACCTCATCGGATATGTCTACACTATGGGCAAACAGAATGGATACGAAAGTTCATTGATCGTGCCTTACTCAAAAGACGGAGAGTCCGATCCCAGCGGTGTAAAATTGTTGGGCTATATCGACATTTACGCTACAAACGGCGAGGATGAAGCGGGCGGTATGATATATTTCTTCAAAAGCGAAGCAGACGCGCAGGCTAACCGCGATTATTGGGTAAATTGTGATCCGGAAGGTTATAAAGATACTATGAAAGTCGTCGGCAACAGAATATATTCCGGCTATCCGAGCGGAGAAGAGTGGCAAGCATATTATCAAAACACGATCCTCAAAGCCGAGATCCCACAATCTCTGTCCGAGACTCGTCGGGAATACATGCTGGATACCGTTGCACACGGCACGTCATTTGTTACAATGAATTTTGCCGTCAGTACAAACTATAAATATAAATATGACCCCGCAGCGACCGCAGAAAGCGGCGAATCATTCACGTACTCTTTGGGCGAAAACGATACTAATCGTTACAACATTTTCGCATTTTGCACTGTCGAGGAGGCAAACGATCCGACATATGAAGTTTACGGCGGACCGGAAAACTATATAAGCAAGTACGGCGAAGAGGGAAGTTTGGTGGACAAACAGTTTGAAAACGGATTCGTACGCTTCAGATATATCGAAAAGCCGGGCTTCAGATACGAGCTTAACTCAGACGGAGCGACGCTTGTCAAATATTGCTTTGACGCCTCTTCTCCCGCTTCTATAGTCGTCCCCGATAAGGTCGAGATAGACGGCAACACCGTCAATGTCACAATAATTGGCATCAATGCGTTTTCGGAGTGCCGGATGACGTCCGTTACTATCCCCGAAGGCGTGAAGAAAATAGAAAGCTATGTGTTCCAGAATTGCAGCAAACTTAAGACAATCAATTTGCCAAAGTCGCTTGAGTCGGTAAGCAATGCTTGGCTCATCGGCTGTGAGTCGCTAGAAACATTGAATTATGCCGGTACTTCAACCGAGTGGAATGCCTTTGCGGAAAGAGCCGATGCGAACAGCTGGTGCACTTATCATGACTATGACGAGGACTACAATTTTGTTGAAAAACATATCTCGTTCACCGTGGTGTGTTCGGACGGAGTGAGCATAAATTATCCAACACAAACAAACTGAACCGTACAAGCACGTCATCACATTCGCCGAAGTTTGCAAGTTGCAAATTTCGGCGATATTTTTACTTGTTTTAAGATATTTATATTGCCGCGGAATGACAAATCGGGGCGGAGCATATGCTTGAATATGCAAAAGGGCGGCAAGGAAAACGTGTTGGTGATATGCGCCGTGGCGTTGTGCTTCGCGCTGACGCTGGGGCTGTGCTTCGCGTTTTCCGGCGAGGGCATACTTGGCGTATTTGGCAGCGCCGTGGACGGCGAAAGCGTATACGCAGTGGCTGTGGGCGGCTACGATGACATCACGCTTGCGCGCACCACTTCCGAGCTTATAAAGAGTCGCGGCGGAGCGGGCTACGTGCGCAAGGACGGGGAGAACTACGAGATAATCTACGCCGTGTATCCCGACAGCGCCACCGCCGACAGAGTTCGCGCCGCAGTGGGCGATGGCAGCGCGTATGTAAGCGAGATACGCATACCCAACAGCAAGCTGAAGTGGGCGGGGGAACTGAAGGACGCCGTTTTAGACGCGCTGACCTACTACAAGACGGCCTTTGACGCGCTGTACGAATGCGGCAACGACCTCAACACCATGAACGCGGACATAACCGACGTAAACACGCGTATCAAGGTTTTATATGGCAAAATTGTGGATATAAAGTCCCGATTTTACGAAAAGACCAATTCGAGCGACCTTGCCGAAGTGACCGAGATAAAGGTGGCGCTGATCACCGCGCTTGCGCTTATTGACAACATAGAGTTTGACGGGGACAGGGCGGCGTGCGCCGCGTCCATACGCTACGCGCTGACCCAACTTGCGCTGTCCAGAAGCGCGCTTATGGAAAGGATATAGCGGGAAAATGTATACGAATTTTTGAGACGGCGGGGCTTTTCCGCCTGTTTTTGATATAAGTATGTAAATATAAATAAAGTGTTGCAAGCGGCGGGTTTTTAATGTATAATATCATCTATGGCATACACTTCTTTATACAGAAAATACCGTCCCGACACCTTTGACAAGGTCATCGGTCAGGACTGCATCGTGAGGACGCTGAAAAATCAGATACTTTCCGACAGCGTCGGGCACGCCTACATCTTCACGGGGACGCGCGGCACGGGCAAAACGTCCGTCGCCAAGATTTTTGCGCGCGCGGTCAACTGCTTACATCCCGTGGACGGCTCGCCCTGCGGCAAATGCGAAAATTGCGTGGAGCTGGCAAGCAGCAACAACTTTGATATACTGGAGCTTGACGCCGCCTCCAACAACTCCGTGGAGCAGATAAGGGAGATCACCGACAAGATAGGCTTTCCGCCCACGGTTGGCAGGTACAAGGTGTACATCGTGGACGAAGTCCACATGTTGTCCACCGCGGCGTTCAACGCTCTCCTTAAAACGCTGGAGGAGCCGCCTCAGCACGCCATCTTTATCCTTGCCACCACCGAGATCCACAAGATCCCCGCAACTATACTTTCGCGCTGTCTGCGTTTTGACTTCAAACTTGTCCCGCAGGCGGTCATTGCGGAGAGGATAAAGTTTATATTTGACGACATAGGCGTAAAATACGAAAACGAGGCGGTCGGACTCATCGCGGCGTCCGGAGCGGGCAGCGTGCGCGACGCGTTGTCGCTTGCGGATATGTGCGTAAGCTACTGCAACGGCAACGTCACCTACGGCGGCGTGCTGGAGGTGCTGGGCGCGTCCGATCCCAAAAAGCTGAGGGAGCTTGCCGTGTGCATCGCGGAAGGGGATGTGGACGGCGCGCTGGTGCGCGTGTCGGAACTGTGCGACCTTGGCAAGAGCGTAAGCATGCTGGCAAAGGACCTCGCGGAGCTGTTCAGAAACGTGTTGTACATCAAAAACTGCACTCAGGCAAACAAATTGCTCAACCTGCCCGAGGAGATATACGCGGGGCTCAAGACGCTTGCGGACAAGTATTCCTCCGCAAGGTGTTTGTCCATAATGAAGCTGATGAGCAAGCTGGAGGGCGAGTTGCGCTACACCTCGCAGCACAGGGTGCTGTTTGAGGGCGCGGTGGTGCAGGCGTGTCTCAACGAAGGGGACGTCAAGGCGGACGAGATGGCGTTGAGGATCGCCAAACTCGAAAAACAGCTGGCGACGCTTAAAAAATCGGATTTTAATTCCCGACCTGCCATAATGGACGCGAGGCAGGTTTGGGTACACGTAGCGTCCAGGTTGAGCGCGATGGGCTATGGACTTATCGCCATGACCGTGCAGGATTGCAAGCTGGAGATGACGGACAGCGAATTCAGCGTGCTCGTCCCCGACAGCGCAACGTATGGCATCCTGTCGGACAAGGCAAACAGGGACGCCCTCAACAAGGCGTTTGCAGAGACCAAAGAGGCAGCGGGGCGCGCGTTGAAACTAAAGCAACAGCAAAGTCTTGACGAAGACAGCGCGGCGCCATACCTTAAGGATATGTTCGGCACGCTGCTTGAAATAAAATAAATACATCGCCCATTGCGTTTTTGGCATATGGGGTGGAAAAATCGGAGGTAAAATATATGGCATACGGCGGATTTGGCGGCGGAAACATGCAGCAGCTGATGAGGCAGGCACAGCAGATGCAACGCAAGTTGCAGGAGGCTCAGCAACAGATCGCGGAGACCGAGCTTACGGGTTCGGCGGCGGGCGGCATGGTCGAAGTCACCATAATGGGCGACAAGACCCCCGTTGCGGTAAACATCAAGCCCGAGGCAGTGGATCCCGAGGACGTCGAGATGCTTGAGGATATGGTGCTTGCGGCGCTTAACGACGCCATGAAACAGGCGGACGATCTCAGCAAGGAGTTGCTCGGTCCCCTCGGCGGCGCGGCAGGGTTGATGTGATATGAGATATATCGAACCGCTTGCGCGACTCATCGCGGAGCTTACAAAATTGCCGTCTGTCGGCGAAAAGACCGCCGCAAGGTATGCTTACGCCATACTCAACTCGCCTGAGGAAGAGGTGCAGCAGCTTGCTGACGCCATACTTTCCGTAAAGCGGGAAGTGCATTTTTGCAAGGAATGCGGCAACTACACCGAAAACGAGGTGTGCGACATCTGCGCGACGCGCTCCAAACAGATAATTTGCGTCGTCAAGGAGCCGCGCGACATCGTTGCGCTTGAAAAGGTGAAGGACTTCAAGGGCGTGTACCACGTTTTGGGCGGGGTGATCTCGCCGCTTGAGCATATAGGTCCGTCCGACATACGCATAAAGGAATTGCTTGCGCGCCTTGACGGGGTGGAAGAGGTGATACTTGCCACCAATCCCGACGTTGAGGGCGAGGCGACCGCCATGTACATCGCAAAACTTATAAAGCCGCTGGGGATCAAATGCACGCGTATCGCACGCGGTCTGCCGGAGGGCAGCGTGATAGAGTACGCGGACGAAAGCACCCTATCCCGCGCGCTGTCCAGCAGAACGGAATTATAAAAAAAAGCAGCCTTAAAATAAAAAAAACCGCATACAGGTATCAAAAATGATATATGTATGCGGTTTTTTGTATCGCGTTTTTTGTCAGATGACGGAGTTTATAAACTTGTCGAACGCCTGCTGACCCTTCTCGTCGTTTTTGAACACGGCGGTGGTGTCAAGTATCCTTTCGCAAGCGGTGTTGATGTAGGCGGTTATGCCGTTTTCCGCCTGCGATTCCGTGCAGGACGTGCCGTGATCCACAGCCAGCTGAGAGATCATGCCCAGATGCTTGTGAAGCGGATGGTCGTCCCCCGCAATGCTCCTCAGATCCAGAGGAGTCTTGCCTGTCAGGATGTCCTTTATCTGTTCGCACTCACGCGCCAGCCTGCCGGGCAGGATGAACAGCCCCATCACCTCTATGATGCCAATCGCCTCCTGCTTGATGTTGTGCAGCTCCTCGGCGGGATGGAAGATGCCGTATGGGTGCTTTTCGTCGGTGCGGTTGTTGCGAAGTATCAGGTTGAATTGATACTCGCCCCTCTCGTTTTTGGACGCGATGGGGGTGATGGCGTTATGCTGTACGCGCTCGCCGTCCTGCTGCGTGCAGCAAAGTATATCGACGGATTGGTCGCTGTATTCGTCCCACGCCTTGGCGAACGCGTTGACGCATTTGATTAGGGAGCTGCGGTCGGCGCCCTCAAGCCGCACGATGGAGTTGTACCAATCCACGACGGATATCTTGATGTTGCCGTACTTCAGACTCACAAACGTCCTGCGCTCGGGACGGCCGAACACGGGCAGTACCTTTTTGCCGCCCTGATAGTGGTCGTGCGCAAGTATGGAGCCTCCCACGATGGGCAGCGCGGCGTTGGAGCCGATGAAGTAGTGTGGGAACATGTCCACAAAGTCCAGCATGCGCCTGAACGTGCCCTCCGTCACGCACATGGGGCGATGTTCGTTGCTTATCGCGATGACGTGTTGGTCGAAGTATTGATAGGGGGAGAATTGCAAAAACCACTTTTCGCCGTCCAGCTCGAATGGTATTGTGCGCAGCGTCTGGCGCGCGGGCTTTGCGGCGTTGCCCGCCCAGCCGAGATTTTCCGCGCAGAGCATGCACTTTGGATATCCGCCCTTAGCCAGCTTTGCCAGCCTGACCTGTTCGGGAGTTTTTTCGGGCTTGGAGAGGTTGATGGTGACGATTATCTTGCCGCGCTTGTTGTCGTCGTGCTCCCATATTATGTTTTTGTCGAGGTCGGGACGGCGCAGGTAGGCGCTGTCCTCGCCCAGCTTGAACAGCATGTTGAGCGCCGCCTCCGCGCCATTGTAGGCGGCGATATCGTCAAACATTTCCACGACTTTTGATGGGGCGGGCATCACCATGCCTATCAGTTTTGTTTCAAAATTGAGTTTTTCGTGCTCGTCGATTATCTTTTTGCGCACCGCATAGTCGGACAGCTGGTCCATCACTTGGTAAAACTCGTAGGGCTTGAGTTGCCCATCGTAGGGTTCTGTCAGTTTGAGGGCGTCCAGCAGGGCGTTTTGCGCGTAAACGCGGTCGTAATCGTCAAGATACAGACGACGGGACGCATAGTCCAGCAGTTTGTTGACGTTTTGTTTGGCTTGTTCTTCGTAGGAAATCCGGGACATAGTTTCTCCGCGCCGCCATATGCGGCATAAACACTGAAAATATATCTATATCATAGCACACTCATTTGCGCTTTGCAACTGCTACATCCGCGCTTTTTGGCAAAATATGGGCGCGGGGTTGCAAAAGCGCGCGCGCTGTGTTACAATATAATGCAATATTGTTTATAAAGGTGATATTATGTCGCAAAATATTTGCAAAAACTCTATAGAGAGCGTATACGGCGCCTGCCCGCAGGAACGCTTTGCGGCTCTAAGGAAGATGCACCGCGAGCATTTCAACACCGAGGACGTCACTTTTTACTCCTCGCCCGGCCGCATCGAGATAGTGGGCAACCACACCGACCACAACGGGGGCAAGGTGCTTTGCGCCGCCGTCAATTGCGACACGCTTGCAAGCGTATCCGAAAGATACGACGGTATGATAGAGGTCAAATCCTACGGTTATCCCATGCTGCGCGTGGACAGCGCCGCGCCCGTGTTCAGCGTCAGCGAGATAGGCACTTCCGCCGCGCTGATAAAGGGAGTGGTGGACTACTTTACGCGTTCGGGCAAAAAGGTGGGCGGCTTTTCGGCTTGCATGACCTCCACCGTGCCAAAGGCGGCGGGCGTTTCCTCGTCCAGCTCCTTCGAGCTTGCCATTGCGGAGATACTCAACGTCATGTACAATGACTCCAAGTTGGACGCCATCTTCAAGGCGAAGGCGGCGCAGTATGCGGAAAACACATTCTTCGGCAAGCCCTGCGGCCTTATGGACCAAAGCGCCATAGCGCTTGGCGGCGTAAACCTGATAGACTTCAAGGATTTTGAAAATCCCATTGTGGAAAGGGCGCATTGGGCGTTTGACGATCTGGACATATTTGTCATCGCAACTGGCGGGGATCACAGCAACCTCACCGACGACTACGCGGCAATTCCGCAGGAGATGAAGGAAGTGGCGGCTTGCTTCGGCGCAAGACTGCTTACCGAGATCCCCCGCGACAAGTGGGAGCGCGACAAACGCAACGTGCGCGACAAGGTAAGCGAAAGGGCGTATCTGCGCGCGGAGCATTTCTTTGAGGAAAACGCGCGCGTGGAAGAGGCGGTGGGGGCGATAGACGCCCACGACGAGGACAAGTTTGTGGATATAGTCAACGCTTCGGGACTCAGTTCCAGGTACAAATTGCAGAATACGTATTCGCCTGCGGGCGGAAATCACAACCTTGAAAACGCGCTGGACCGCGTGGTACGCATAGAGGGCGTCGTGGCAAGCAGAGTGCACGGCGGCGGCTTTGCGGGTACCATACTTGTGCTTGCCAAAAAGTGCTGCACGGGCGTGGACGACGCGCTTGCGCTGATGTTCGGCGAGGAGAACGTCTTTAAGTTCAATATCCGCGAAAGCGGGGCTATAAAGTTAAATTTGGAGTGATAAAGTATGGCTTTTGAAATGTTGGCGGCGTCCGATCCGCGTATCGCGTTCAGCATAGGAGGGCTGGAGGTCAGGTGGTACGGCATAATAATCGTGTGCGCCATGATCTTCGGATTGCTGTATGTGTGCAGTCAGATAAAAAAGATAGGGCTGACCGCGGACGACGGCGTGGAGCTGTTTTTGTGGATAATTCCGCTGGCGGTCATATTTGCGCGCATACTGTATGTTTTTCCGGGGCGCATAGACGAGTACTTCCCGTGGCACAGTTTTGACGATTTTGTGGACACCATCGCCATCTGGGACGGCGGCATAACCATAATCGGCGGACTTGTCGGCGGCGTGCTGGGCGGCATATTCTTTACGCTGCGCCACCGCAAGCAGACCAACTTTCTCAGCGTGGCGGATCTGGTCACAGTGCCTCTGCTGACAGGGCAGATAATAGGAAGATTGGGCAACTTCGTCAATCAGGAGGCGTTTGGACTGGCGATTACGGATCCGCGCTTTCAGAAGTTCCCCTTTGGCGTATATATAACTCAGCCCAGCGGCGTTTCTCCCGAATTTCAGGCGGAGGTCAACGCCAACGTGCCCGGTTGGTTCTGCGCGACGTTCTTTTACGAGATGGTGTGGAATTTTATAGGGCTGGCACTGTGCTTCTCGTTCTGGATGAAGGGCAAAAACAAGAAGTTCCCGGGGTTGATGATAATCTTTTACTTTTTCTGGTACTTTGCGGGCAGACTTTGGCTGGAATATCTGCGCATGGACGCTGTGCCCGTCACAAAGGTGGCGTGCGCCATAGTAGCGCCTCTGGCGCTGGTGCTGGGCTCGCTGTACGTCGTCTATCGTATAAGCCGCATGTCCTATGACAGAGTAAGCAAGTTGCACTCCGATGGCAGGCTTGCCGGTGCGGCGCTGACGGAGTTCGATGTGAAAAACTACAAATTCGTAGTAAAAATTTACGCCAAAAAGCGGGTGAAAGTGGGCGGCAAGGACGTGTCGTTGACCAATCCGCTAAAGCTGTTGTACGGCAAGAATATCCCTGAGGAGATAGACTTCGAATGCGTGGACTATTACCACGTGCCCAAGGGATACAGGCGCAGATTCAACAACTTTGCAAAGACTTACGCGTATGCGCGCGAGGCGTAATAGGGAGATAGATATGCAAAACGAGTATAAGACCAAAAGGGCGGACGCAAACAATCTGTCCCTGCTGACCGACCTTTATCAGCTGACCATGATGAACGGATACCTCAAGTGCGGCAAGGGCGACAAGCGCGCAGTGTTCGACATGTTTTACAGGGGCGGCGGCAACTTTTCCTACGCGATAGTCGCGGGATTGGAGCAGGCGGTGGACTATATCCGCAGCTTGCATTTTGACGAGGCGGACATTGCGTACCTCAAATCGCTTGGTATCTTCGACGACAGGTTTTTCGAATATCTGCGTACATTCCGCTTCACGGGCGACATCAAGGCGGTGCCGGAGGGCACGATGATCTTTCCGTACGAGCCCATAATGACGGTGTCCGCTCCGCTTATAGAGGCGCAGCTGGTGGAGACGGCTCTGTTGACCTACATCAATCATCAGACGCTGATCGCAACCAAGGCGGCGCGCCTCAACGAGTGTACGTCAAAGAAAATAAGCGAGTTCGGCTTGCGCAGGGCGCAGGGTCCCGACGCGGGCATTTACGGCGCGAGGGCGGCGTATATAGGCGGCTGTCGCACGACTTCCAACGTGGTGGCGGGCAAGCTGTTCGGCATACCCGTCACGGGCACGCATTCCCACAGCTGGGTGATGTCCTTCGACAGCGAGCTGGAGGCGTTTGAAAAGTATGCGGAGCTGTATCCCGACAACTGCCTGCTGCTGGTGGACACATATGACACGCTCAAGAGCGGCGTCCCCAACGCCATAAAGGTGTTTGACAAACTGAAGGCGGCGGGGCACAAACCCATCGGTATAAGGCTGGACAGCGGCGACCTTGCCTACCTCAGCCGCAAGGCGCGCGCCATGCTGGACGCGGCGGGGCACAACGATTGCCTGATATTTGCCACAAACGACCTCGACGAGGATATATTGCTGTCTCTGCATTCGCAGGACGCCAAGATAGACGTGTTCGGCATCGGTACAAAGCTGATAACCAGCTACAACAACGCCTCGCTTGGCGGCGTGTACAAGCTGAGCGCGCTGGAGGAGGACGGCGAACTGGTGCCCAAAATAAAGGTGTCCAACAGCCACGAAAAGACCACCAATCCCGGCGAGAAAAAGATTTTGCGCATATATAAGGACGGCATGGCGCAGGCGGACCTCATCTGCCTCAAGGACGAGCAGATAGACGTCACCAAGCCGCTGACCATCTTCCATCCGCAGTACACCTACAGGCGCATGACGTTTGACAACTACACCGTGCGCGAGCTGATGGTGGATGTGTTCAAAGACGGCAAGCTTGTGTACGAGTTGCCCACGCTCAAACAGATCGCCGAGCACGAGGACAGCTCCATCGCGGAGTTCTTCCCGGAGTATCGCCGCGTAGTAAACACGCAGGAGTACAAGGTGGACTTGTCCGAAAAGCTGTGGAATCTGAAGCGCGACCTGCTCAACAGATCGCAGGGGCGCTGAAAAAACGCCCAAATAAAAAAGGTCATACCGCAAGGTATGATTTTTTTATGGGCGCAACGCGCTTATTCGGCACAAATCGACGTTTATTTGCACAAATTCCCACCTCATATTGGCATTTTGTCTGTAATAATAAAAAAAGTCAATTGGTCAAGCGAGGTGGATATGGCAAAAAAAGCGCTAAGATTCGGCAGAGCGTACAGAGGTTACGATATAGACGAGGTGGAAAGGTTTATCGCCGAGGAGCAGTCCCGCAGCGACAGCGTGCAACTTGAACAGCGCGAGCGCATCTCGGCGCTCAACAGCAAGTGCGACAGCCTCTCCCGCGAGGTTGAGCAACTGAAAGAGAAGGAGGAGCAGATCAAGTCCGCCTTCATCGCCGCCACCGACAACGCGCGCAGGCTGACGGAGGATATAAGGACGAGGTATAAGGAGGAGCTTGACAGGCTCAAGCTGTTCCGCGCAAAATGGAGCGCAGCATATGAGCAGCTCAAGGAGCGCTACCACTTCGACAAGGACGCGCTCAATATGGAAAGCGTCGCCGTGTCCGCTCAGTTGGAGCTGACAAGGTACCTGACTCAGGACTTTTCGCTGAGCAAGGGCGACGAGGACAGCGAGATGGAGGCGTACTTCAAAAGCGAAGTGGAAAGGCTGACCTCCGCGCCGCCGATGTCGAAGCCCCTGCCGCAGGAATCTCCCGCCGTAAACGAGCTTAAAAAGAAGATATCCGACGCCAAAAAGCAGGCTAAGGAGGGCGGAGCGGACGGCAAAAAGCGAGGGGAGGACAGCGCGGCGTTCTCATTTGACGAGGCGTTGCACCCCACCGAGAGCCTTGAGGAAATTTGTCGGGCGCTTGGACTTGGCGCTTTGTAAACGCATATCGCAAGTCCGCGCAATTGGCAAATAAATCTGTTGACTTTGAATATGCATATAACTATAATATATTTGCTGCGCGACGCGCGGCAAATATTATATTGCGTACAACATTAGTAATGTCGATTGCGCGGAGGAAGTATGGAACTTACACTTAAGGACGGCAGCAAACTGTCGCTGGACGGCGCCATGAGCGCTTACGAGGCGGCAAAGCACATCAGCGAGGGACTTGCCAGAGCGGCACTTGTATGCAGCGTGGATGGGAAACTCGTCTCCATGGACACTGTCATTGACAGGGATTGCAACTTCGAAGTTTTCACTTTTGACAGCGAGGAGGGCAAGCGCGTGTATCGTCACACCTGCGCGCACATCCTTGCGCAAGCTGTCAAAAACATCTATCCCACCGTTCAGCTGGCTATCGGGCCCGCGGTGGACAACGGATTTTACTACGATTTCGATTTCAAAACGCCCATCACGCAGGCAGACTTCGACAAGATCGAGACCGAGATGAAAAGCATCATCAAGGCAAATCTGCCCATCACGCGCATGGTGCTCTCCCGCGCGGAGGCGGAGGCGCTGATCCAAAAGATGAAGCAGACCTACAAGGTCGAACTGCTTGCCGACATCCCCGAGGGAGAGGAGATCTCCTTTTACAAGCAAGGCGATTTTATAGATCTGTGCAGCGGACCTCACCTCACGTCCACCGGGCGCATAAAGGCGTTCAAGCTGACTTCGCTTACGGGCGCGTATTGGAGAGGCAACGAGAAAAACAAGATGCTCACCCGCATTTACGGCACCTGCTTTGAGAAAAAGGCGGATATGGAGGAGTATCTCGCCCGTCTGGAGGAAGCCAAATTGCGCGACCATAACAAGATAGGCAGGGACCTCGGCTTCTTTATGACGGACGAAAATATAGGGCAGGGCCTGCCGCTCATCATGCCCAAGGGCGCAAGGGTGATACAGATAATGCAGCGCTTCGTCGAGGACGAGGAACAGCGCAGGGGCTATCTGCTTACAAAGACGCCCATAATGACCAAAAACAACCTGTTTATCACATCGGGGCACTGGGACCACTATAAGGACAAGATGTTCTACATCGGCGACGAGGATGTCGACGACGAGATACTTTGCCTGCGCCCAATGACCTGCCCGCTGCAATTCACCATCTACAAAAACGGGCTTAAGAGCTACAGAGACCTGCCCGTGCGTTATGCGGAGACCGCAATAGAGTTCCGTAAGGAGGCGAGCGGCGAGATGCACGGCCTCACGCGCATACGTCAGTTCACGCTGGCGGACGGACATATCGTCTGCACACCCGATCAGCTTGAAAAGGAGTTTGCGGGTTGCGTGGACCTCATCAAATATCTGACCGGCGTGTTCGGCATTGACAAGGACATCTGGTATCGTTTCTCACGTTGGGATCCCAAAAATGCGGACAAGTACGTGGGCAGCGCCGAGGATTGGGACAAGGTTGAGACCACTATGAAGGGTATACTCGACGACCTCGGCATCAAGTACGAGGAAGCCTGGGGCGAGGCGGCGTTCTACGGGCCCAAACTCGACGTGCAGGGCAGAAACGTCCACGGCAAGGAGGACACTCTGTTCACCGTGCAGATAGACTTCTCGCTGGCGACTCGCTTCGATATGATCTACATCGACGAGAACGGCGAAAAGGCGCGCCCGCTGATCATCCATCGCAGCTCCATCGGCTGCTACGAGCGCACGCTTGGCATGCTTATCGAAAAGTACAACGGCGCCTTCCCGATGTGGCTCGCTCCCGAGCAGGTCAGGGTGCTGTCGCTCACCGACAGAACGCTGGAAAACGCAATACAGGTCGCAGATCAGCTCAAAATGGCGGGGCTCAGAGCGGAGGCCGACGTGCGCAGCGAGAAGCTGGGCAAAAAGATAAGAGAGGCGCAAATAGAAAAGGTCCCGTACATCCTCGTCATCGGCGACAAGGAGGCGGAACAGGGCGTCGTGGCGGTGCGCCATCGCAGCGAGGGCGACCTTGGCACAATGAAGCTGGACGAGTTTATCGCAAAAGCTTTGCTTGAAGTGGCAACCAAAGAAATAAAGTGATTTGAAAAGCAACAATAAAAGCGCGGCGCGCAATTTGTGCGTCGCGCTTTTGACTGCTCAGAGGTTTTAAGACGTAAAACTTCTTGTTTTTGCCCCTTACATAGGTATACGACAATACCCCGCCTTGGCGAGGAAGACGTCGATTTGCGGCCCGCTTATCTGCCAAGCAAGTCGTCCGTACTGATGTCAAACAGCTCGGATATCGCCAGCAGCGTGTCGTAGTCGGGTTGGTTGACTCCCGTCTCCCAATAGGAGACTGCGCGCTGCGTCGTACCCAACCTTTGCGCGACGTCCGCTTGAGTGAGATGTTGCGCCTTGCGGTACAACTTCATGTTTTCGGCAAATTTATTTTTCATGAGGCTATATTAAAACAGCCGAATATTAAATGGACGAGATAGAATGATACATTCTAGTATTATATCTGTTTATATATAGATATATACTTCAGACACATCTTTTGCGTAGGTGAAAGCATGCTCGCATTTTGCATCTCGGCAACGATAAATGATAATTTTGCGATACAGGTGCGCATTATGCGGATGCGTGCGCGTTTTTGATTCGGCTACGCGCTATCTGTACGAAGGATGGGCGGGGAGCGCGGGAATATTTTTTGCATGTCGCGCAGTTGACGTCCGTCTGATTTCGGGCGTACGCGCATATATGTTTGTACAAAAACAATAATTTGAATGGAATTTGCAAAATATGCAAAAATCGGTTGACATATTTTGTGCAATTTGTTAACATATGTCCGCAAGCAAAGGATTTCCTTTCACCAAAGCGGCGCAGGCTGTTTGGTTGTCATGACTATATCGCCCTATGGGCATATATTGTGATGTCGGAAAGCATTTGTTTGCTCCCGGCATTTTTTGTGCCCATAAAACCGCTTAAGGAGTAGCATTTGAAAGAGCTTTTAATCAATGATCAGATCAAGGATCGCGAAGTTCGCCTGATCGGCGAGGACGGTTACGCATACGGCGTCATCTCCATAAAGGAGGCGCGCGCCATCGCGGAGGACAAGGGATTGGACATCTGCAAGGTGACCCCTCCCGGCACCACGCCCGCAACGTGCAAGCTGATGGACTACGGCAAATACCGTTACGACCAGCAGAAGCGCGATAAGGAAAACAGAAAAAACCAGACCGTCACCGAGATCAAGGAGATAAGGTTGTCGGCAGTCATCGACATAGGCGACACGCAGAGGCTTGCGGCGCAGACAGCCAAGTTTATCGAAAAAGGCAACAAGGTCAAGGCATCGATAAGGCTCAAGGGGCGTCAGCAGGCGCATCCCGATCTGGCGGTCAAGATCGTCAACGATTACATCGCCATCGTCAATCAATGCGCGGAGGGCTTTGGCGTCACCGTCGAAAAAGCTCCCACGCAAGAGGGCAGGATGATATACGCCATCCTCGCTCCCACCGCAAAAAAATAAGTAAATCTGTCCGTTTGGACTATCAATAGGAGGCTACTATGCCAAAACAGAAAACACACAGCGGCGCCAAAAAGCGCTTCCGCGTTACAGCAAACGGTCTGTACAAGAGAGGCCACTCCGCACACAGCCACCTTCTCACCAAGAAGACCCGCAAGAGAAAGAGAGATCTTCGCTCCATCGAGTATATCGATGAGACAAGAGCAGCCGAAGTCAAGAGACTGCTGCCCTACAAATAAGGAGGTGCCACTATGAGGATCAAGAGAGCGGTCAACGCTATAAAGAAACGCAGAAAGATAATGAAGCAAGCCAAGGGCTACTACGGCGGAAAACACACTCTGTACCGTGTGGCCAAGCAGCAGATGCTCAAGAGCGGCGTCTATGCCTACGTTGGCAGGAAGCAGAAGAAGCGTGACTTCAGACAGCTGTGGATCGCGCGTATCAACGCCGCCGCACGCATCAACGGTCTGAGCTACTCCAAGCTTATCCATGGGCTTAAGGTTGCGGGCATCGACCTCAACAGAAAGAGCCTCAGCGAAATAGCCATCGCCGATCCGAGCGCATTTGCTCAGCTGTGCGAAGAGGCAAAGAAGGCGCTTGCCTGAAAAACGTTTTTGTGCTTTCCGCAGTAGAGACGCTGCGGAAAGCGCGGGAGACGTTTTTTGATATTGGGAGCAAAATATCCAACCCCATATTGCATTTTTGTGGAAATCGTAACGTCATTGCAAAACAGCGCAGTAAAGGAAGCGCGCTCGCTATCCGCCAAAAAGTTCCGCAGGCTTACGGGACGATTTATCGTTGAGGGCGCCAATCTGTTGCGCGATATGCCTTTGAGCGTGGCGGTGCGCAAAGTGTTTTGCACCGAGGCTCGCCTTGACGAGGCGGAGACAATTGCGGCAAGATACGACGGCGCTCAGCTCATTTGCGTGGCGGACAAGGTCTTTGACAGCTTGACGGATACGGTGACGCCTTACGGGATCGCCGCGGTCGCCGACATCCCCGCGCGAGAATATGCGCCGCCAAAGGGCAACGCGCTGTTGCTTGACGCGGTAAGCGATCCGGGCAATCTGGGCACGATCCTCAGGACTGCCGCAGCGTGCGGATTTGAGGACGTGTATATGCTTGAATGCGCGGACGTGTTTGCGCCAAAGACCGTGAGGGCTACGCTGGGCGGACTGTTCAGGGTGAGGCTGTTCGAGGTGGACGAGGCGCAGGCAATTGAGCTGGTAAGCGCGGCAAACTCGGCTACGCTGGATATGGACGGCGACGATATGCTTAAGGCAAAGATATCTCAGCCCATCCTGTTTGTTGCAGGAAATGAGGCACATGGGGTCAGAAATTCGATAAGGCAGGCGACAAAAAAAGCGCTGTCGCTGCCTATGAAAAACGATATTGAATCCTTGAACGTCGCTATAGCTACGGCGGTGGCTATGTTCAGGACTTTAGAGGAGTGATTATGAGCGGACACAGCAAATGGCACAATATTCAGCAAAAAAAAGGTAAGACCGACGCGGCAAGAGCCAACATCTTCACCAAGATCGGTCGCGAGATAGCCGTCGCCGTCAAGGAGGGCGGTCCCGATCCCAACAGCAACAGCAAACTTGCTCAGGCGATCGCAAAGGCAAAGGACAACAACATGCCCAACGACAACATCTCCCGCAGCATCAAGAAGGCAAGCGGCGAGTTGGGCTCCATCAACTATGAAGAGATGGTGTACGAGGGCTACGGCGTAGGCGGCACCGCGATAATAGTGGACGCGCTTACCGACAACAAAAACCGCACCGCGGGCGACGTGAGGCACCTGTTTGACAAATTCGGCGGCTCCATGGGCACCAACGGTTGCGTGTCATTTATGTTCAAGCGCAAGGGCGTCATAACCGTGTCCAAGGAGGACGTAAGCGAGGACGACCTTATGCTGTACGCGCTCGACGCGGGCGCGGAGGACATCAACTCCGACGACGAGGAAGTGTTTGAGGTGTACACCGACAGCACCGCGCTGACGGCGGTGCGCGCTTCGCTTGAGGGCGCAGGCGTCAAGATATTGTCCGCGGAGGTCACCATGCTTCCCGACAACTACGTCGACCCCACGCCCGAACAGCAAAAGAATCTCATCAAGCTTATCGACAGGCTGGAGGAGCTGGACGACATACAAAACGTCTACCACAATGCCAATCTGACGATAGAGGACGAGGAGTGAATATAGCCGTATAAAAGTGCGGCGATGGGCAATATTTTTGTCAAACACCTAAGTTTAAGTTGACAAAACTGCTTTAAGGTGATATACCATATATGGCAATAATGTGAAATATGTTTCACGTTATTGCCATATTGCACATATGTGCGGGCAAATTGCGAGGCTGAAATGAAAAACATTTATCTTGACCATGCGGCAACGACTCCGCTGTCCGAGAAGGCGTTTGAGGCTATGAAGCCGTATTTTTCCGATATGTTTGGCAACGCCAACTCCCAACACGCGTACGGCAGGGAGGGCGCGAAGGGCGTCAGCGAGGCGCGCGCCAAAATTGCCAATGCGATAGGCGCCAAAAACGGCGAGATATACTTCACCGCAAGCGGTACCGAGGCGGACAATTGGGCGATAAAGGGCGCGGCGCTTGAATACCGTGAAAAGGGCAAGCATATAATCACGTCCGTCATCGAGCATCCGGCGGTGTATACGACTTGCAAACAACTTGAAAAATATGGATATGAGGTCACATATTTGCCCGTTGACGGCGAGGGCTTCGTGTCCAAGGACGATCTTGAAGCTGCTATACGCGAGGACACCATCCTGGTCAGCATAATGTTTGCCAACAACGAGATCGGCACCATCCAGCCCATCAAGGAATTGTGCGAAGTCGCGCATCGTCACGGGGTGCTGTTCCACACCGACGCCGTGCAGGCGACGGGCGCGATACGCTATGACGTGAAGGATCTGGGCGTTGACATGCTGTCCATGTCCGCGCACAAATTTTACGGGCCAAAGGGCGTGGGCGTGTTGTATCTGCGCAACGGCCTGAAGATGGAAAAACTGATCACCGGCGGCGAGCAGGAGCGCGCGCATCGCGGCGGCACCACCAATACGCCCGGCGTGGTGGGCATGGCGGTCGCGCTGGAGGACGCGCTGAGCACGCTTGAGGAGGACGCAAAGTATGTTGCCTCGCTGCGCGACAGATTTGTGCAAAAGGTGCTGGCGCAGATAGACGACATATATTATAACGGCGCCAAGGACGTAAGCAAGAGGCTGCCCAACAACGCCAACTTCAGTTTCAGGTACATCGAGGGCGAATCCATTCTGTTTTCGCTGGACCTTGCGGGCATATGCGCCTCATCGGGTTCGGCATGCTCGTCGGCTTCGCTTGAGCCAAGCAGGACTCTGCTTTCCATAGGCGTACCCATCGGCACGGCGCACGGCTCCATACGTTTTTCGTTTGGCAAGCACAACACGGTGGAGGAAGTTGACTACACCGTGGACGAGCTTGTAAAGACGGTACGCAGACTGCGCGAGATGTCGCCGCTATACAAAAAGTGATATAAATTGGACATTGATGCCAAAAAGGAGAAGTTATGTACAACGAAAAGGTCATGGAAGTTTTCAAAAATCCCCAGCACATGGGCGAGGTGGAAAACTATAACGCTATAGGCACTGTGGGCAACGAGGTCTGCGGCGATATCATGCAGATCACGATGCGCATAAACGACGACGGTATCATAGAGGACGCCAAGTTCAAGACGTTCGGTTGCGCCGCGGCGGTGGCTTCCAGCTCTACGGCGACGGGCATGATAATAGGCAAGACCATTGACGAGGCGCTGAAGGTCACCAACAAGCAGGTCGTGACGGAGCTTGAAGGACTGCCTCCGCAAAAGATACATTGCTCCGTGCTTGCCGAGGACGCCATAAGGGCGGCGATAGACTACTACGAGCAAAATCATAAAAAAGCGTAAACAAAATATCCCACAATGCGCCGCGTAGCGGCGCGTTTTTTTATACTACATTTCCTTGCCGTAAATACTTTACAAAACACGTATAGTGTTGTAAACGGGCATTTTTGGCTGTAAAGCCGATATTTTTATAAATTAAAAACACAAAACGTGTACCATATATAGCACATATAGCACACGTTTTGTATTTGAGAGGTCAATACAATTCCTTAAAGGATTATATCTTCTATCTTGTTGACGACGGCACGTTTTGCTTTTTTAAGCGAAGTGTTTGACGCACTGCAGTAAAGCGCAGTCGCAGTGACAATCCCAAGCATTGTGCCCAACAAAAGTGAATTTTTCATACTTACCTCCTGTAAGTAGTATGCGCAGGGCGTGGGCGCGTATACTTACAAAATCTGCCATAACGGGTAAAACAAAAGGCACCTTGTAAGTGCCTTTTGTACCGACCGTTAAAAGGGAGGATAAGAAACGACCGGTATATTCAACGCGGTTGGCGCGAATATCTTGTTTACAGCCAAGTGATGTTGACTGTTATGTGCTTTTCACTCTGCGCTTGCATAATGAAGTTGTACAGCGTCTCGGCGGACAGGGCAAAGCCCATGTTGTCTATCTTTTCGTCCACCAGCTTTGATTCCACCACACCCACGACGACGCCCATGCTGTTGATCATTGGACCGCCGGAGTTGCCCTCGTTGATGGCTGCGTCCGTCATGATGAAGGTGCCCGGTCCCCACGATCCTATGGATATATCCTTTTGCGACACGCAGCCCGTGGTGACGCTGTTTCCGTTGCCTATGCCTTCGGGATTGCCTATCAGCGCGATGGACGCGCCAACTTTGATGTCATCGTCGCTCTGCAACACTTTGAGGGAGGGATGCAGTTGATTGTCGGGCTGCTTGCCCTCTATCTGCAGCAGGGCAAGGTCGGGATTTTTGAGGTTCTGTATCTCCGCTTCGGAGTCGGAGTAGTCGCCGCACGCGACGACTTTGAGTGTGTAAGTCTCCTCCTCGTTGTCAAATTGGCAGGTGATCTTGTCGTAATACGTCCACTTGCCCATAAGCGAGCTTGAATCATAGTACTTCACGCAGTGCGCGTTGGTCACCATGTATCTGCCTTCCACGCCGTCATAGTCCGTCACGAGAAATGCGGTCGCAAGGCTTGTCTTTTTAAGTTTGGGCACAAGGTTTTCCACGACGCGGGTGTACATATACAGCCTCGCCACGCAGGGGGAGTACTTCGCCGCCACGTCGCCTACGCCGCTGTTCAGCGCGTCCAGCGCGTTTTTTGTGGCGTTGTCGGTGATTTGCTCTATTACATCCTTATCTTTCAGCGAATCCTCTATCGCCTGCTTGTACTGTTCGTTCATCTTGGCGGCGATGTCCTGCGCGTACTCGTCGGCGATGGTGTTTTTGAGTGACGCCAACACAACGACGTTGACTATCACCACCACGCACATTATCACTGCTGCGCAAATGCTGATTATAAGCGGCAGATTGGTGTTCTTCTTGTGTTTGGGTTCGGGCGTGTGATATACGGGCGTATGTCCGTAATCACCGCTGTCGCTGTCTTCAAAAAAATTGTTGAAATCGGTCATAGCATGCCTCTTTTATTTACTATAAAGCATATTATTGCCTTATAATTAAACTAATATTAAAAGCAATGTCAAAATATGTTTATACGCGCACGTGCGCAAAATGCGCCGCGCGGTAAGCGCTGTAAAAACGCGCAAATTGCGCCGTACTTCGTATACCGGCAAAACTTAGCGCGAAGCGATTTTGACAAAAACTGCGGTTTAAGTTGTCAAAATGTTGTATTAAAGCGCGAAATACGTCGTTACGCGCTAACCGCGCTAAAAATCAAGTTTGCACGCAAAATGACGTTAGCGCGCAAGCGCGGCGCGTTCGCTTGACAGTAAAACGCATTTATTGTAAAATATAAAAAACTGTGTTTGGAGGTATTTATGGCAAACATATTTTGCGATACAAACTGCGAGCTACATTATACACAGGCGGAAAAACTTGGATTGAAAGTTATAAATATGCCCTATACGATCGACGGCGAGGATAAGTTGGCGGATCTGGGCGAAAACTTTGACGCAAAGGCGTTTTACGACAAGATGAGGACCGGCGCGATGGCGTCCACGGCGGGACTCAGCGCAGAGTACTACTATGACTTTTTCAAGCCCTACTTCGAGCAGGGCGACGACATCCTGTACATAGCGTTTTCGTCCAAAATGTCCGCTACGTTCGAGTATCTCGAGGTGGCGATCAACCGCCTCAGGACGGAATATCCCATGGTCAACTACCGCCGCTTTGACACGCTTAACATATGCGTGGGCACGGGCATGCTGGTGTATCTGGGCGCAAAGTTCTGCCGCGAGCACGGCGACGACATCGACGCCACCTGCGCCTATCTTGACGAGCTGGTAAACCGCGTGGGGCTGTACTTTGTGGTGGACGATATGAAGTATCTGGCAAGGGGAGGCAGGATATCTCCCGCCAAGGCGAAGATAGGCAATCTGATGAACATCAAGCCCGTGCTGACCGTCAAGGAGGGCAAACTGGACGTGTGCTCAAAGCAAAACGGCGTCAAAAAGGCGTACAAATATATGACCGACGCCTTTGCCGAGCGCTACAAGGCGACGGACGGCGCTCCGGTGATAGTGGTGGACGCTGACAATCCGCAGGCTTCGGCGGAGCTGACGAGCAAAGTGCGTGAGATAGCGCCCGACGCGGAGGTGTGGACTCAGTCCGTCGGTCCCGTCATAGGTTGCCACGCGGGTCCCGGCACAGTGGGCGTCATATTTATGGCGAAATGACATTGCCGTAAATTGAAAAAACGATATATAAAAAGCGGTCGGGCAAGCGTCCGACCGCTTTTTGAGTACAAATTTGATCACAGCATAAACGCTGCGGCGGGCTGACTGAGCCTGACCAGCGCGTCGATGGGGAACACGTTGTCAAAGAACAGCACCAATATCAGCATAGCAAGTCCAAACCAGAACGCCATCAGCCCCATGAAGAATGAGCCCTTTGCCATAGGTTTCTTGGTGTTGGCACCCGCCACCGCAAATACCGCGCCCACAAAGCTGAGTATAACGGTGCAGAGCAGCACAATGGTGAGCATCTTGAGGTGTGACATATTGCTGACGCCCATCGTGAGACCGGGCGCAAGCAAAAACAGCGCGCAAATTATCGTAAGCAAAAAGCTTGTAAGCGTCAGCGTAAAGCCTGCCACCAACACGCCTTCGCGCGCCTTCATGTTGGAGTAGGGCGGCTTGGGAGCTTCCTTCTTTTTGGCGTCCGCGGCGGGTTTTTTGGTGTTTACCGTCTTTTTGGCGTCCGCAGTGGCGCCCGAACGGGTCACGGTGACGCTTTTTGCGGCGCTTGATTGAGGCGCGCTCGCTTGCTTTGCCTCTGCGGGCTTAGCGGCGGTCGCCTGAGCGGGTTTTGCCTGAGAAGCCTGAGCGGGTTTTGCCTGACCTGCGCTTGAAGCGGTATTGCGCACCACCGTAGTGGTGGTCTGCTTTTGCTGAGCGGGAGCGCCCTTTTTGGGCTCGGGCTGCTGCGCTGCTGCAGGTTTTTTGGCGTCCGCAACCGCCTCGGCGTTTGCCGCGGTAGTACGATTGACCGTAACGTTGGTCTTTGACTCGTTGCGGTTTTCATTTGCATTTACATTCTGTTCGTTAGCCATGCTACCATTATATATTATTATCAAAATTCTGTCAACAAATATATCAAAAACACGTCGGCGTTCTCAAAGCCGTTTTCGCCCATCACGCCTTCGGCGTCAAGCGCGAGCCACAGTCTGCCGGAGGAGTACGCGGCGACAAAGCGTGTAAGCGGCGCGGCGACATCAAACAGTGTGACTATATCGCCGTCGTTTACGGCGATGATGGCAAGGTTTGCTCCGCCTGTGACGGCAAATATGTTGTCGCTGCCTTTTACGAGGCGGAACTTGAGTCCGTCCATGGAGGGGAACAGCGCGTCAAAACGGCTGTCGTGAGTAAGCGCGGGCGCAAGTTGCCTGTCCAGATGCGCGCAGAACGCATACGCGCCGTGGTCGGTCAGTACAGTCAGATTGTTGCCGTCGGGCATCATCACGCCGTCGTTTGCGCCCTGCATATCGCAATGCGCAAGCTCGCCTATGGAGTAGTCGAAACTTGTTATGCGCAGGCAGTCGTCCGTCTTTGACAACACGTACAGCGCGGACAGATTGTCGCCGACGTGCGGCATAAACTGCACGAAACGATGGTTTAACAGCTCTTTTTTGATGTTAAACCCGTAGTTTGACGTAAATGTCAGCATATACATCCCGTTGTCGTTGGATATGGCAAGTATGTCCGTATCCCCAAGCGACGCCAGCATGTCAAAGCGCGCCGAGGGCAGTTGCTTTGTAAAATTGCTTTTGGACACGTTCAGCGCGGGCGACACGGTAAGCGCGTAGATGTTTGCGCCGTCCGAAACATACAGCTTGAGTTGTGAGCCGTCAAGCAGCGCGCCGTAGTTTGAATACGCCTCGAACTCGTTCTCGCCGGAAAACTCGAGATCGTCGCCGTACAGCCTTATGTGGGTGCGCGATTCGTCCTTTGTTATCACGGCGAGACCGCTGCCCAGAAGCGAGGACGCGACGTAGCTTTCGCCGTCCGCTATGTGGACGACGTTTACAAGCTCCGCGCCCTCAAACGCCGCGATGTGTATGCCGCCGCTCTTTACGTCGTATTGCGCCGAGTCCGTGTCGAACACTATAAGCCGCTTGCCCGCGAAGTGCAGGCTGTCCAGCGCGCATTCGTTGCCGTCGCCGCCCACGTAGTTGAGCATAACTCCGCCCGCATTTGCCGCCGCGCGCGGAAATACGGAATATGTAGGCTCCGCAATGTCGGGAGGGGCAGGCGGATCGTCGGCGGGCGGAAGCTGCTCTGCGCCGTGCACATTGTCATTGTTGGCGTCGGCGACGTTGTCCTTTTTGCCCAGTACCGCGTTGAGTACCAGATAGCATGCGATCATCAAAGTCAGCAGCAGTATGACTGCCAGCCATTTGGCTATGGTTTTTTGCCTGTACATTTTTCACCTCGCCTTAGACTAGCACAGACGAGGTCCGCAATTTTTCCGTTTGAGTCGGCGCAGATATTTGTCATCGGCGGAAGGGCGAGAACTTTTTCCAACGCGGGCAGAAGTTCGTCGCAAAATGTATTGTTTTGGTATAGCACGCCCGCGCCGTGCTCCCTTGCGAGGTCGGCGTTGTCCAGCTGATCTCCGCGGGATATCCCCTTTGGCAGAGGCACCAGCAGCGCGCGTTTTTTTAGGGCGGCAAGCTCGTATACGGCGGTGGCTCCCGCGCGGGACAGCACCACGTCCGCCAGCGCGTAAAACTGCGCCACGTCGTCGGCGTAATCGAAGGGGAGATAGTCGCCTGTCGCGGGGATATCCGCGCCCGCCTTTCCCGTCACGTGCAGCACGAAGAAGCGCTTTGTAAGCGCGCCTATCTGCGATTTTACCGCGTCGTTAAGGTACTTCGCCCCCGACGAGCCGCCCAGCACCAGCAGCACGGGCTTTGAGGTGTGCACATTCAGCTTTCTCGCCGCATTATCGCGGGTCGCCTCAAACAGGGAGCGCCTCAGCGGCATGCCCACCGTCACGCCCTCGAATGCGGCGCGCGGATTGGCTTTTAGGATGGTCGCGCCCTTCATGCGCGCAATTTTGTTGGCGACGCCCAGCGTCAGGTCGGACTCGTGCGCAAAGACGGGTATATTTGCCTTGCTTGCCGCAAGCACCGTCGGCAGGGATACGAAGCCGCCCTTGGAGATGACCGCTACGGGGGAGATGTGCGCAAGAGCCTTTGCCGCCTCCTTGACCGCGCGGGAGAGCACGGCGGGAATGGACAGATTGTTTTTAAGTGCGGACGGGGACAGCGAGCGCACCAGCTTCACCGTGGGCACGCCGTAATAATCCATGCCGCTTGAAAGCGCAAGTCGCCGCTCAAGCGTATCCCCCTCGCCGCCGATGTACGCGCAGTGAAAGCCGCGTAAGGCAAACTCTTCAGCCAGCGCCAAATTGGGATATATGTGTCCGCCCGTGCCGCCTCCCGTAAACGTAATGGCGCCCTCGCCGCGGGAAGTGTCAAAAAAGATTTGGTTGTTTGCAGTATCCATATTGCCTCCCACCCATAGTATGCCGCATCGGCGCGGTTGTATATCGCAAAGCAAAGTTTTCGCCGCGGGAGGGGATATGTGACAAATTTTCCGTTTAGATATATGGTTTTTTGTCGTAACATAGGGCGCGTATAAGAGGGTCCGCGCGGCAAAAAAATGCCTCTTGAAAAAATGTGAGTTATATGTTAAAATCTAGGTATATCAAAAATAGTTCCGCATGTTTGCGGTTTGAGGAGATTATGAAAAACGAAAAATTCAAACGCGTTGACAGCAATGGCAATATCACCGTACTTCAGTGCTACCTGTGGGACGACGTCCGCAATGCAAAGGGCGTTGTGCAGATTTCTCACGGCATGGCGGAGCATGCCCGTCGCTACGACGATTTTGCGAAGTTTCTTAACAAAAACGGCTATATAGTGTTTGCCGACGACCACCGCGCGCACGGCGTTACCGGTGAAAAACAGTCATCTAAAGGCATAAAGGGCTATCAGGCAGGCGACATCTACAACGACACCGTGGACGACGAAGTGGCGATCACGTCATATCTTAAGGAGAAGTACAACTTGCCCGTGATATACCTCGGACACAGCTACGGCAGCATGGTGGGGCAGAGGTACATCCAGAAGTGCAAGGAGCACACCGCCGCCATACTAAGCGGCTCCGCAATGATGAAGGGCGGTCTGCTCAACTTCGGCGCAGCCATCGCCAACATGCAGTACAAGACCCTCGGCGGCGAAAAGACCGCAAAGATGATGGACAAGCTGACCTTTGGCAACTACAACACCCCCTTCAAGAAGGAAGGCACTGCCTTCGGCTGGCTCTCCCGCGACAAGGAGCAGGTCAAGAAGTATTGCCTTGACGAGCAGTGTGGTTACGTGATGTCCATCGCGTTCTTCAAATACTTCCTCAACGGCCTCAAAAAAGCGTACGTTGCGGACAACCTTTCCGCCATCGATCTTGCCAAACCCATAGGCATCTTCTCCGGCGATCACGACCCCGTCGGCGGCAACGGCAAGCTGGTCAAAAAGCTGTACGAGCAGTACAAGGATCTCGGCGTTAAGGACGTCAGACTAAAGCTGTACGAGGGCGCGCGCCACGAGATAATCAACGAGATCAACCGCGACGAAGTGTACAAAGATATGCTTGCGTTTATGGACAGCGTCATCGGCTGAGCTGCAAATCTGCGCCCACGACGGCGCAAAACTTGACAAAATGAAAAAATCGCCTGCAAAAGGCGATTTTTTGTTGCAATTAAGGTTGTGCAATTGTGATATCTATGTTATAATAACTACAATATTTTGTATAATGTGCCGATTTTCGACACAAAAGGCAGAGATGGCAAATCAAGATTACAATGCAGGTGATATTCGTGTGCTGGAGGGACTCGACGCCGTAAGGAAGCGTCCCGGTATGTACATAGGCACAACAGGCTCCAAGGGCATGCACCATATCCTTTGGGAAATTATCGACAACAGCATAGACGAGGCGGCAAACGGCTACGGCGACACCGTCAGGATAGAGCTGCTTGACGACAATGTCGCAAGGGTTACGGACAACGGCAGAGGCGTGCCCGTGGACAAGCACCCCAAGCTGAAGATAAGCGGCGTGGAGGTGGTCTTTACGCAATTGCACGCGGGTGCCAAGTTTGACAACGGACAGTACAACTATTCGGGCGGCTTGCACGGCGTGGGCGCTTCGGTCACCAACGCGCTCAGCGAGTGGCTCACCGTGGACGTAAAGCGCAACGGCTATCTTTACAGGACGGAGTTTTACTCCCCGCAGGTGGGCAACAAGATAAAGAGCGGCATCGTCAAGACTCCTCCCACCGTGCTTGGCAAGACAAAGGGCAGCGGCACCACCGTCACCTTCAAGCCGGACGAGAGGGTTTTCGGCAAGGAGACGTTCGACTACGGCGTCATTGCGGAGCGCATGCGCGACGTGGCGTATCTCAACAAGGGCGTCAACATAGTCATTGACGACAACCGCATGCCGCTTGCGGGCGGCACGGAAAGGCACGACGTGTTCTGCTACAAGGGCGGCATCGCCGACTACGTGCAGTACCTCAACGAGGGCAGAGCGGTGCTTTACGACAAACCCATGTACGTGGAGGCAAAAGAGGAGCACTTCGAGGTGGAAGTGGCAATACAGCATACAGAGGGCTATACGGAAAACATATATTCCTACGTCAACAGCATTCCCACTGCGGAGGGCGGCACCCACGAGGCGGGCTTCAAGAGCGCCGTTACCAGGGTGTTCAACGACTACGCGCGCCGCAACAACATCCTCAAGGACAAGCAGGCAAATCTGCTTGGCGAGGACTTCAGGGAGGGCATGGTCGCCGTCATCAGCGTCAGGATGCAGAACGTGCAGTTCGAGGGTCAGACAAAGGGCAGGCTGGGCAACCCCGAGGTCAGAACAAAGGTGGAAAACCTCGTAGTGGAAAAGTTGAGCGACCTGCTGTTGCAGCGCGGCTACAAGGCTACTGCGGAAAAGGTGATAGCCAAGGCTATGGGCGCGGCGAAGTCACGCGAGGCGGCAAAGCGCGCAAAGGACCTCAGCCGTCAGCAGAACAAGCTGGCGGGGCTGAATCTCGTGGGCAAGTTGGCAAGCTGTTCGGGCAAAAACGCCGCCATAAACGAGCTGTTTATCGTCGAGGGCGACAGCGCGGGCGGCAGCGCAAAGCAGGCGAGGGACAGGTTTTTCCAGGCGATATTACCGCTTAGGGGCAAACCCCTCAACGTGGAAAAGGCAAGCCTTGAAAAGATACTCGCCAATGAGGAATTTGCCACGCTTATAAGCGCTTTGGGCACGGGCATCGACCCCGAATTTGACATCTCGTCGCTCAAGTACGACAAGGTCATCATCCTCGCCGACGCCGACCAGGACGGCGCGCACATAAGGGCGCTGCTGCTGACATTCTTCTTCCGCTATATGCGCAGTCTTATCACCGAAGGGCACGTATACATAGGCATGCCTCCGCTTTACAGGCTGCAAAAGAAGGACGAGATACTGTACTGCTACGACGACGCGGCGCTCGTAGAGGGGCAAAAGAAGATGGGCAAAAACGCCCTGCTTCAGCGTTTCAAGGGCTTGGGCGAAATGAATCCCGAGCAGCTGTGGGATACCACCATGGACCCCTCCAAGCGCACGCTCACGCGCGTGACTATAGACGACGCGGCAATGGCGGACAAGCGCATCACCATACTTATGGGCGACGACAGCAACATCCGCAAGGACTATATTTACAAATACGCCGACTTCAACAAGGTGGACACCTTCAAAGTTCAGCAGACGGACGCGGAATGACCCTCGCCCGAACAGGAAAAATATAAAGGACGCCCTTAAAGGACTATGGCAAACAGCAAAACCAGAGAATTTGAAAGCAAACAGATAGTGCTCGACACCGTTTTCGAAGAGGTCATGCACAATTCCATGATCCCATATTCCGAAAACGTCATTCTCGACCGCGCCATCCCGCGCGTTGAGGACGGACTCAAGCCCGTGCAGCGCAGGGTGCTTTACTCCATGCACGAGATGGGATTGACCCCCGACAAGCCGCACAAGAAGTGCGCGCGCATAGTGGGCGATTGCCTTGGCAAATATCATCCTCACGGCGACAGCTCCGTATACGGCGCACTGGTGAGGCTTGCGCAGCCCTTTGCGATGCGCATGACGCTGGTGGACGGTCACGGCAACTTCGGCAGCGTTGACGGCGACGGGGCGGCGGCAATGAGGTATACCGAGGCGCGCATGAGCAAGCTCGCGTTGGAGCTTTTGAGGGACATCGACAAGGAGACCGTCGTGTGGACGCCCAACTTCGACGACAGCCTCGAGGAGCCAAACACCCTTCCCGGGCGCTTTCCCAATCTGCTTGTCAACGGAGCAAACGGCATTGCGGTGGGACTTGCCACCAACATCCCCACACACAATATGGGGGAGTGTATCGACGCGGTTGTAGCCAAGATAGAAAACCCCAACATCACCACGGCGGAATTGCTGAAGGTATTCCACGGCCCCGACTTCCCCACGGGCGGATTCATCATCCCCGTGGACAGCCTGGAGGAGATATACGAGACGGGCAAGGGCAGGATAAAGATTCGCTCCCGCCTGCATATGGAGGGCGACGACGGCGGCAAAAAGAACATCGTCATCACCGAGATACCCTATCAGGTGTCCAAGGCGGAACTGCTCACCCGCATCGCCGACCTCAAGGAGTCCAACAAGGAGCTGCTTGCGGGCATATCCGACATCGTCGACGAAAGCGACAAGACGGGCATGCGCGCGGTCATCAAGTGCAAGCGCGATGCCGACGTCAACAAAATTGTGGACTTCCTTTTCAAAAAGACCAATCTTGAGATGGGATACTCCATCAACATGGTCGCCATCGCAAACGGCAAGCCGGAACAGCTCAGCCTCAAGGCGTACCTCAACTACTATATAGAATATCAACGCCAGATAATAGTAAAGCGCACCACATACGACCTCAAAGCCGCGCGCGCAAGGGCGGAGATAGTCGAAGGCTTGCTTATCGCCATACGCAACATAGACGAGGTGATAAAAATAATCCGCGAGTCCGAGTCCACCGCCAAGGCAAAGGAGAGGCTGATGCAGCGCTTCGAGCTGAGCGACGTGCAGGCGCAAGCCATCCTCGATATGCGCCTCAAGACGCTTGCAAAGCTGGAAGTGGGCAAGCTGGAGGAGGAGCTGAGAGACCTGCGCCAACGCATAGCCAACTACGAGGCGATCCTCGCTTCCAAACGCAAGCAGCTGGACATCGTCAAGCGCGAGCTGCTGCAAATAAAAAAGGAGATGGATTCCCCCCGCATGACCGTAATTCTTGACAAGGAGGAGGACGTAAAGGACTTCAGCGTTCCCGACGTCGCCGAGGTCGTAGCCTATCGCGACGGCGTGCTCTCCCTCTCGCAGGACGGGCAGTTACGCTTTATGAGCGCAAAGAGCTATCAGGCGGGTGTCAAGGATATCCTGTCATTGCCAAAGGACGCCATCCCCGTGCAGGCTATAGACGTCAACAATAGGGGATCGCTGCTGGCGATCACCAATATGGGCGGACTTGTCAAACTTGACGTCACGACCCTGCCCGAAAAGAAATTCCGCGAAAAGCCCTTCAAGTTGGGCAGCCTCAATCAGGACGTGCAGGTGGGCGAGTATCCCGTCAAGCTGATATTCTTCGAGGGAGTGCCCGCGGGCGAGCTGGTGCTGTTTACAAAATACGGCATGGCAAAGCGCGTGGATCTATCGGAATTTTCCTCAAGCAAGACCTATTTCAAGGCTATGTCGCTTGCCGATAAAGACAGCGTGATAGGCGCGGACGTCGTTGACGACGAAAAGTACGTGATGGAGGTCACCGCCGACGGACAGGTGCTTACCTACAAGGCGACGGAGATACCCCTTCAGGGCAGAAACGCCGCCGGCGTAAAGGGCATAAAGCTGAGCGAGGGCGACAGCGTGGCGTTTGCGGGTCAGGCGGATGACGAGGGCGAGATAATAGTCATCACGGACAAGCTGTACGCCAAGCGCGTCATCGTATCCACCATAGACCTCGCCTCCCGCTATCTCAAGGGCGTAAAACTTGTCGAGCTTGACAACGCCAAGGTAAAGTATATTGGCCTCGTCAAGATGCCTTACGATCTGGTGATAGGCGCGGGCGACGAGCTGAAGATCGTCAACACCGAATCCATAAGGATAGAGACGCGCACCACCAAGGGCAAGCCCATCGTCAAAAATGCGACGCTGACATTTGCCGCGGCAAACGTCAAGGGCAGACAGGATATGGAGTAAAAAACCAAAAACGTGCGTTTTATGACAAAATAAGCGCGTAAAACATCATTTGATACCAAAAGGGGACTTTATAATATATGGTAAAGACAGGATTTGACAGTGAAATGTACATGCGTAAACAGTCGGAGCAGATCCTCAAAAGGATAGAGCGTTTCGACAAGCTGTATCTGGAATTCGGCGGCAAGCTGTTTGACGATCTGCACGCGGCGCGCGTGTTGCCCGGCTTTGACAAGGCGGCAAAGATAAAGCTGCTGCACAAGCTGCGCGACAAGGCGGAACTTATCATCTGTATCAACGCCGGCGCCATTGAGCAAAACAAGATGCGCGCGGACTTCGGCATCACATACGGCAGCGAAGTGGAGCGCATGATCGACAACATCTCCGGCATGGGCATATATATCAACTGCGTGGTCATCACAATGTTCACCGACCAACAAGGCGCGCTCGCGTTCAAAAAGAAGCTGGAAAACAGGGGAGTCAAGGTGTACATCCACCGTCCCACCAAGGGCTATCCGCACGACATCGACGCGATCGTGTCCGACGAGGGCTACGGCGCAAATCCGTACATAGAGACCTCGCGCCCGCTGGTGGTGCTCACCGCGCCCGGTCCCGGCAGCGGCAAGCTGGCGACTTGCCTGTCCCAGCTGTACCATGAAAACAAGAGGGGAGTCAAGGCGGGCTACGCCAAATTCGAGACCTTCCCGATATGGAATCTGCCCCTCAATCATCCCGTCAACGTGGCGTACGAGGCGGCGACTGCTGACTTGCAGGACGTCAACAAGGTGGACAACTTCCACCTCGATGCGTACGGCGAGATAACCGTCAACTACAACAGGGATATAGAGGTGTTCCCGGTCGTCAGCAGCATACTTACGCGCATCACGGGCAAGGAGTGCATATACAAGTCGCCCACGGATATGGGCGTCAACATGGCGGGTTACTGCATCGTGGACGACGAGGTCTGCTGCGAGGCGGCAAAGCAGGAAGTGTTGCGCAGATATTTCAAGGCGCGCTGCGACTTTTTGAGGGGAGCGGCTACGCAGGAAACGGTCAGCCGTCTGGAATTTCTGATGTCCCGCCTTGGCATAAAGGAGGCGGACAGACCCGTTGTGGAGGCGGCAAAGCGCAAGAGCGATCAAAACGGCGGCGCGGGCGCGATAGCCATAGAGCTGCCAGACGGCAAGATAGTCACCGGCAAAAACAGCGACCGCATGAGCGCGGCGGCGGCATGCATATTCAACTCGGTCAAGGCGCTTGCGGGCATCAACGACAGGCTTAAACTTATATCCCCCTACGTTATAGGCCCCATCCTTGACCTCAAGACAAAGATATTGAAGGAAAAGAGCAATAAGCTCACGCTTGAGGAGGCGCTGCTTGCGCTGTCCATCTGCGCCGCTACCGACGCCAACGCCGCGTCCGCAATAGAGCAATTGTCGGTACTCAGAGGGCTTGAGGCGCACTCCACGCATATGCTGGGCAAGGCGGACGAGGCGCCACTGAGACAACTGGGCATAAATTTGTCCTGCTCGCCGGAGTTTTTGAGCGGCGATCTGTTTATAGAATGACAAAAACGGCGGTTTATGCGCCGCATACACATACAAAAAATAGTTTTTCGGAGGTTTGATATGATATACGAACGCGACAAGGTCGACAAAAAATATCAGTGGGATCTGGGCGCCATCTTCGCGGATGACAGCGCTTGGGAGGAGTGCTTCTTCAAGACGGAGGAGAGGCTTGTGCACATTGCGGAGTACGCCGACAAGCTGGATGACGACGATAAACTGTACGATTGTCTTGAGCTGTCCACCCGCCTTTCGCACGATCTGGGGCGCCTTATACAGTACGCCAAGATGCATCAGGACGAGGACTCCCGCGTGAGCGCCTATCAGGCGATGACCAACAGGGCGGAGATGCTCATAGTGCGCTACTCCTCGCTGTCCTCCTTCATCAAACCGGAGATATCCGAATTTTCAAAGGAGAGACTGGAGGCGCTTGCAAAGTCCAAAAAGTTTGAGGACTACGACGTGTACTTCAAGGAGATATTGCGCAGCAAGGACATCATCCTGTCCAAGAGCGAGGAAAAGTTGCTTACAGAAGTCGGGCTGTTTGCGGACACCAACAGCGAGGTGTTCAACATGTTTGACAACGCGGACATCAAGTTCAAGCCCGTCAAGGACGACAAGGGCAACAAGGTGGAGCTCAGTCACGGCGTATACGGCATGCTGCTGCAAAACGGCAACCAAAACGTGCGCAAAAAGGCGTTTGAAAGCATGTTCACCGCCTACAAGGACCACATCAACACCATCGCCGCCAACTACGCGGGCAACGTCAAAAAGGATTGGTTCTACGCCAAAGTCAGGGGCTTCAAGAGCGCGCTGGACTACTCTATGTACCTCGAAAACGTGCCGCCCACTTGCTACAAAAAGCTGTTGGAGGCGGTCGGCAAGGGCACCAAGGCGCTGCACAGATATATATCTCTCAGGAAGAAGGCGCTTAAACTTAATACGCTCAACATGTACGACCTCTATCTGCCCATCGTGCCCGAGCAGGAGCTTGCCATGCCTTACGACGACGCTGTGAAGCTGGTAAAGGAAGCCCTGTCCGTCATGGGCAAGGAGTACGGCGAGGTGCTGGCAAGCGCGTTTGAAAACAATTGGGTGGACGTCTACGAAAACAAGGGCAAGCGCAGCGGCGCGTACTCCTGGGGAGTGTACGGCGTGCATCCGTTTGTGCTGCTCAACTACCAGGAGACGGTGCACGACGTGTTCACCATCGCGCACGAGCTGGGGCATTCCATGCACAGCTACTATTCCAACGCCGCTCAGCCCGAACAGAAGGCTGGCTACGAGATATTCTGCGCGGAGATAGCCTCCACCGTCAACGAGGTGCTGCTGCTCAAACATCTGCTTAAGACCGCGACGGGTCAGTTCAGGCAGTACCTGCTGGCGTACTATCTGGATATGTTCCGCACCACGCTGTTCAGGCAGACCATGTTCAGCGAGTTCGAAGTGCTGGCGCACGAAAAGGTGGAGAGAGGGGAGCCCATCACCGCCGACGAACTCAACAATATGTATTACGAGCTGAACAAGAAGTACTACGGCAGATCGGTGAAGCACAACGACCTCATCCGCTACGAGTGGGCGAGGATCCCGCATTTTTACAACAGCTACTACGTGTACAAGTACGCGACGGGCATCACCACGGCGGTGTCCATTGCGGACAACATCCTCAAATACGGCGCGCCTTACTTTGAAAAATACAAGAAGTTTTTGTCCGCGGGCGGCAGCATGGCTCCGCTGGACATAATCCGTCTTGCGGAAGTAGATCTGGAAAGCGACGCGCCTTACAAGAAGGCTATCGACGAGTTCAGCGCGACGCTTGCCGAGCTTGAAAAGTCCATGAAGGAATGACGCTATGAGGGGTGCGGTTGCGTCAAAACGCTGTTTAAGTGTGCCAATCGCGGTGATGATCATCGCAATTTGCGTATTGACGCTGTGCGCCTGCGACCGCTCATACGAGGTGACCACAAGCAACGAATACGGCGTGAAGTACCTCGGCTGCAAACTTGACGAGTCCGAAGATACGCTGTACTGCTACGTGTATGTAACTTCTTCAACGGAAGATCTGCTGCCCTCGAAGCGGGCGACTATGCGCACCGTTACGCGGCGGGACGGGGTGTGGTACTACAAGGAGACCATCGACATCACCGTGGATCCGTCGTCAATATCTAGTGCCGTGGCAGCGCGTGTGGCACAACAAGATACCGACGGCAACGAGTTGGAATATAACAGCTTGAAAGTTGTGCTGAGGTATGATACCATATATAAATCCATAACCAGCAAAGCCGACGTGTCGCGTTCGGGCAATCATTATTTGCACGACCTCGTTCTTGACGAGGGCGCGGACAGCGCGACGCTCACACTCAACTACAGATATGCCGATTCCGCCGCATGGTACAGCGTGCTTATCGCGGCGGCAATAGCGGCGATGGCGGTCGGGGTGGCGATATATTCGGCTGTAAAGGGAAAGCTATGCCAAAGGACGACAACAGAAAAGTGAGCAGAGGTATGCCAAACAATACCGAAGCCGAAGCGGCGGTGCTTGGGTCTATACTTATAGACAACAACGCCGCGGACAATCTCATCCCCATCCTAAGGGAGGAGGATTTTTATCTTGCGCCCAACCGCGTCATCTTCGGCGCGATGAAAACTCTGCAGGGGCAGAGCAAGGCTATAGATACCGTCACGGTCGCCGACGAGCTGGAGCTTGAAGGCAAGCTGGACGAGGTCGGCTCCATCGCCTATCTCAGCGAGCTTGCCGAGGGCGTCATTTCCGCGGCGAACGCGGAGTACTACGCCGACATCCTCAAGCGCGACGGGCTTATACGCAAGGTCATCAACGTGGGCAACGAGATCGCCAAATACGGCTACGACAGCGACGACGGCATAAAGGCGCTGGACAACGCCGAGAGGCTGATATACAAGATAGCCGAGGACAGCAGCGAAAAGGCTCTGGTCAAGGCGGAATCCGCGTTTGCCACAGCGATGAGCAACATCCAGAGCGCGCAGGTGGGCAAGGCGACGCAGGCAACGGTGGACACAGGTTTCCCGTCTTTGGAGAAGGCGACAAAGGGCCTCAAGCCCGGCGAGCTTATACTCATTGCGGCGCGCCCGTCCGTGGGCAAGACCGCGTTTGCGCTCAACATTGCGGTCAACGTCGCTTTGCACGGGCAGGAGCACAAGACCGTTGCTATCTTCTCGTTGGAAATGTCATCGTTGCTGTTGGCAAAACGTATGCTGGCGTACGAATCGGGCATAACTTTCGACGCGATGGACAGCATGGGCGGCTTGCGCGACAAGATCGTGATGGACAAGCTGATGAAGGCGTACAGGCGCCTCGCCTCCGCCAACATCTATATTGACGACTACTCCATGAACAGTCCCGCGGACATCCTGTCCAAGTGCCGCAGGCTAAAGCGCGACAAGGGGCTGGATCTGGTCATCGTGGACTATCTGCAACTGATGCGCGGCAATTCCACCGGCAACAAGGGCTTCGAGAGCAGGCAGGTGGAGGTCAGCGACATGACGCGTATGATGAAGATATACGCCAAGGAGCTGGATTGTCCCATCATCCTGCTGTCGCAGATGTCCCGCGGCATAGAGCAGCGCAAGGACGAGCCTATGCTCTCCGACCTCAGAGAATCCGGCGCAATAGAGCAGGACGCGGACGTCGTGGCGTTTTTGCACAACCCGTCCAAGTACAACCCCGCGTTGCCCGAGGACGAGATAAAGCTGTTTATAAAGAAAAACAGGAACGGCCCGCTTGCGGATATAACCCTCAATTGGGACGGCGCCACCACCACCTTCAAGGAGATAGTGGCAAGAAGCGCCGACGAGCTGAGAAAGCCCGCGCCTCCCGCGGAGGAGCCTTACAGGCGTGAACCGTCCGTGATCGTCAAGGAGGAAGCGCCCGCCGAAGTGAAGGAAGAGGCAGCTCCTCCCACGGACGACGACGTGCCCTTTGACGAGGAGCCTGAGCAGTCCGACTTCGCCGCCAAGGCGTTTGCGGAGATAACTCAGGGGCTGGAAACCGTTGTGGAAGCGGAATTCCCATTTGGCAGCGCTATGCCATTTGACAGCTCCGACTCCGACGAAGAGGACGAGGAAGAGGAGGAAGAAGAGCAGTCCGACGAGGGCGACGGCGAGGGCGACGGCGAGCTGGGCTTCTGATATTATAATGATTTATATTATAAATATATAAGTAACTGTAAAGAGCGGCGTTTGCCGCTCTTTTCAAACATCAAACTGTTGCCTGCGGCATAAAATTTAGCGTGTATAAGCAGGAAATATTAAAAAAATTGAATGTGACCGACAGCGTTTTTCCATTCACACTGACTCTGCTTTCGCGGGACAAACTTGTGGTGAGCGGCGTGAAGAGAGTGCTGTTTGCGGACGGCAACAGGCTGAAATTTCAGCTGCACGGCGGCACCCTCAACGTGGAGGGCGCAGGGCTTGTCATAGTCGAGATAGGCGGCGGCGACGCGTACGTCAAGGGCGACATAGGAGGGCTGAAATTTGAGGATTGACGAGGAGGAAAAGGCCGATAAGCGCGCGCAAAAAGCAGCGCGCGATAAAAAGCGATATGCAAAGCAAAATTTGCAAAACAACAGGTTTAACAAGTCAAAAAGCAATGTTAAACCTGCGGTCAAGTATTATTTTGATGATGACGCGGAAGTGGAAAATGACGCCTTTGCAGAAGACGCAAGACGTGAAAAACAGCGGCTGAAAGCCGAGCGGGCAAGGCTGCGCGCGGAGGTAAAAAAGAGACGTTACAAGGCGGCGCACAGCGCGCTGTACAAGGTTTTGCTGCGCCCAAATCTTATGCTTTCGCTGTCGAAAAAAGTGGGACAGACGCGCATATTCGTCGGGGGCAAAAGCGCGGTCAGGGCGCTTGCCGCGATCTCCGAAATATGCCGCGTTGAGGACGTAAAGACGACTGATGAAGGCTTAAGTTTTTTTGTCCCCGCAAAAGTTTGCGACAAGATTATTGCATTATTGGATAACTTGTGCTATGATTATAAAATAATAGATAATAGAGGTATAGCGCCGCTGGCGTTTCGCGCGCTTGCGCGTGTGGGGCTGACAGTGGGCGTCGCGCTGGGCGCGGTCATGTTTGCGCTGTATCCCAACTTTGTCACTCGCGTCAGCGTTGCGGGCGTGGGCGGACGGGCGATAGACAGCGCATTGATAGCGGACGTAAGCGACATACTAAACTCGTGCGGCGTGCGCGAGGGCAGGTGGCTGGGGCGTCTGGATACAAAGGAGCTGCAAAATCGCATATTGGCGCTGGACGGCGTGTCCTTTGCGGGCGTCGAGAGGCGCGGTACGCATGTGAACGTCACCGTTGCCGCCGAGCTTGCTCCCGAACGATTTTTGGGCGTAAAAGGTTCCGTAGTGGTCGCCTCAAAGGTGGCTTACGTCACAAGGATAGTGGTGGAGGGCGGCACCGCCACGGTGAAGTATGGCGACGTGGTGCGCCCCGGCGATACGCTGATAGACGGCTATGTCATGTATGGCGACGACAGACTGGATGTGGAGGCGCGCGGCGTCGTGTACGGCAAGGTGTACTACTCCTCCACGGAGTTCTTTGCGGACAAGGTACGCGTGGCGACGTCGACAAGGCGCAAGACGATCACGAAGTTCGGCTACGCGGGCAAACAGCCCAAACCGCCAAAGGATCCGTTTGGCGACAGCGTGGTGCGCGTGAGCGCGGAGGCATTGGGGTTTTTGTTCCCGATATACGTCTACCGCTATACGTTTGAAAGCGTGCAGTACGCCGAAGAGGCGGAAACTTCCACGGACGAGCAGCTTGAGGACCGCGTGTTCTCAAAGCTGTTGGCGGCAATAGAGTCACCCGTGGGCGTGACAAACAGATATACAAAAATACGTCGGGCGGACGGCGGACGATACGTCACCGTTACGCTGGAGACAGAGGAAATTATTTCGCAATGAAAGTGACTTTGGAAAAGCACTTCGACAAATTTGAGAGCATGATGGCGGTCTTTGGCGAGCTGGATTGCAACGTGCGCAGGCTCGCGGAGGAGCTGAGCGTAAGCGTCAACGTGTGCGACAAGGGCGTGCTTGTAAGCGGCGAAAGCAAAAGCGCGTATGCCGCGGTGCAGGCGCTCGAGGCGTTGGAAAAGCTGGCAGAAGGGCAGGGACTCACCCGATTGCAGGCGGATATGATTATCGAATGCGCAAAGGGCGGCAACGTCCCGGATGTGGCGTCGCTGATGTACACCGTTGCGGTGACCGCGCGCGGCAAAGTTGTGCGCGCAAAGACCTTCGGACAGAGGCAGTACGTGGATGCCATCGCGCGCAGCGGCATAGTGTTCGGCGTGGGACCTGCGGGCACAGGCAAGACATATCTTGCTGTGGCGGCGGCGGTAAATGCGCTGAGAAGCGGCGAAGTGGACCGGATAGTGCTGACCCGTCCCGCGGTGGAAGCGGGCGAAAAACTGGGCTTTTTGCCGGGAGACCTCAGCGACAAAGTGGACCCGTATCTGAGGCCGCTGAACGACGCTTTGCGGGAGTTTTTGGGCGACGACCAATTCGACAGGCTGCTTGAAAAGGGCGTCATAGAGATAGCGCCGCTGGCGTACATGCGCGGCAGGACGCTGTCCAACAGCTTTGTCATTCTGGACGAGGCGCAGAACACCACGCGCGAGCAGATGAAGATGTTTTTGACGCGCATGGGCTTCAACAGCAAGATAGTCGTCACGGGCGATATTACGCAGACTGATCTGCCGCCTTCCGTGACCGGAGGCATGAAAAACGCCATAGAGATACTGTCCGACATCAATGGCATAGAGATAGTGAGGCTTACAAACGTAGACATAGTGCGCAACGCGCTTGTGACAAAAATTTAGAAGCATACAGCAAATACGAACGCTCCCTCGTCAAGGGCAGGGATGACGGCTCGGAGCAAGACGCACAGTCCGTCCGACTTGGAGAAAAAAATGATTGAAGACGTACAGGATCTATCGTTTACCGAAAAAAGAAAACGGTTTGAACGCAAAAAACTGCTTGTCTGCATAGGCAAGAGCTTTATGGCTATACCCCTTTCGGTGTGCGCGATGATGTTGTTGGCGCTGGCGCTTAACGGCAACTTTTTGGAGGCGTTTGACAGGGCCAACGTCGTGGTGACCACGTGCAAATTTGTCATCGCGGCGGCGCTCATGGCAATTCTGTTTGCCGCCATCTACCACTTCACGCACGAGCAGAACAAGAGCACCGAGTACTATTGGATCGCTTGTATAGCGGTCGTGGCGTCGGTGGTCGCATCGCTTATAGGCATAAAGTACTGCAACATTTACGTCATACATGTGACGCTTGCGGAACTTATAGTCATCGAGCTTGTCGACAGGCGCAGCGCCGCGCTCAGTCTGGTGGTGTCGGGGCTTATGGTGGTGGTGATATACCTGGGCAACCCCGCCTACGACATTGGCGTGATAATCAGCGCGATAATCTGCAACAGCATAAGCGGCATCATAATAAACTTCCTTGTGCACAGGCACTATTCAAGGTTCAAATTTTTGCTGATGACGTTCATCGTGCCCTTCACGGTACTGCCGCTTGTTGAGATGTTTACGTTCATAGAGGGCGACCTCGACATGACGATACTTTGGAACACCATCGGCAGCTACGGCGCAAACGTGGTGTCGGGCATACTGTTTATGCCCATCGTCGCCATTTTGGAGAGCGTGTTCAACATCCCGGACGATTTCAGGTTGAGCGAGCTGTGCAACCTGAGCAATCCGCTGCTCAAGCGCCTTGCAAGCGAGGCTCCCGGCACATTCAACCACTCGCTGGTGGTGGGCACGCTGGCAGAGGCGTGCGCCTCCGCTATAGGCGAAAATCCCAACATGGCGCGCTGCGCCGCCTACTATCACGACATAGGCAAGCTCAAGGCGCCCACGTATTTCAGCGAAAACCAATCCACCTACAACCCGCATGACGAGCTTATCCCCGAAGTCAGCGTGAGCATGATAACCTCGCACACGCTCTTCGGCGAAATATTGGCAAAGCAGAACAGGCTGCCCAGCGAGATAGTGGACATCTGCCGTCAGCATCACGGCACGTCCACAGTCGGCTACTTTTACCGCAAGGCGCTAGCCCTCAAGGAGGACGGAGATCTGGCGGTCAACAAGTACACCTACGCAGGCCCCAAGCCGCAGACAAAGGTGGCGGCGATAATCATGGTGGCGGACACCATCGAGGCGGCAATGCGCGCATACATGCCTGACACACGCGAGGAGTACGAGGCGCGCATAAACAAGCTGGTGGACGAAAAGATAGCCATGAGGCAGTTTGACGAGTGTCCCATCACAATGAACGACATCTCCGTCATCAAAAACACCATCATAGAGGTGCTGCCGTCCATACATCACAAGCGCGTCGACTACGACAAGCGCAAGGAACCCGCCACGGAGGAAAACAAAAACTCATGATCAGATTTTCCGGTACGACTTTCAAGGAAAAAATGTTGATAGAACGCGTCGCAAAGGCAACGTTCAGGCATCTGGGGCAAGAGGACTTTTTTGTGACGGAGGTGTGCGTCATCTCGCCCGAGGACATACGCAATCTCAACAGGATAGAGCGTAAGGTGGACGCGGTGACCGACGTGCTCAGCTTTCCCGCGTTCGAGCCAAAGCCGCTGCCCGTGACTACCGCGGACTTTTGCGACAGCGACTTCGAGGGCAGCAGGGTTATACTTGGCAGCATAATGATCTGCCGCGAGCGTGCGGAGGAGCAGGCAAAGGACTACGGACACAGCTACGAGCGCGAATTGGGCTTTTTGGCTTGTCACGGCTTTTTGCACCTGCTGGGCTTCGACCACATCGAGGAGCAGGACGAGGAAGTTATGCTTGCTCACCAGCGCGCGATCATGGACGCGGCGCATCTGCATCGCTGAACAAAAGGAGCGGTATGTACGAAAATTTTCACAGCGGATTTATATGCATAGCGGGGCTTGCCAACGCGGGCAAATCCACGCTGACCAACGCGCTTGTGGGCGAAAAGGTGTCCATTGTGTCCTGGCGCCCGCAGACCACGCGCAACAAGATACTCGGCATTGTCAACCGCGACGACATGCAGATGGTGCTTATCGACACGCCGGGCATACATGAGGCGCGCAACAGGCTGGGCGAGTATATGATGCAGGCTGTGGAAAACGGCTTGCGCGACGTGGACGGCATCGTTTACGTCATAGACGCCGCCAAGGGAGTGCAGGGCGCCGACGCGGAGTTTTTGGAAAAGTACGCCAAAAAAGCGCCCGTGATCGTTGCGCTCAACAAGCAGGATACCGTCGCGCGCGACACGCTTTTCAAGGCGCTTGAGAGGCTCAACGGCTTTGAGGGGCTGAGGGCGGTGGTGCCCATCTCCGCAAAGAAGGCGGACAATCTTCAGCCGCTGTTTGAGGAGCTGAAGGCGCTGTTGCCCATTGGATACCCCATGTATCCCACGGACGAGTACACGCAAAGTTCCATGCGCTTCATCGCCACCGAGATAATACGCGAAAAGGCGCTGTATCTGCTTGACAAAGAGGTGCCCTACGGCATAGGCGTGTACATCAACAAATTCGAGCGGCGCGAGGGCGCGCCCATCACGGACATCGACGCTGACATCGTGTGCGAAAAGCAGTCCCACAAGGCGATCGTCATCGGCAAGGGCGGCGAGATGCTCAAAAAGATAGCCACCGCCGCGCGCAAGGACCTCGAAAAGATGGTTGGCGGACAGGTGTTTTTGACGCTGTACGTGCGCGTGAAGGACGAGTGGCGGGACAGCGACTACATCATGAAGGAGTTGGGTTACGACCTTAAAGCGCTCAAAAACGACTGAAAAGTCCGTAAAAAACATAGATAAAACAAACGTTTTACACGTATAAAAGCCGAGTTTTGACGCAAACTACCCACATGACGGATAAGGAAATGTGGAAATTGTTTGCAAAGACCGGCGACATTGAGCTGTACAGTATGTATCGTACGCTCAAAGAGGAAAGGGAGAGCAAATCGGCAAAGAAAAAGTAAACTTTGCCGTGAAGGTATGCAGACGGCGGATATAAAGACAAAGGCGATCGTCGTAAGGGCGGTGCCGTACAAGGAGAGTGATATGCTTGTCACTCTTGTCGGCGTTGATATGGGCAAACTGACGGCAACGGCGCGCGGCTGCCTCAAACGCGGGGCAAAGTTGCGCTACGCCGCCGAGCCGTTCAACTTCGGCGACTATGTGCTAAGCGGCAGAAACGGCAGGTACGTCATCACCGAATGCAGCCAGATAGAGAGCTTCCACGCCATCACGGACGACCTTGACAGCTACTACGCGGGCTGTATGGTGCTCGACGCGCTTGGCAAGCTGTCCGACGAGCCGCAGCCTCAGCTGATGCTGTCCGCGCTGAGGACTCTCGGCGCGCTTGAGAGCGGGCAAGAGGACGCGGACAGGATCGTGACAAAGTTTTTGCTGGAGCTACTCAGCCTCAACGGAAACCAGCTTGACTTTGCGCATTGCAACGTGTGCAAATGCAATATTGACGGGGACGCTTTCTTCAGGGACGCGGACGGCATAGTCTGCGAGCACTGCAAGGGCCTCAACTTCATAAGGATAGACGCCATATCGCGCGCCTACCTTGCGGGAGGGGAGCAGCCCGACAGACGTCTGCGCGGGGAAGCCAACGCCATATTGGCGCAACTTATATACGAAATGCTCGGAGTGCGCATAAGCACCCGATACTTTACGGAGCAAATATGAAAAACACTCGTACAATTTTGAGATGTGTCGCAATCGCCGCCGTGCTGGCAACAGTTTTAGGCGCGCTGTTGATGTTTGTCGCATGCAACAAGGACAAGCCCAAAACCGTAGACGACATCTTCAAGTCGGACAGCAGTCCCGCGGAGTTGACCACCGCCAAGGAGGAATTTATGCTGCCTGCGGGTTGGCAGGTCTACACCTCCGCGCCCACCGGTTCCAGCACATACAGCAGCGACGGCGGCTACATAAAGGATCTTGACGCATTTGTCATAGTGCGCAACGCAAACGGCGCAAAGACTCCTCCGTCCGGTTCCACTTTGTCCATACGCCTGTGCGGCAGCGACAAAGTGTTTTTTGAGGACGGCGAGCCGGGCATGATGTTTCCCGAATCGCTGGGCATCATTGCGCTTCGCGTAAATCACGGTCTGATCGCGTGCAAGTTCAACGACGGCAGCGCGGGCGTGTTTGACTATAGCGGCAGGACGGTGCTTTCAAGCAGCAAGATATCCAACACCACTTCCACCGCCATAAACAACTTTATGGCAATACTTTGCGACGGACTTATAGCCGTGCACAGCAATTATGACGTGAACGGATTGAGCGGGTATACCTCCATTTATCGCCCATACTACAACTCCGCAAATCTTTCCGATTGCGGCAAGCTGGTGTGCAGGGTGGCAAACAAGGCGGGCAATATGTCCTACGTGAAGGGCTTCGAGGGCAAGTACGTGTGCGTCAGCGGCAACAGCGACGGCGTGGGCATGTACCGCATCCCCGACAGCGCGGATACCGTGCGCAACTTCACCGGCAACGACGGCAACAGCTTTGTAGTGGCTACCAACGGCAAGAGCAACTATAAGAGCGAGATAACATACGTGGGCAAGGGCAAGTTCTACATCTCGGAGGATTGGACGGTGCAGAAGTCCGACGACTACACCTACACCGACGGCAGCAGTTACTACGTGGTACAGCGCCGCATTTACACCCCCGACAACGACAAGGTGAGCAACTATACGGCAAATTCCAACAAGCTGTTTATGCAGATGTCCAACAACTACTACGACGGCGGCAACATCTCCGGACTTGACACCACCGCATACCTTAAGGACGGGTACACCTACGCGGCGTACGGACTGACCATTGTGGACAAAGTGGGACTTTACGACCAGTTTATACTTGATGAAAACCTCAATATCGTCATGTCACTGACGGGCAACTACGGCATCACGCTTGACGAAAAGCGCACCAAGGTGGGTCACTTTGACATGATACTGTTCAACATGGACGGCTACACCTATGTGCCGTACTATCCCAGCGAAGTGGCGATATATCAAGGGGACAAAAAGGTCGGATCCAACAGCGCGTTCACCACGCAGATCGTCAATCAGGAGCTGAGCAACGGCATTTTGGTGGCGACCATAACGGACGTCAACGACACGTCGGGCAATTCGTTGCTGTACGGCGCATTCGACGTGCACGGCAACAAATTGATAGACTTCAAGTACACCGCGCTCAACGCGTTCAGGGGCAACTACACGCTCGCAACGCGCTATGACGAGGAAAACAGGCGCACCAAGTACTGCATTGTGGGCAGCGACGGGCGCGAGGTGACGGCTATGTCCGACGGCAGTCAGCCCCTTGCGGATATGGCGACCAACACCGACCAAAAATACATTTACAAAGTGGGCTGCTACATGTACAGAGTGCCGAATGGCGAAGGGCACTATCTGTTCGGCGTCAAAAACTTCAATCCCGACACGCGTTACAACATCATCATGGAGGCGAAAATGAAGGAAGGCAGCATGCTGTACGCGCCCAACTCCTCGCCTAGGGACGTGTTCGTGTTTGAAAAGCTGGGTGCGGACGCCAATACGACCTGGATAGTCTACAGGCTGGTGTAATTTCAAAGCGTATGACGCACGAAGGATATGACACCCAAATTTTAAGCGCGCAAAGCGCAATGGACAAGGCAGTCGAGCTCATCGGAAACGGTGAGCTCGTGGTTTTTCCTACCGAAACGGTGTATGGGCTTGGCGCAAACGCCTTCGATGAGGAGGCGGTAAAGCGCATTTTTGTCGCAAAGGGCAGGCCGCAGGACAATCCTCTCATAGTCCACATCGCAAACATAGCGCAGGCTGAGGACGTCGCGGAGGACATACCCGATGCGTTCTATGCGTTGGCGGACAAGTTTATGCCCGGCCCGCTCACGATCATTCTCAAAAAAGGCAAAAATATACCGTACGTAGTCACCGCGGGCGGCGAAACGGTTGGCGTGCGTATGCCCGACAACGACATCGCGCGCACGCTTATCGCGCGTAGCTATCCGCTGGCGGCTCCGTCCGCAAATCGCTCCAAGCACATCTCGCCCACCACTGCGCAACACGTATACGAGGATCTGCGCGGACGCGTGCCGCTTATTCTGGACGGCGGGCAGTGCAGAGTGGGCATAGAAAGCACCGTGCTGGACCTCACTTCCGCTATCCCCACCATACTCAGACCCGGCGCCGTCACCGCCGAGATGCTTGCGGACGTGCTTGGCGAGGTAAGCAGCTGCGGCAAAGTGATAGGGGTAGCCAAAGCTCCCGGAATGAAGTACACCCACTACGCGCCCGACGCGTATACGGTGGAGGCAAATTCGATAGAAAGCGCCGTCGCCGAGTACGACAGAGCGCTGGGCGAGGGCAAGCGTCCCGTGCTGGTGTACAGGGACATATATCGCGACGTCATGGGGGATAGACAGCTGATATCCCTTGGCGTGACCGCTGAGGACTTTGCGCGTAACATCTACGCCGCGCTGCACACCGCGGAGCGCGGGTACGACCATATAATCGTGGAACGCCTGGACGGCGAAGGACTCGAAGCCTCCGTCATGAACAGGGTGGACAAGGCGGCGGGAGGCAAACGCGTATGAAGGCGCTTATTGTCTGCACCGGCAACACCTGCCGCAGTCCCATGTTGATGTATATGCTCCGCCGTCGCCTCTCGCAAAAGGGCATAAGCGGCATTGACGTGGACAGCGCGGGCACCATGGATCACTTCAAACCCCTTTCGCCGTACACGGACGCCGTGTTGACCGCACACGGGATAGTGCACGGCAGATACTTCTCCAAATTTTGCGACAGGGAGCTGTTTGAGGGCGCGGACGTCATATTTACCGTCACGGAGGAGCACGCCGCGCAGCTTGCCTCTCTGTACGGCAAGAACAAAAAAATCGTGCCGCTGAAGAGGATAGCCGGGCAGGACGTTGCCGACCCGTACGGGCGTGGACAGCAGGTTTACGACGAGGTCTATGCGCAATTTGACGGCATGCTTGACAAATTGACGGAATACCTTGCGCGCAAGCAAAAGTGTTTGCAACAAAAAAGCGCCGCCGACCTCAAAAAGTCATAACAGGCGCTTTATATATACATTTTGCGAAGTTAAACAGCGATTTCTGTAATCTTATAAATCCGCTTTGAGTTGTTCGAAAACTTTTATATGCAGTTCCTCGTCAAGTATTATGCGCTCCAGCAGCATCTTTACGCTTTCGCTGTTGAGGTTTAGTATCGTGCGCTCGTAGTTGGCTATCGCGGACTCCTCGGCGACAATGTTTTGCTCAAGAAATTTGCGAGGGTCCAGGGTGTAGTTTGCCATGCTGCCGTTCCAGTAGGAGCGTGCGCCCATGATGGGATAGCCGCCCAGCTTGACTATGGCGCGGCCAAGCAGGTCGTGATGTTTCATCTCGCAGCGCGCAACGCCCATCAGCGCGTCGCTGAGTTGGGGGCGGCGCAACTGGGCGTAGCTTTGAAACGCGTATGTAAGTATGGCGGTCAGCTCGCCGTGCATCCCCGCGTAGCTTGGCATAAGCAACTTCGCCTGCGCAAGGCAGGGCTCGACTTCTATTTCAGGATAGGGCAATTCGCTTGCAAATTTGAATGTGCTGTCCATGTTACCTCTCTTTTTTGTTTCAGTGTATGCGCTTTATGGCGCGAGCGTTACATTTTTCGGCGCGGGAGAGGCGCTTTGTGACGAGGACAGGGCGAATAGAAATATATATTGAACATTTTATTGATAAAATCGCTTGCAAAACACTTATTCTTATGCTAAAATCACTAAGTACGATTGGAGGTACTTATGTTCAACAGTTTTCTTACGCTTGCCGCAGGCAGATTCGGCATAGACGACTCGGTCAGAGAAGCAGTCCTCATTGCATTTGGCATTCTTATGACTTTGGCCGCGATCGCCATAATAGTGGTCATCATGATGCAGAAGGGCACCAACGACAACGTCGGCGTCATTTCGGGCGCTTCGGACACCTATTATGGCAAAAACAAGGAGCGCAACAAGGAGGGCGTCCTCAAAAAGGTCACTTTCGCGTTGTTTGCGTTTATAATTGTGTGCGCCATCATCTGCTTCGTCATCGGTATACTCGAGTGACGCTTCAAAAAGTCTATCCCGGCGACCTGCGCGGTCGCCTTTTAATTTGACAAATTTTGAGCGGGAAAATGCCGTGGCGCTTTCAACAAAAAAATCGCTTGTGCATTGCGCCGTTTTTATAATATAATATGGTAGCTATGGAAAAAATCGTCGCCACCAACAAAAAAGCGTATCATGACTATTTTGTGGAGGACACCTACGAGGCGGGCATAGTACTCGTCGGATGCGAGGTCAAATCTATCCGTCTCGGAGCGGTAAACCTCCGCGACAGCTTTGTCATGATCAAAAACGGCGAGGCGTTTATGGTTGGCGCGCATATTTCTCCGTACAAGATGGGTAGCTATTACAACGTGGATCCGCGCCGCACGCGCAAACTGCTGCTCAACCGCTCCGAGATAAACCGCCTGCGCGGCAGAGTGGAGCAGAAGGGCTATACGCTGGTGCCGCTCAAGATCTACTTCAAGGGCGCGCTGGTCAAGGTGGAAGTGGGGCTGTGCAAGGGCAAGGAATTGCACGACAAGCGCGACGCCATCCGCGAAAAGGAAAACGCCCGCAACCTTCAGCGCGTTATGAAGGAGTTCAACACGCGTTAGATGATATAAAAGATATCAAAATATACAGTCCGAGCGGCTGTATTTTTTTGTGCCATATAAAATTAAAAATCCGTCGACAAATATTGAAAACGTTGTATAATCAAATTATCGAGCAGACGCTCGTCAAAACATATGGGAGCGTTATAACGGGGATATAGAATGTACGGATTGTTGCTTGCTGTTATCTATTTGGCATTTTTCAGCCTTGGCGTTCCCGATTCGCTTTTGGGCGCGGCATGGCCGGTCATGCACGTCGATTTGAGCGTTCCGATCTCCCACATGGGATTGGTCTCCATGACTATCTCACTGGGCACAATAATTGCCAGCTTGTTTTCGAATACGCTATCCAAGAAGCTGGGTACTCGCTTCGTTACAGTGATAAGCGTATTCCTCACCGTGGCGGGACTTATAGGCTTTTCATTTTCCGATAAATTCCGGATGCTGATAGTGTTTTCTATCCCTTACGGTCTCGGCGCAGGTTCCATAGACGCCGCGCTCAACAATTACGTCGCGTTGCACTTCAAGGCGAAACATATGAGTTGGCTGCATTGTTTTTGGGGGTTGGGCGCGATAATCAGCCCGTTCATAATGGGATATTTTCTGACTCATTCGGATTGGCACGAGGGTTACCGCGTAGTCGGATATATACAGCTTGCGATCGCTTTGATCCTGCTGATATCGTTGCCCATATGGAAGAGCGGTAAAAACCCCGACGAGGGAAAATCGCAAAACCAAATAGGACTTGTCGGCGCGCTCAAAATGAAAGGAGTCCCGTTTTTGCTCATCGGATTTTTTGCCTATTGCGCGGCGGAATCAGTCACTATGAATTGGGCAAGTACATACTTTGTCGAGGTCAAACATATCGCGGCGGAGCAAGCGGCAAATCTTGCGTCGCTGTTTTATATAGGCATGACGGTCGGCAGATTTATAAGCGGGTTTATCAGCGAAAAGCTCGGCGACAGAAAATTGATAATTTTGGGCACTTGTATTTTGATTTGCGGCGTTATCCTGTTGTTTATTCCCGTTGGATCATATGCGTTTGCAATAGTTGCGTTTGTAGTTATCGGGCTGGGCTGCGCGCCTATATATCCCTGCATAATCCACTCTACGCCCGGCAATTTCGGCGTAGAAAATTCGGGCGCCATCATCGGTATACAAATGGCAAGCGCGTATGTGGGCTTTACGGCTATGCCTCCGCTCTTCGGGCTGTTAGGCAAGGCTATCGGCTTTGAGATCATGCCGATATACATTCTTATTTTTATAGCTTTGATGATAACGATGATGGAACTTACGTTCCGTGCAGCAAGGAAGGCAAAAGGGAACATTGACGTCCCTCGGCAATAGAAAGTTTTGCGCGCGAATGGCGATGTTAAATAAATCGTCGGACATTGGCATGTACGGTCATTTGTTTATCGGATGGGGTCGATTGTTATGCGAAGTGTGAAAAACGCAAGTGCAAATTTCGATATTAGTACTTAAACATCATATTTACGCGCTATAAACTGCAGATATAAGCGATTGCAAATATTTTCAATATGGAATATATCCGGCACATATCCTGAAATTTCTGTTGACTATGAATGATACATGTAGCATAATATATGCGTTGGCAAACCGATCGCGTTTGCCGTATATGGAGGAAAGGTATGGACGAATCCATGGAGATTTTTGCGAATACGACGATCGGCATTGCCATCGTGGTAGTTGCGGCTTTGTTGGTGTTGGTCGGCATCGTCGCCGTGATAGTAGGTATTGTGCTGTCTGTATCTTATGTCAAGTATAATCACAAAAATAACTCTGCAGGACTTACCGGCGCCGAAGCTGCCAGAATACTTCTTGACTCCCACGGGCTTAATGATATCAAGGTCAAATCCACAGGTTCTATGTTTTTTGGCAACAGTTACGGCCGCTATGGCAAATGTGTGCGTATAAGGCGTCTGACGCGTAACCGTACAAGTATTACGGCGCTTGCGATCGGATCGCAGAAGGCTGCGCTTGCCATTATGGACAGAGAGGGCGACCCTGATATGAAAAAGCGATACAAGCTGGTACCGCTCGTCACGTTCGGACCGTTTGCGTTTATACCTCTTATAATTATAGGTGTGGTGATCGACTTTGTCGTGGCAAATACGGGCGGTATAGCGTTGCTTGTCACGTTGGCGCTGTCCGTGGTGCTTTACGTTTTGGCAATGATCGCCGCCGCGGTTACACTTAAGACAGAAAAGAAGGCGCAGGAGCGTTGTTGCGAGTTGCTTATTGAAGGGAAACTTGCCAATGAGGAAGAGATCGCCGACATAAAAGGACTGTTCAAACTGTACAATGTGCAATATATCAACAACATCATCATTTCTTCGTTGAAGGTATTGTACTATGTTTTGCGCCTTGTCGCCGCTATAACGAACGCCAACAATAATGAATCAAACGCTTGACACTATAGACGATGAGGCGGAAAGGCATATATTTTTCATTTTGCAGAAAAATAGAGGAAAGTGCCTGCAAAATGCTTGCAATTTGTACAAAAATCGGTTAGAATATGGCATATGCCGGTGTGGTGAAATTGGCAGACGCGCTGGACTCAAAATCCTGTGGACTAATCATCCGTGTCGGTTCGAGTCCGACCACCGGCACCACTCCCAACCTAACTTGAACCCTGAACCGTTAGGTTGGGATTTTTATATAAGATGTGAAGATGGGCAATTGACAGTGATAAGAAGTGAAGAATAAGGGTATAGTATGCAAACATTAATAAAATGGCCAGGTGGCAAATCATCTGAATTCTTTATAATAAAAAGATACATGCCTAGAGAGTATCAGCGTTATATCGAGCCATTTTTTGGCGGTGGCGCTGTGTTTTTTAGTTTGCAGCCACAAATCTCTATTATTAATGACATTTCAGACAATCTTATGCAATTCTATCGCTATATTAAGGCAAACGATATAAAATTCAAAGATTGTCTTTATGGTATTAATGATGAATGGGAGGTGCTAAAAGCAGAAGCAAAAATACAGGCAGGAATATTACTGCCAGAATTTTTATTTTACCGTCAAAATTCGGAATACAGATATATTCTTGAAAAAGAAATTGTTGAAAGTTGTGAGTATGTTTGCCAAGCAGTATCTAATAAATCCATGATAGTAGATAAAGATATGCTGTTCTGCGAATTATGTAGAATGGTTAAAGATAAAGTTTTTCGTACAAGGATGAACGAACTAAAAAATGGTAACCTATCTGAAAATGATCTGGCTGATAATTTTATTACAGGGTTTACAAGTGGATACTATATGTTTTTGAGGGGATTATTAAATCGCATTGAAAAAAAACACGATATTTATTATGCTACAAAAGAATATAAGTCAGCAATCTTTTATTTTGTTAGAGAATTTTGTTATGGCTCTATGTTTAGATATAACAAAGCAGGCGAATTTAATATACCATATGGTGGAATAGGTTATAATACTAAAGATTTCAAAAAGAAATTAGACTTATTATTTTCTAAAGATACACAAGAATATTTCAAAAACACCGATATGTATTGTGAGGATTTTGAAAGCATTTTAGATATGGCTAATGAAAATGATTTCATTTTCATTGACCCGCCATATGATAGCGAATTCTCAGAATATGAGAATAGAATTTTTGATGAAAAAGACCAGCGTAGATTGGCACAGCGCTTGCACAATACTAAAGCAAAATTTTTGCTAATTATAAAAAACACCCCGCTTATTAGCGAATTGTACCAAAATAATGGATTTAGAGTTTATGCATTTGATAATAAATATTCATATTGCGTCAAGGGGCGTAATGACAGGAATGCGGTTCATTTAATAGTGACTAATTATGATGAATGTAAAAATATTTAACTCGTTGTATTCCTGCATTATAATATTGGCTGTTTATTTCACAGCCACAAAACTTTCTTTTTAATTCCAAAGCAGCAATAGCTGTAGATGCCACTCCCATAAAAGGATCAAAGACTAAATCGTTTTCATTTGAGGCAATCTGAATGATGTGTTTTAGAATTTTTATAGGCTTTTGTGCTGGATGCTTTGGATTTCTTAATCTTTCTGTGCCCATACAAATAGGGGATTCAATAAAATTATGCATTTGTTTCTGGTCTGAAAAATTCCAGTTATGTCCTTTATTCCAAAAACAAATAATCATTTCGCAACTATTAAGAAAACCTTTTTTATAAATATTTGGTGTGGGATTTGTTTTGTGCCAAATCATAAACTGAGTAGTATCAAAATGGTGGTCAAATGCCGCGTGCCATTTTCCAATGCAATTATAAGTGGTAAAAACGAATATATTGCCTTTTTCCGTTAGTATGCGTTTAAAGTCATCTACATATTCTTCCGGATTGACTTCAACATTGTCCCATTCGGCAATATCATTGTTTAGAGGAGTTCGATTGGGTAGATCTATATTGCCGGTTGAATATTTAGCAATATTATAGGGAGGGTCAGTTAATATTAAATCGACACTATTATCAGGGATAGTTTTTATCACTGTTCGATTATCTTGCAGATATAATCGAGCCTCTCCAATTTGTGTATATTCTATCAAATTCATTTACTCGCTTAAATAAGTCATTTTAATTCTATCTAATGCTTCTTTAATATAGTGGGCATTTTCACGATAACTTTCTATAACATATTTATAGCCATTATCTGATTTGCAGATAAAATTCCAAAAATCTTTGCCAATCAGTAATTCATCAATACCGAAGAATTGCTTAACTCTTTCTTGTCTCCAAACTTTGTTTTCCCCATATCTATTATAAGCTGTTGCGAAGTAAATGTGGATTTTAGATGTGTTGCCGACGATGTTGCTCAAGATCGCATATTGCTCTAAAATAGCTTCTTTTTCCGCCCGCGCTTTTTTGTTATCCAAATCCCCACCTATTTTTAGTTCAATAAGGTAATGTTTATCTGCTTCCTCATCATAAAGATAATAATCCGAATCGTGCCGGACATGATTTTCGCTACCTTGAGTATTGTTAAGCATACAAGCATAATCCGATATTTCAGGTTTTTTGCTATGTCTTTTATACTTTTCTAGGATACTTGCTATAAGCTGCGTTTGGTTATCATAAAGAGGACCTTCTACATTACGTTTGACTATATAATTTTGTTCTGCCAATGCAATAGCCATTTTCTCAAGCATATTGCCTAATGAACTATCAAGGGAGCGGGAAAGAGCTGTATAATATTGAATTTCTTTTCCGAGAGCTTCAATAAAAACGTTATGAATTTTCATATTGATAGTCCCTTCTGGATTATCAACTTCGCTCACATGACGGCATTCAAAGCCCTCAGCATAAGACATGACTGATGCTTTAACGATAGAGAATATAAATTCTTTTTCATTAGGGGTTTTCATTTACTTAACCTCGGTTTTTTATATATAAATATTACTACAAAGTTGCAAGTAATGCAAGGAATAATTTATTATAAAATTTGTTTGCCAGTGGTTAGTTCTTTGTTTATCAATAATATTAGCTAGCATTCAATATGATAATTTGCTGCTGAAAGGCATTTTAAGTTGACGATAGGTATAAATGAATATATAATATATACAGTTTTTGGGTCGCGGACGGCGGCTTAAAGAGGCGTATATGAAAGACAATAGCGGTTATGTTGCAAGTTTTTCCAAGCTTATACAGTGCCCCACGGTGACGGACAGCGGACACGAGTATTTCGAGGCGTTCCACAAGGCGCTTGACGAGGAGTTTCCTCATGTCGCCGCCACCTGCAGTAAGATGGAGTTGGGCAGGGACGTGCTGCTGTACAAGTGGGCTGGCAAGCATAGCGACCGCCCCGTGGTGCTGATGGCGCATCAGGACGTGGTGCCCGCAGTCGGCGGGGATTGGATATGTGATCCATTCAGCGCCACCGTCAAGGACGGCAAGATATACGGCAGAGGCACGATCGACTGCAAAAACACTCTGTTTTGCACCATTCAGGCTGTAGACGAGCTCATCGCGGAGGGCGTCACGCCCGAGCAGGACATATATCTGAGCTACAGCGATTGCGAGGAGAATTCCGGTCCCGGCGCGGAGATGGCGCGCGATTGGTTCAAAGCGCACGGCGTAAAGCCTAACGTGGTCATAGACGAGGGCGGCGCGATCGTGCGTAAGGACGGCAAATATATGGTAAAGGACGGCGCTATGGTGGGTATCATAGAGAAGGGCTACGCCGACGTGCGCATAATCGCGCGCGGCAAGGGCGGTCACAGCTCGCAGCCCCCCAAAAATACGCCCATCGCAAGGCTTGCCGCATTTGTCAACTATGTGGAGACCCACAACGTGTTCAAACCCGGGATGTCCGCGCCCGCCAAGGCGATGATATTGGGGCTTGCCGACGTGCTCAAGCCCGGACTTAAAGGCATTGCGAAGCTGGCGGGGCATATGGGCAGCCTCACGGCACACATAATGCCCAAGCTCAACGCGCATTACGGAGCGCCCATGTTCAAATCCACCGTGGTGTTCACAATGTGCGACGGCGCCACCGCTCCCAACGTTATCCCGCAGGAGGCGTGGGTCAACGCCAACGTGCGCGTATCTCCCTTGGACAGCGTGGAAAAATGCGTGGCAAAGCTTGAGAAAATAGCCAAAAAGTTCGACTGTGAAGTGCAATTGGGCAACAACAGGGAAGCGTCACCCATGGCGGACCTCTCAGGCGACGGCTACACGCAATTTGTCGCGGCGATAAAGAAGACATATCCCGACGTGGAGGTGGTGCCGTACTACATGTTTGGCGGCACGGACTGCCGCACTATGCAGGAGATAGCTGTCACAGCCATACGTTGTACGCCCTGCAGGCTCAGTAGCGAGCAGCTCGGCGGTATGCACGCCGCAAACGAAAACATAGACATAACATCGCTTGAGGAGACGGTGAACTTCTTCAAAACTTTCCTCAGGGAGTATAACTAAAGCATAGCGGCCGTGGCGCCGCTATTTTTGTACGCAAAGGGCAGTATGATGTTTTTGGCTATCTAAACGGATAAAACCGCAGATATCAAATGCTTGCGCGGCACAATTTTGCCTACGTGCGCCGTCATTATTGACTTTTTTCGGCAAAGAATTTATAATTGATACAATTATAAGTATATAGAGGGGCAGTATGAGTATTTGGCATGACGTCGATCCAAAGCGCATTTCACCGCAGGATTTTTTGGCGGTCATCGAAATTTCAAAAGGCAGCAAAAACAAGTATGAGCTTGACAAGGAGTCCGGCTCGCTGATACTTGACAGGGTGCTTTACACCTCGACGCACTATCCCGCCAACTACGGGTTCATTCCGCGCACGTATTCGGAGGACAAAGACCCACTGGACGTGCTGGTGCTGTGTTCGGAACCCATAGTTCCGCTGGCGCTGGTCAGGTGCTATCCCATAGGCGTCATAATGATGCAGGACGGAGGCGACATGGACTACAAAATTATCGCCATTCCGTTTAAGGATCCCAATTGGAATTGCTACAAGGAAGTCTCCGACCTCCCGCAGCATATCAACGACGAGATGGCGCACTTTTTCAGGGTATACAAGCAACTTGAGGGCAAGCAGACCACCGTTTTCCACGTCGAGGGGCGCGACACGGCGGAGCGCATAATTTTAGATGACATCGAGGAGTACAACAAGCGTTTTGTCAAGTGACCCATCGCGGGATATACGACTTATGAGATACGATTGCATAATAATCGGCGGCGGCATAATAGGCACGGCTGTGTTGGACAGGCTGACCGCATACAGGCTGAATGTGTTGCTTCTGGAGGCGCAGGACGACGTTGCGTCCTTTGCTACGCGCGCCAACAGCGGCATAGTGCATGCGGGCTACGATTGCGAGCCGGGCACGCTCAAGGCAAAGTACAACGTGCGGGGCAACTCCGTCCTTTGGAAGGACGCGGAGGAGCTGGACGTGCCAAATCTGAAGTGCGGATCGTTGGTGGTCGCGCGCGAGGACGGCCTCAAGGGGCTTGAAGAGTTGCAACGCAAGGGCAACATCAGCGGCGTAAAGACCGAGATACTTGACGCCGCCGCGACAAGGCGTATAGAGCCAAACGTCGCTTCTGACATTGCGTACAGCCTGTATGCTCCATCCGCGGGCATAGTGTCCCCCTATCAGCTTGCCATAGGATACGCCGACAGGGCGATACTTAACGGCGGCGAGGTGCGTCTCAACAGCTCGGTGACCGCAATTGAAGAAATAGACAACGGATACAGAGTGACCGCGGGCGGAGAGATGTTCGAGGCGAGGGCGGTGGTCAACTGCGCGGGCAACAACGGCGCGCCCGTCAACGACCTTGTAGGAGCGGAGCATTACGACAGCGTATATCGCCGCGGCGACTACTTTGTGCTTGACAACACGGAGCGCAAAAACGTGCATACGGTCATCTTTCCTCTGCCGACGGCGGCGGGCAAGGGCATACTTGTCGCGCCCACGGCTGACGGCAACGTCATATACGGACCCACGGCGGTGGACACAGTCAACGGCGACACGGCTTCCACGGCGGACAGTCTTGACGCGCTGAGGCAGAATGTGCCGCTGAGCTTTGACAAGCCCGCGTTCAACAAGTGCATACGCGTGTATTCGGGCTTGCGCACGCTTATAGGGCACGACTTTGTGATAGGCGAGTCCAAACTCTGCAAAAACTTCTTTATGGCGATAGGCATCTGCTCGCCCGGACTGACTTCAGCGCCCGCCATAGCGGACGACTTGTCGCAGGAGATAGCCAAAAAGCTGGGCGCCGAACGCAAGAAGGATATCGTTACGGTCCTTCCGCGTCGCAAGACGCTGGAAAGGCTGCTTGAGGATGGCAAACAACTCAACGAGCTGGTGAAGGAGGACCCCGCCTGGGGCAGGATAGTCTGCCGCTGCGAAAAGGTTACGGAGGCGGAGATAATCGCGGCGATACATTCCCCGCTTCCCGCTACAACCGTGGACGCGGTAAAGCGTCGCACACGCGCGGGCATGGGCAGATGTCAGGGCGGCTTTTGCGGGCCGAGAGTTATGGAGATAATCTCCCGCGAACTTGGCATACCGCTTGAACAAGTCAAAAAAGGCTTGGGCGCCGAGATCGCGCGCTACCGCGTCAAGGAGGTGGAATGATGAACGACTTTGACGTTGTGGTGATAGGCGGCGGGCCCGCGGGTATGGCGGCGGCGTTGGCTGCAAACGAGCAGGGCGCAAGGACGCTTATAGTCGAGCGCGACGTGAGGCTGGGCGGCATACTCAACCAATGCATACATCAGGGCTTCGGTTTGCACTATTTCGGCACGGAGATGACGGGGCCGGAGTACGCCGAACGCTTCCGCAAGCGCGTTGCGCAGCAAAATATCGAGGTTATGCTTGAAAGCATGGTGCTTGCCCTGGACGAGGACAAGACGGTCACTCTGCTTTCACCTCAGCGCGGACTTATGAAGATAAAAGCAGGCGCGGTGGTGCTGGCAATGGGCTGTCGCGAACGCACGGCGGGCGCCATCGCGCTGGCGGGCACGCGTCCCGCGGGCATATATACGGCGGGCATGGCGCAGAAGATATGCAACATAGACGGCTATCTTGTGGGCAAGGAAGTCGTCATATTGGGCAGCGGCGACATAGGTCTCATCATGGCGCGCCGCATGACCACCGAGGGCGCCAAAGTCAAGCTGGTGCTGGAGCTTATGCCGTATTCCAGCGGCCTTAAGCGCAACATCGTGCAATGCCTTGACGACTACGACATACCCATCATGTACTCGCACACCGTCACGCGCGTGGAAGGCAGTCCGAGGCTTACGGGTCTGTACTACGCGCCCGTTGGCAAGGACAGAAAACCCGTGCTTGCCGAGGAAAAATATATCCCTTGCGACACGCTGTTGCTCTCGGTCGGGCTTATCCCCGAAAACGATCTGCTCAGCGGCATGGACATCCGGATGAGTCCCGTCACGGGCGGCGCCACCGTCGACCAGAACAGGATGACCACCGTAGGAGGAGTGTTCTCCTGCGGCAACGTGCTGCATGTGCACGACCTTGTGGACAACGTTTCGCGCGAAGCGGAGACGGCTGGCAAAAACGCCGCATTGTGGGCGCTTGGCAGTCACAATGAGCAGCCCGAATGCGTCAATGTGACCGCTTCCGACGGCGTGCGCTACGCGCTTCCGCAGCGCATATCCGCCAAAGAGGGCAAGATCCGCCTGTTTTTCAGGGTGGGCAACGTCTACAAAAACGGCAGGCTGTCCGTAGTGTCAGGCGGCAAGGAGATAGCGTTCAGAAACTTCCGCGTGCTCGCGCCCGGCGAGATGGGCAGCATAGACGTGGACGCGGCGGCGATAGAGGGCGACGTCAACGTGAGGTTGCAATTATGAATACCATCTGCATCATGTGCCCCATGGGGTGCGGGCTGAATATAGAGCAAATAGACGGCAAAGTGGTCGTAAAGGGCAACACATGCCCCGCGGGCGAAAAGTACGGCGTTGCGGAATTTACGCATCCGCGCCGCAATGTGACCACGCTCATCAGGCTTGAGAGCGGCGGCATAGCGTCCTGTCGGACCTCCGATCCCGTGCCCAAGGAGAGGGTGGCGGATGTCGTGAAGCACGTGGGCGAGCTGAGGGCTTCGGATAGCCTTGTCATAGGCGACGTCATCGAGCGCAACGTGCTTGGGCTTGGCGTAGACCTGTTGCTTACGGGGCGCAGTTAAACAAAAAACTACTTTATTTGCTCAATTTGCGTGGGTAAACGTGCGATTGGGCAATTTTTATGCATATGACGATCAAGGGCAAGCGAATTTTCAATTACCGCCCGGTATGTTTTGCGGCGCTTGCAATGATACTGGGCATAATTCTGGGCGAGGCGATAAGAGGCGAGCGCCTCAGTTTGGTCGCTGTCCCGATAAGCGTGTTCGTCGCCGCCATCGTGTTGTTTGCCGTATTCAAAAAGAGCAGACGTTTTGTGTATCTTCCAGTATTTGCGCTGATAGGTTCGGTTGGTATGATAATATGTTCCGCCGTGTACGCAAACAGCGTAATAGAGCCGTACAACGGCGCGATGACCGCCCGCGTGACCAGCGAGATAGTGCGTGTGAGCGGCAATTCCTACAAATTTTTTGTCGACGGCGTCTCTATAGATGGCGAAACGCTTCTGCCGAATTCCGCCATGGTATATGTGCAAAACGAAAAGGACGACCCCGACTTCAACGCGGGCGACATAGTTTTCCTTGTGGGCGATATCGAGCAGGTGGACGCGCCCAAATTCGGCTCGCAGATAGCCTACGCGTTTTCAAACGGCAACACTTACAACATCACTTGCTACTACATCACAAAATCCGCCGAGTGCGACCCCGACTTCATATTGGGCTTGCAGACGCGCATTAAAAAATTGTTGTACGAAAATCTGGATCAGCGCGGCGCGCAGATAGCGCAAGCGCTGCTCATCGGCGACAAATTCGGCATGGATTCCGAGTTCAGAAACAACGTAAGCGTCACGGGTCTTGCGCATATCCTCGCCATAAGCGGATTGCACATCTCGGCGCTGTCGGGCGCGCTGTACTTCGTGCTGAAAAAGCTGAAGGTAAAGCCGCTGCCGTCCTTTATAGTTGTGACGGCGGTGCTGCTGGTATACGCGACGTTGTGCAACTTTACGGCGTCGGTGTTGCGCGCGCTTATAATGAGTACGGTGTTTTATCTGTCCACTTTGCTTGGAAAAAAGCATGATTCGCTCAGTGCGCTGGCGCTTTCGGCTATCGTCATACTGCTTTTCAGGCCGACGGATCTGTTTTCGATAGGATTTCTGGAATCCTTCTCGTCCGTGCTGGGCATTGTGATGTTTGCAAAGCCGTTTGAGGAAGCGGGGCAGAATGTCGTCAACAAGCTGTCGCCAAAGCGGCACTTCGGCAAGAGGATAGCAAGCACGCTTGCGCTCACGTTTTCCGCCAACATCCTGCTTTATCCCATCATAGTGTACTTCTTCGGGGACTTTCCGCTGTTTTTCATACTATCCTCCCTCATTATGGTGCCGTACATGACGGCGGTATACGTGTTGCTGCTTGCGCTCAGCGTTATCGCGCTTGTCACCACCTGGGGAGGCGCGCTGTGGATAATGAAGTTTTTGTTCATTCCGTTCAGAGTATACGTCTACGTATTCGGCGGCCTGCCGTTTTCGCTGGTGCCGGCTACGATATTCGGCGTGGCGGGAGTGGTGACGTATGCTCTCATCGGGGTGACAAGCTCCCGTTACGTGTTCGGGACGCGGGCGGTAAAGGTGAAAACGTGCATGAGCATGGCGGCGGTGGGAGCGCTTGTCTGCGCCCTCGTCGCGCTGGTGTAAAAATTTTCCGAACGGGCGTATCATGAGGGGAACGGGGCGTTCTCCAGAAATTTTTACAAGTAGCAAATGCAACTTTTAAGTCGGCGTAAGCGGATATAGATTGGAGGAGAGCGGCTCTCGCGCAAAATTTTGCCGAGCGTCTCGCCCGTGCGCGGGCAAAAATGCGTCCGAAAACTATATATTGGGGTGTCAAAACTGCCAATATCTGTAATTTTGTGGATAAAATTAAAAATAAGCTCAAAAAAAGTTGCGAAAGATATTGCACCTTGGCAGTTTATGTGTTAATATATTTATGATTATAGGTATCTATAATAGGGGTGGTTTAGATGAACAGTATTCAAGATCTGAAACTCGGTACTCTCCAAGGCTTGCCCGCCATCATCGTTTTGGGGGCGATCGCGCTTACGATAGTGGTCGTTCTCATCGTCATTTTGGTCAACGGCATCAAAGCTGCAAAGGAGCACAAAAACGCACTTGAGGATAAGGCTGAGAATGAGTTTTATGCCGAATTTGGCATAACCGGCGCCGAAATGCGCCTCAACGAGCGCATCACCGCTATGCAGGAGCAGCTCACGGCACGCAAACGCGCAAAGAAAAAGAACAGGACGATCGTAGAGACGCAATTCGTTGTCGTCGAACGCGCGGGCGAACCTGTTCCGACGGTGGTGCATTCCGAGGAATATGCCGACGAGGCTCCCATGCCCGCGGCGCTGTCCGACGCGAACGCGCAGAGCATTGAGAACACCGTTTACGAGTACGACGCCGACAAGGAATACGATATGCCCTTTGGCCAGTACGACGACGAGCTTGTGTACGACATGCCCAAGAGCGTGTACTCCTACGACGACAATCTTGTCTACCCGATGCCCCCCAGAGAAAGCATTTACGACGACAACTATATCTACACCATCGACAATCCCGTCTATGAGGACATCGAGTTGGCGTCCATGCCCGATATGATCGACGAGTCTGACGAGCCCGAAATGGTCGACCTCAAGTCCCTCGATCAGGAAGCCGAAGAGGCCGCCGCAGAGGCTGCTGCCGAAGAGGAAGCAAAGCAGGAAGAGGGCGAAAAGCTTGTTCCGTTGGAATTTGAGAAGCCCAAACCCGTGCCCACCTACGACGAGGATATCTTCCCGCCGCGTCCCGCCGAGCCCGAAGCCAAGGCCGAAGAGGCAGAGGCTGTCGCCGCCGACGAAGAGCCTGTTGAGGAGCCTGTTGCAGAGCAGCCCGCCGAAGAGCCTGTCGCAGCGGCAGTCGCAGAGGAGGAAGCGCCCATCTCGTATAAGCGCATCTCCGAGGAGTTGCCCGATGACGCGACCGAGCAAGACAAATATATCGCCGACGACCTTGAAAGAGAGGCAGCTCAGGCTGTTGCAGACGCCCATGCCGCCGCACGCGAGGCCGAAGAGGCGCGCAAGATCGTCATGGAAGCCGCAGAACAGATCGAGCCCGCCGCAGAGCAGGCCTCAGAGGCAAGCGAGGCAAGTCTGCCTTACGTAGCGCCCATAGACCAGGCCGTCGACGCCGTCACAAACGAGGATATGTTCGACGAGCTGTTCAAGTTGCTTGGCATCTCCACCGTCGCGAAAGAGTTGCTTGACGAGGACGAGCTGCCCGTCACCATTATGGAAGGCGCAGAGGAAGCCGAACAGCCCGCAGAGGAGCCTGTCGAGGAAGAACCCGTTGAGGAACCCGAAGTGGTCGAGGAAGAGCCCGAAGAGGTCGAAGAGCCCGTCGAAGAGGAACCTGTGGAAGAGGAACCCGTCGATGAGCCTATCGAAGAAGAGCCTGTTGAGGAAGAACCCGAAGAGGAAGTGGTCGAGGAAGAGCCTGTCGAAGAGGAACCCGTGGACGAGCAGCCCGAGGAGCCTGTCGAGGAGAAGAAAGTGGTCAAACTTACCGCTCCGTTCATGCCCATCGCCACTCCCAAGAACGAACGCAAGGAGCCTCAAAAGCCCGTGTCCTTTGACGATTCGGCGATTTACGGCAAGTACGTCATCGAGCACGCAGCCAAGGAGGACGGCTCCAGCGAGTACTACTTCACCCTTTACGGCAACAGCGGCAAGGCGCTGTACGAAAGCGACAACTACACCTCGCTTGACTACTGCAAGGACGCCATCAAGCGTTTCAGGGCGCACGTCCAGCACGGCGTGTTCACCATAGACGCGGCGGACGGACGGTTCTTCTATGTGCTTACATACAAGGGCTTCACCTACAAGGGAAATCAATCCGCAGCGTTTGACGAGGTCGCGGGTCTTGTCAAGCAAGTCAAGAATTACTACGGCACCTTCGTCGTGCGCGAGCAATAATCGCAAATAACTTACAATTGTTGCAAAATCCACCGATTTGTCGGTGGATTTTTTGCTGTTTTTGCAAATATCGGCGCTTTTATATATTGATTTATAAATGTATATATGTTAATATATAATCAAATTAAGAAACTTTTTCAGGAAGGTGACTTATGAAAAAAACGCGGTTGATTTTTGTGGCTGTACTTGCGCTGCTTGTTGTGCTGCTGGTGTTTGTTGCATGCAACGGCGAACAGCCCGACACCCATCGTCATGTGTTTGACGAATGGACGGTGCTTAAGGAGGCGTCCTGCTCCGAGGAGGGGCTACGCCATCATCATTGCAAGGTCTGCGGGGAGGAATTTGCAGAGCGCATACCTATGCTTGAACACACTCCAAAGATTATCGAAGGCCGCGCCGCCACCTGCACGCAGGACGGGCTCAGCGACGGATCTGTCTGCGAAGTTTGCAACACGGTGTTGCAGCCTCAGACAAGAATAGTCGCCACGGGGCATGACTGGGTGTTTGGCGAGAAGCTGAGCGACACGACGCATACGCACGTATGCGCCAACGGCTGCGGCGCGGCGTACAACAGGAATATGGAGTACACCGACGACGTCGTTGCCGCCACCTGCGAGGCGGACGGGTACACTCAGCACACATGCACCGTGTGCGAATTTACCTATCGCGACGCAGTGGTTGAAAAGTTGGGCCACGCATACGGCACGCCTACGCCCGCCTACGAAAACGACCGGTATGTGCACAAAAGCGTGTGTGCCAACGATCCCACCCATGTGCTGATCGAGGCGTGCGAGTTTGACGACGACGTGCACGAGGTCACTTGCGTTGAGGACGGCTTCACCGAACATACTTGCAGACAGTGCGGCGGCACATACAAGGACGGCATCGTCGTTCACACAGGTCACAGCTTTACCGAGTGGCGGATCACCATCCCCGCTACCTGCGTCAGGAACGGTGAGCAAAAGCGTCATTGTGAGAAGTGCTCCACCGAGGAGACCGAGATTTTGCCCATGGGCGAACACAGCTATACCGAGTGGCAGACAATCGAGGAATCCACCTGCACCGTAGCCGGCAGCGAACAGAGAGGCTGCGAAAACTGCACGCTTGTGGAAAAGCGCGCCAAACAGCTCAAGCCCCACTCCTTCAACGACTGGCACGTCAAGGAGGAGGCAACCTGCGACAAGGAGGGCGTCGACAGCAGAGAATGTCAGCAGTGTCAATTTGCCGAGACCAAGTCCACCGCCAAGAAGGAGCACGTATACGGCAATTGGTATATGGTGCAGGAGTCCACTTGCACCGTCCCCGGCATAGATCAGAAGGATTGCGAAAACTGCGACGCTTTTGAGCAGCAGCCCCGCGAGCTGAAGGAGCATACCTCCGTCGAGAAGGCGGGCTTTGACGCCAAATGCGAGGAAGAGGGCAGGACTTCCGGACACGAGTGTTCCGTTTGCGGCACGATCCTTGACGGATATATAACCATCCCGCAACTCAATCACAGCTGGGGCGCATGGCACCACAAGGATGGCACCGACCTGCACGAGCGCGTCTGCGCCAACGATCCCGAACATAAGCAAAGCGACAACTGTCTGTTTGACGTCAACGTCATAGACGCCGACTGCGACTCTGTGGGCTACACCGAGTACAGCTGCAGGGAGTGCGAAAACAGCTTCCACCGCGACGAAAAGCCCGCGCTTGGGCACAGCTACGACGCGTGGAAGGCGGATATTATCGACGAGACCGCGGAGGGGCACACCCATACGCACACGCATTACTGCCGCCGTTGCGACCATCACGAGACCGTGGAATGCGTGCTGGAAGTGGCAGATACCATTGCCCCCACCTGCACGGTAGCGGGTCACACCAACTACGTCTGCAACGAGTGCCACAGCGTGCACGAGTCTGACATAGTTGAGGCAAGCGGACATCAATACGTCTACACACCCAATGGCACCGTTGTCAACGGCAAATATAGACACACCAAAAAGTGTGCAAATTGCAGGTACTCCTCAACAGAGTGGTGCACTACGGTATACCACACGGTGGACGCCACCTGCGAAACCGAAGGTTACACCTACGGTACCTGCGAACTTTGCAATCGCGAACCTGCACCAAGTGATAGGTTTGCGTTTGTGAAAGCTTACGGTCATGATTGGACTGCGTATCAGCACGATGAGGAGCTGTCCGCGGACGGGCAGCACACACATTCCCGCCACTGCCAATTGTGTTCGACCGAACAGCGCGAAAACTGCGTGTTTGTGGATCACACCGACGCTCCCACCTGCTTGCAGGCGGGCAGCAAGAGCAAAGTCTGCATAGACTGTTCCATCTCCATAGACGGCGAGGCAATACAGCCGCTCAACCACAATTGGGGACCGTGGCAGGTGGACGGCGACGTGCACTATCATGTATGCCTCAACGACGATACCCACAGAGAAGAGTTTGAACACAAATTCACCTCAGTTCACTCAGTCGCCACTTGCGAAGAGCCGGGCAAGTTCACCAAGACCTGCCAGGAATGCGAGCATGTTGTGGTGGAAGTGGATCCCGATCAACCCGCGCTGGGGCATGATTACAAGGTGATCTCCTGCGACAAGGATGGGCATCACGTCGTCTGCCAGAATGACGAAACGCACGTTTACGAGGGCGCGCACGAATGGTCGGAAAGCAACCTGTGCAAGAGGTGCGATTATGACGGCTTGACATACACCAAGTCCGGCGCGCACTACGTTGTGTCGGGCAATGCAAACGTTGCAAATTCGCAGAAGATAATCATCCCCGCCTACCACAAGGGCGACGACGACGTGTCCGAATTCCCCGTGATCAGGATAAAGGAAAGCGCGTTTGGATACAGCAACGGCAGAAGTTATGCGATGACGGAGGTCGTGATCCCGCACACCGTTGAGACCATAGGCTACTACGCATTCTTCAACTGCCTGTCTCTTGGCAATGTCACATTTGAAACGGACGAAAACGGCAGCGCATCGCTGACTTCCATGGATTTCGGCGCGTTTATGGGGTGCAAGGCGCTTGCTTCCATAGAGCTTCCCGATAGCCTCACCGAGCTTGGACAAAACGCGTTCCAGAACTGTGAGAACCTCAAGAACATAACCGCGAGCGACGCGCTTGTCACCATAGGAGTAGGCGCGTTTGAGGGCACTGAGTTTGTCAACGATCCCTCCGATTGGCAGGGCGGCGCGCTGTATCTCGGCAAACACCTCATTTCTGTAAGCGACGCCGCGGGCGAGCGTTTCGAGCTAAGCGAGGACGCGGTGTCCATCAGCGCGTATGCGTTCAGCAAGTGCACGACCGTCAGGACGCTTGTGCTGCACAACAAGCTGGTGCTGTCCGACAGAGACGCGTTCAAGGACTGCACATCGCTTGAGGAAGTCATCTTCCAAGGCAGTTTGCGCGAGTGGATGTCCATCACCTTTGTCAACGACTATTCCAGCCCCTTGCACTACGCGGCGCGCCTCAACCTTACGGAGGCGTTTGGCGACATCGTGATCCCCGAGGGCGTCACGTCCATCCCCGCGGGCACATTCAGAGGCACGCAGATAACCGGCGTCACCATAGGTCCCGAAGTCACCAGCATAGGCGAGGACGCCTTCCGCGATTGCGAATCGCTGGTCAGGGTATCAGGCGCGGAAAACGTGACTTATATTGGCGCGGACGCCTTCACGGGCAGCGCGTACTACAACAATAAGGCGGAAAATTGGAGCGACGGCGTGTTGTACATCGGCAGCTGCCTCGTTGCAACGGACGCCGAGGTCGTCAACGGCGACGTCACAATAAGGACGGGCACAAAGGCTATAGCGCCTTACGCCTTCAAGGACTGCAAACAGCTCAACTCCATCACCATTCCCGCGGGAGTGGAGAACATCGGCGAGGGCTTCATTCAGGACAGCGCTGTCAAGGGCGGCGTGATCTTTGTGGACAAAGATTCCGCATACTTCGCAACCACATCAAGCGGCATGTCCCGCGCGCTGGGCGCAGGCAGGGATTTCACCGATCCCACCGTAGTGGTCAACCTGTTCAAGGTTTACAACCGCGGTTGGAGATTGCTCAAGAAAGATTGACGCAAGGCAATATACAAAAAAAGCTGCTCGGCAGAGCAGTTTTTTTTGTATAAACGATCGTTTATGTGTTGATTTTTGAGCTTTTAAGTGCGCGTTTTATGCTTTACGCAATGGCAGCGTCGCTCAGCGTGTAGGTCATGGTGCACTGTTTGTCGCCCCTCTTGAAAGGCTCTTCAAACTTCACCAACACGTTCTTTACGCTCCAGCCCGACAGCTTCAGGTTGTCCACCGCATAGAACAGCGTTTCGCTGCTGCCAGCGACCTGCGTGGAGCGCGACACTTTCACCATGTAGCAGGGGATACCCTCCTCCTTGTAGGGAGTGGTGACTTTGCCCTCGCTGTCCGTCACTTCGTAGGCATCGCAGAAGGGGGAGCCGGTGATGTTGCGGACGGTGTTGCAATTTGCGTTGAGCGTGACGGTGGAGACCTCGGACGCGGATACTACGGGAGTGGTGAAGGACATCGAAAGTCCGTTTGCATAGGTGGTGACGCTGCGCAGCAGTTGTTGGAACTCGTTGTTGTCAAGTTTTGCGCCCGAACCCACTTTCAGCTCGCCTTTCTGAGTGGCGCCGCCGTTTATGCTGCGGGTATATTTGAACTCACTGCCGACATAGGTGCCTTGCATATCGAAAGTCTCCCTTTCGCCCTCATACGTCCTTCTGAAGCAGTTTTGGGGCACCATGTAGGCGGTGGATGAGGTCGTCAGTCTGTAAAAACAGCCGTACTCGTACTTGTATGTCTTGCCGTCTATCGCGGCGTTGAGCACGCTTTTTACCAGCACGCCGTCATAATCGGGAGTGATGGAGGCGCTGCCGAACTCCGCAATGGCGTCGCCCTTTTTGTATGCGTCCAACGTTACGTGCAATGTGCCGCTGACTCCCTGATAGTCGGAGCTGAGCGTGTAGTCAAAAATTTCGTGCTGATGAGGATTGAGCAGGTTGGCAAGCTGTCCCTGCGGGGTGGCGTTGTTGCACGCGGCAAGCCCTATTGACGCGGCGATGACAACCAAAATAACAGTTGATATAAGAACGATTTTCTTCATAATGTAAACATTATAACATAAAAATAAAATACTGCAACTCTATTTGCCAAAATTGTCGAAGGCTTTCAAATCGCGCTTTGTTTAAGAATAAAGCGTCCAAAGCGGGGATATAAATAAAAATAAATATTTTTATTTATCGCAATGGGATTGAAATGGTACATTGCTTTTGTTATAATGTAGCCATGAAGATAATAGTTTCCAACACATCCAGATTTGCGTACCGCGGGGTGATCGCTCAGCTCAAGCAAAACCTCAGCGGCGCGGCGTCCAACGTCGTCATCGCGCCGGACAGGTTCACGGCGTCGGTGGAGAGGGGCATCATTTCCTCGCTTGGCATCGATAGCTCGTTTGGCATAGAGGTCATGTCCTTCACGCGCCTCGCGGCAAAGCTTTTGGGCAACAGCATAAGCAAATGCCTCACGCCCGAAGGCTCGGTGATGCTTATCAATAAGGTCATCTCTGAAAACCGCGCGGAGCTCAATTACTACCGCAAAGTGGCGGCGCTTGACGGCTTTGACAACGAGCTGTACGCCGCGCTCACCGCCATACGCAACAGCGGCATAACCGTGGAGACGCTCAGGCAAAACGCCGAGGCAATGCCCGCGTCGCTGAGGCGCAAAGCCGCCGACATCGCGCTTATATACGAAAAGTACCTAGAAGCGCTGGGGGAGGCGCACAGCGACTCTTCCACTCGACTCGTTGCGCTTGCAAAATATATCGATGAGCACCCCGAAAGCGTAAACAACACGCATTTTTATTGCACGGATATATACGAGTTTTCCGCGCCGGAGCTGGAGATCGTGGCGCAACTTGCGGAGCACGCGTTGTCCTTCACGGTGGGGCTTACGTCGGGATATGACAATCCCAACCGCCGCATCTATCCCGACAGGGTGATCGCAAAGCTTAAGGACGTCGTGCCCGACAAGGTGCAGATCGTGCGCAATGACGAGCAACTCTCTCCGCCCATAGACGCCATATCGCGGCAGCTGTTTTCCTACTCCGCGCCCGACAGCGTGCCCGAAAACGACGGCAAAGTGACGCTGAGGGTGGCAAAGGACAGCGGCGAAGAGGTGCTGGCGTTGGCGCTTGACATCGTGCAAAAGGTGCGCGAAGGAGGCAGATACAAGGACTTCGAGGTGTTTGTAAGCGACCTCGACAGCTACGAGCACGAGATAAAAAGCGTGTTCTGCCGCTATGACATCCCGTTTTTCATTGACAAAAAGGAACCTCTTGCGGAGCAGACTCTTGTAAGATATCTGATGGGCGCGATCGCCTGCGTGCGCAGCAATTTCAGGCGCAGGGAGGTGCTGGACTTCGTCAAAAATCCGCTGTTCGAAGTCGATGAAAACGACGTCGCGGAGTTTGAAAATTACACGCTGAAATATGATATAGAGTACTCCCGATTCCTCTCGCCGTTTACGCTTGAGGACGAGCAAGTTTGCCAAAACAGGCAGTTTATCAACAGTAAATACGCTGATAAACCTCTCAAACTGCAATATGGCGCCGAAAGCGACGTCCCCGAGCGCGTGCGTAAAAAACTGGTGGAGACGCTTGCCGTCTTTATGTCGACAAACCCGCGCGATAGGCGCAGCATATCCCAACATATCGCCTCCGCAAAACAGTTTTTGCTTGGCGCGGACGAGGCTTGGCAGCGCCATGCCGATAAGGTGGAAAAGCTCAGCAGATACTATAGGCGCTGCGCGGAACAGGTGGACAACAAAATCATGAGCGTGCTGGACGAGCTGGAGGGCGTGCGCGACGATGTGACGGACATTCAGGGCTTCGAGCTTATACTCAAGTCCATGTTAAAGACGTTGAAGATCGCGCTGGTGCCAACCTATCTGGACTGCGTGTTTGTGGGCGGCGCGGACAGCCGCTTTATGGGCGCGGGGGACATCTACGTCATCGGCGCGACCAACGACAACTTCCCCTCGACGTCCGCGGGCGGCATAATCATCACGCCGTCCGACGAGGCGATGCTTGACGGGCTGGGCATAAAGATCGTCCCCAACGAGAGGCAAAAGGTGATGACGGATATGTACGCCGTGTGCGACCTGATGAAAAAACCGCACGGCAGGCTGGTCATCAGCTATCCCGAGCTGGGCGCGGGCGGTGCCCTGAGACCCTCCGTTGTCATAACCGAGCTGAGGGGCATGCTCAACGAGGGTGGAAAGCCGTTGAGCGTGGATCGTGTAAACGTAAGGGACTTCAACGGCATGCGCTCGATGTCGGGCGACGACTGCTATCTTGAGCGCGCGGCGGATCTGTTCATCACCGAGAAGAGTTGCCTTTACGAGGCGCTGAGGAACGTGACCGCCTACGAGGGCGAAAACGCCGCCGTGTTTTCCGCCGCAAGACAGAGCATAAACGACGACGACTTGAAAAAGCTGGACGTGCGCGACCCCGTGCGCATTCAGCTGCCAAAAAATATGTACCTCGCCAAAAGCACGTCGGTCAGCAGATTGGAAACTTTCTTTGAGTGCCCCTACGCGCACTATCTGCAATATATACTAAGGCTCAACAAGCGCAAGGACGCCAGGCCCGAGGGCACCGAGAACGGCACGATCATGCACGGCGTGCTGGAGCATTTCTTTAAGGATGTGCGCGACGGCAAGGTCACTTCGGACGATATGGTGGAGGAGCTGGCATACGCCTACTTTGACGAGGTGGTCAAGGAAAACGGCTTTGAGCGACTGTTGTCCTTAAGCGAGACCCGCAGACCGCTTATAAGGTTGAAGGCGGAGGGCGCAAGCGTATGCAAACAGCTGTACGCCATCTCCAAGCGCTCCGCGTTCAAGCCCGCCTACCTCGAGGCGAAGATAGGCGAGGGCGCCATAAAACCCATGACTTTGAGCGTCGGCGATTCCAAAATTGCGCTCAAAGGCGTCATAGACAGGGTGGACGTTTGCGACGGCAAGTTTATCGTTGTGGACTACAAGACATATAAAAGCGTGGGGCTGTCCGCAAAGGAAGTTTACTACGGGCAGAGGCTGCAACTGTACATATATATGGAAGCGGTAAAAAACAGCCTTGACATGGCGCCGGCGGGCGTATTCTATCTGCCGATCTACGCCGGCTTTACAAACAGCGACGAAAATCGTTACAAATTCCGCGGGCAGGTTTCCGACAACATGGACGTGATGGCAAAGATAGACAGCAAAGTCGCCGAAGAGCCAAAGGCGGCGATTATTCCGTACAGCTTTACCAAAAAGAACGGTTTAAGCGGCGAAACACACTTTTCAACTGCCGATTTTGAAACTTTCGGCAATTACGCGTTGACGTTGGCAAGCGAGGGCGCCGCGCAAATGGCGGACGGCTATATTCGCCCCGTTCCCGCTTCAGATCACTGTTCGGCGTGCAGCTTCAATGATATATGCGGCTACGTCGGAAAAAATGTGCGCAAGCATAGCCCAATCGTAAAAAAGGCGTCGCTGGCGCTTGACGGCGAGGAGGAAGTATGAGACCGGACGCAGAAAAACTTGAGATATTGAGGGACAGGTACGGCGCGTTGCCGTTCACCGAGGACCAACGGACCGCGTTGCTTGAGGACGGCGAGTTGCTGGTGTCCGCGGCGGCAGGCTCCGGCAAGACGTCCACGCTGGTCAACCGCATCATATTGAGGGTGGCGTGCGGCGCGTCGCTTAAGGATATGCTGGTGCTTGTGTACAACGACGCGGCGGCGTCCGAGCTTAAAAAGCGCTTGCACGAGAAACTGTTTGAAAAAGCATGCACCACGCGCGGTGAGCTTGGCGACATTTTCCGCGCGGAGCTGGACGACTTGCCGTTTTGCCACATCGGCACTATACATTCCTTCTGCCAATCCCTCATCAGGGACAACTTCGAGAAACTGGAAGTGTCGCCCACATTCGAGGTTATGGACGAGGCAAAACACGACGTCTACAAAAACGCGGCGATCGCCCTGTTGATGGAGAGGAAGGCGCAGGATAACGACAGCGTGTTCGACGACCTCGCAGAGGTGTTTTCGCGCGGGCGCTCGGAGGATCATCTTAAGGAAAAGATAATCAAGCTGCACGAGGTCATCGACATCCAGCCCGACAGGGACGCCTTTATGGACAAGGTGAAACGATGCTTCGACTCCTATGACGACAGTTACTATCTTGAGGTACTTTACGATGGCAACAAGTCCGTCCTGGATGGCATATCCGCTTCGCTCAAGGATTTCGCCGCGCAGCTTGAGGAGCATGCGCGACTTTCAGACGCGCTTGGACTTGTCGACAAGGAAGTCGATATGGCGCTGAACTTCCGTAACGCGGCGATGGACGTGGCATATCAATGCGACAGGACAGGCGCTTGCGCGGACTTTGCCGCCATGGCGCAGAGTGCGGCGGCGTATGAGATCCCGTCGCTTGGCAAGCGTCCCGCAAAGAAGCTTTTGTCAGACAGGGGTCTACAGCTTACCGATTTCGTTTTGGCGCAACTCAAGGCGGCGAAGGAGTGCATGGAAAAGCTCGCAAGGTATCATTTTGAGAAAGAGCGCTTCAGGGATATGCACGCGCAAAACGCGGTTTATGTGCACAAATTGGTTGAGATAACCCTTGAATATGACCAAATACTTGAAAATTTGAAAAAGGCGGACGGCGTGATGTCCTTTGAGGATCTGCTCAAAGGCGCCGCAAAACTGCTGTCACAGTATCCCGAGCTCGGAGGCAAATTCAAGGAGGTGTACGTCGACGAATATCAGGACGTCAACCCCACGCAGGAGTTTATAATTGAAAAACTGTTGCGCGGCGAGTGCTTCATGGTGGGCGACGTCAAACAGAGCATTTACGGCTTCAGGCTTGCCGACCCCACCATATTCCTGTCCAGGCAGGCGCGCTACGCCGAGGGCAAGGGCGGGCTTGCGATCAACTTCAACAGCAATTTCCGTAGCCAGCCCGGCATACTCAAGTTTGTCAATGAGGTGTTCGACGCGGTGATGACTCCCGCCAGCGCGGACGTGGACTACAAGGGCACCGCGCGCTTCACCATACCCGAAGACACCTCCAACGGTTGCGTGCACGTAAGGCTGTTCAAAGGCATGAAGGCCGAGAACGAGGCGCCGAGCGGGTTGTACGATATAACCGCGGACGAGCAATCGGACGACGACATCAACGCCTCCGACAGCGAGGGCAGGTTTATCGCGGAAGAGATCAAAAATCTGGTGGGGCACATGCTTGTCACCGACGACAACGTCGCGCGCGCGGCGAGATATGACGACATTGTAGTGCTGTTCAGAAACAGGTCCGGCGGGGCGGCGCGCATCATCGATGTGCTCAAACGGGCGGGCATCCCCATCAGCGAAGGTTCCTTTGTGGACGACAGCGCCGTCGCGGCAAGGGATATCCTCAACTTCCTCAGGGTGATAGACAACGGCAGGCAGGATATTCCGCTTGCGGGTTTTTTGCTGTCCCCATTCGGCGGGTTCGACGAAGAGGAACTTGCCTCAGTCGCGTCCTACGACGCGGAGTGCCTGTACGACAAAGTGCGTTACGCCGCCGCGCTCAGCCTGAGCGGAGCGGATAAGGGCTCCGAGGCGGAGGCGGTCGACGCAAAGTGCGCGCGCGTGCTGGAGATGCTTGACGTCTACCGCACAAAGGCAAGCTTCAAGAGCGTTGCGGATCTGATGAGCGGCATCGTCTCCGATTTCAGCTATGACGCGATACTTATGCAAAGCGGGGAGTCCAACGTGCATGCGCTGAGAAACTTCATCGCCTCGGCCGCCGCGTTTGACGAGTCGCTTGGCAAGTTTCTGGAAGAGTACGCTGCGGGCAAGGAACAGCCTTCGTCTGCGGCAAGCGGCAACAGGGTGCGCGTATCCACCTTCCACGGTTTCAAGGGCCTGGAGGCGCCCATCGTGTTTGTGGCGGACGTTGCAAAGCCGTTCAACACAAAATCCTTTAAGGACGATTTGATATTCGACGGCGGGGGATACATCGGCATAAAGTATTTCGACTTCAAAAACAAATATAAATTTGGCACGCTGTCCATTGACGCTGCGACCGAACTGATGCAGCTAAAGCAGGTCAAGGAGGAGATGCGCCTCTTCTACGTTGCGCTGACCAGGGCAAAACAGGCGATGTACGTCACCGCCGCAGTATCAAACGCCGCGTCGGAGCGATTTGGCAAAGTGATGAAGGGCAGCGGCGCAAAAAGCGATCTGGACTTCATATCCGACGCCGTCTACGCAGGTTCGCTCACCACGCGCGTGGAGATCGTGGAGCCTGTCGCGGAGGAGCATATTGCAGTTGCAAAATCCCTTAAAGGCGATCCCGCCGTGCTTAAGGCGATAAACGAAGCGCGCAAAAAATTCGACTATCCTTACAAGACTTCCACCCAACTGCCCATGAAGTGCAGCGTTTCGGCGCTTATCGACAACGAGGAGAGCGTGCGCGTGTACGACGAGAGGGCGGCGTTGGGCACACTGTACCACAAAGTTATGCAAAACATCGACTTCTTCAAAAACACCGAGGACGGCGTAAAGGAGGAGCTTGCGCGCATGGTCGAGGAGCAGATAGTTTCAAACGAGGACGCGTCAAAGATAGACGAGGGCGCGATACTACGCTGCCTTTGCGGCGAGATAGGCGAGCTTGCACGCGACGCCATGTTGCACGGCAGGTGCTTTAGGGAACAGTCGTTTTTGATGTACAAGGCGGCAAACGAAGTAAGCGACAACTTCTCTTCCGACGACAAGGTGCTTGTGCAGGGCGTCGTGGACTTGTTTATCGACGGGAAACAGCGCATGATAGTGGATTTCAAAAACTCCTATCTGCGCGACGATGAAGTCATCCAAAAGTACAAAAAGCAACTTTATCTGTACAGAAGCGCAATTGAAAGCGCGATCGGCGCAAAAATAGACAGAGTAGCGCTGTACTCGTTCAAGACGGGAGCGGTGATAGATCTGTAAGCGTCGGGACAAATCAGAAGTAAGGACGTTGCGCCGTCCTCGCAAAACGTGGGCGGAGCAGCGCGCATCAAACGCCGCGTCAAAACATCAAATTTGACGGTAAAACGGCATATTTTTTGCATTTGTTAAAAAAGTTTCAGGAAATTATTGATTTTTTCAAATATACTTAGTATAATCTATGTAAGCGATAAAATGTAAAATAGGTATAGGTGCAAATATGCGCTGCGTTTCGTGCGCAAAAAGCGCCGCCTGCGTTGAGTTGCCCGCCTTAAATGGCAAGTATAATAAGTGAGGATTTTGAAATGTTCGGGAAAAAGATGAGAAAGTCCAGACGAGCTAAAAATGCGGCTATGGATGTTGTACCCGCCGAGCCCAGATCTATGACCCTTGACGAACTCGTGGAGGAGGAAAGCTCGTTCGACGTGTTGGCGGCTGCCGACGCGGAGTACAACGGCATACAACCCGCGCCCGCTCAGGATGACGCTGCCGACGAATTTGTGGAGCTTGAACCCTTTGAGGAAGCGGTCGAGCAGCCTGTCGAGCAGCCCGTTGCCGAACAGGAAGAGCCTGCCGAGACGCCCGAAGAGGAAGCTCCCGAAGAGGAAGCTCCCGTCGAGGAACAGCCCGAAGAGGTCACCGAAGAGATAGAGGAAGCCCCCGCCGAAGAAAAGGCGGAAGATACTCCCGTTGAAGAAAGCGAAGAAGACGGGGAAGAACAGCCCGCAGATGAGGCTCCGGTTGAGGAGGCTCCCGTTGAAGAAAATGCCGAGACCCCCGTCGAGGAAGCTCCTGTCGAGGAAGCTCCTGTCGAGGAAGCTCCCGTCGAGGAAACTCCCGCGGAGGAAACTCCCGCGGAGGAGAATGCGGAAGAAGCTCCCACCGAAGAAAACGCAGAAGAGGTCCCAGCCGAAGAGGGTGCCGAAGAGGCTCCCGCCGAGGAAGGCGCAGAGGAAAATGCTGAGGGGAGCGCCGAGGAAGAGGCGTCCGACGAGCCCGAATACGAGCCTGTGGACGGCGCCGACGACGAGTTGTCCGTGCCTCGCCTTGTCAACCTGCCCAACCTCATCGATTATATGACCGGCCACAACAGCTCCAAACACATGAAGCTAAGTGTGGGTCTGCTGCTTGCAAGCGGCTACAACAAGGTCAAGGACGATCCCGACGAGAAGAAGTTGATGCTCAAGAGCATGGCTATCACGCTGAAGTCTTTGATGAACACGCCCTCCGCCAAAAAGTGAGCGGGCGCAAAAATGCACTTAAAAAGCAGTCCGCAACGGACTGCTTTTTGTATAACGTTTTTGATTGTATATTTGCGCAAAACAATGTTTATATGTGCGTTTTTATGATGTAAACGACGCGTTTTGCGCACTCACTTGAGCATTCTCTTTTTCCACATTACGACAAGTATCACAATAAGTATCACAAGGCTTATGCCTATCACCACGTAAAATCCCCACTTTACGTCGCTGAAGGGTACGTCCGTGTTCATGCCCCAGAAGGAGGCTATCATCGCAGGCACGTCAATGCACAGCGTGATGACCGCCAGCGCCTTCATGACGATATTTAGGTTGTTGGATATCAGCGAGGCGTAGGCGTCCATAGTGCCGCTCAATATGTCGCGGTAAATGTTGGACATCTCAATTGCCTGACGGTTTTCGATTAGCACGTCGTCCCACAGATCCTCGTCCTCGTCGAAAAATTTGACAAGGCGGGGCACTCTGTCCAGTACGGCGGTGTTGGCGCGCAGGGAAGTGCTGAAGTAGACCAGCGCTTTTTCAAGGGAGAGCATCTCCAGCAAGCTCTCGTTTTTCATGGATTTTTCAAGGTCGTTGAGCACGCGGGAGCTGGCGCGATCTATCTGTTTGAGGTACTGCAAATACTTCTTTGCAATGACGTATTGCAGTTGCAAAAAGAAGCGCGTGCGCTTGTGGATATTGAAGTCCTTGACGTAGCGGCCCGCCATAAGGTCGTAGATTATGGACGTTTCGTTGAGGCACACGGTGACCACCGTGCTCTCCGTGGCGATAAAGCCGAACGGCAGGGTGGCGTAGGTGTACTTGTCGTCGTCCTCCTCCGTGATGGGGATGTCGGTGACGGACATCAGGATGCCGTCCTCGCGCTCGATATGCGCGCGCTCTTCGGCGTCCAGCGCGGCCTTGAGATAGTCCTCGGGGATAGCGGTAGCTTGCGCGACAAACTCGATCTCGCGGTCGGTGGGATTGGACATATGCACCCACTGATCGGCAAAATCATAGCCGTCGACAACAAGTTCGCTGTCGACTTCCACCAAAGACTTGTTCATCTTCTTAAAAACCTGGAGCATAAATAGGTCCTCCTTAGGGCATAGCATACGCGCCGCCCTCGAGTGACCTCAAAGGGAGTGCGTATAAAGATTATTGGAGCGACAACTTCCGGGGTCAGCGTCCATAATGATTGCACCTCTTAAACAATTGATATATACATTCTATCAAAAAAACGCGCGGCAGGCAACCGTTTAAGACATCTTAAAATTTATTTTTTTTGCGAGGCGGACGGGATGTGTCAAAAACGTGTGACGGGAGAAAAAACTTAAGCCGTTTTTGTTGATTTTGCATACTTTTTGGAATATGCATAATTTTTCCTTGCAAAAATGACAGTTGTTTGGTATTATATTTTATATAAAAATTGAACAACTTTTCTTTTAGGAGGATAATATGCACAAAAAGTATGTGTACCTGTTTACAGAGGGCAACGCCAATATGCGCGAATTGCTTGGCGGCAAAGGCGCCAACCTTGCCGAGATGACCAACATAGGGCTTCCGGTTCCGCAGGGCTTTACCATCACTACAGAGGCGTGCACTCAGTATTACGAGGACGGCAGACAGATCAATGACGATATCCGCGCCGAGATCATGGAGTACATCGAAAAGCTGGAGGGCATCACCGGCAAGAAGTTCGGTGATCTCGAAAATCCGTTGCTGGTGTCCGTGCGTTCAGGCGCAAGGGCGTCCATGCCCGGCATGATGGACACCATCCTCAACCTCGGTCTCAACGAGCAGGTCGTGGAAGTGCTCGCCGCCAAGTCCGGCAACCCCAGATGGGCTTGGGACTGCTATCGCCGCTTCATCCAGATGTTCTCGGACGTCGTCATGGAAGTGGGCAAAAAGTACTTCGAGAAACTCATCGACGAGATGAAAGAGGCAAAGGGCGTCACCCTCGACGTGGAGCTTGACGCAAACGACCTCAAGACTTTGGCAAATCAGTTTAAGGCAGAATATAAAAACCAGCTTGGCAAGGACTTCCCCTCCGATCCCAAGGAGCAATTGTTTGAGGCGATCAAGGCTGTGTTCCGCAGCTGGGACAACCCGCGCGCAAACGTCTACCGCATGGATCACGACATCCCCTACAGCTGGGGCACCGCGGTCAATGTGCAGATGATGGCGTTTGGAAACATGGGCGACAACTGCGGCACGGGCGTCGCCTTCACGCGAAATCCCGCCACCGGCGAGAAGGGATTGATGGGCGAGTTCCTCACCAACGCTCAGGGCGAGGACGTCGTCGCGGGTGTGCGCACGCCTATGCCCATTGCGGAGATGGAGCGCGTGTTCCCCAATGTGTACAAGCAGTTCCAGGAAGTGTGCAGGATACTTGAAGATCACTACCGCGATATGCAGGATATGGAGTTCACCGTTGAAAACGAGAAGCTGTATATGCTGCAGACCAGAAACGGCAAGCGCACCGCAGCCGCCGCTATCCGCATCGCGTGCGACCTCATCGACGAGGGCATGATCACAGAGCAGGAAGCGCTGTTGCAGATAGACGCAAAGACGCTGGATATGCTGCTGCATCCTCAATTTGATACCAAAGCGCTTATGGCGGCAGACAAGGCAAACGTCGTAGGCAAGGGCATCGCCGCCTCTCCCGGAGCCGCCGCGGGCACCATCGTGTTCACCGCAGAGGACGCCGTCAAGGAGGGCAAAGCGGGCAAGAAAGTCGTACTGGTCAGGCTTGAGACCTCTCCCGAGGACATCGAAGGCATGAAGTATGCGCAGGGCATCCTCACCGTGCGCGGCGGACAGACCTCCCACGCGGCGGTCGTTGCGCGCGGAATGGGCACCTGCTGCGTGTCCGGCTGCGGCGACATAAAGATGTATGAGGCTCAGAAGTACTTCGAGTTGGGCGGAAAGACCTTCCACGAGGGCGACAGCATCTCGCTGGACGGCACCACCGGCAAGATCTACGACATTGCCATCAAAACCGTTCCCGCCGATCCCAACAGCGGGTACTTCGGCAGGATAATGCAGCTTGCGGACAAGTATAAAGCAATGGGCGTGCGTACCAACGCGGACACTCCCGACGACGCAAAGCGCGCGGCGGAGCTTGGCGCTCAGGGCATAGGCCTGTGCCGTACGGAGCATATGTTCTTCGGCCCCGGCAGGATAGAGAAATTCCGCGAGATGATCTGCGCCGAAACGCTTGCGGAGCGCATAAAGGCGCTTGACGCCATCGAGCCAATGCAGCAGGCGGACTTCGAAGGACTTATGGAAGCGCTTAACGGCATGCCCGTCACCATCCGCTTCCTGGATCCTCCGCTTCACGAGTTTGTGCCCACCGACAAGGAGGACATCAAAAAGCTCGCTCAGTCGCAGGGCAAGACCCAGAAGTATATACGCATGCTGTGCGACAGCTTGCACGAGTTCAATCCCATGATGGGCCATCGCGGCTGCCGTCTGGCGGTCACATATCCCGAGATCGCCGTCATGCAGACCAAAGCGGTCATCAAAGCGGCTATCAACGTGCAGAAGCGCCATCCCGATTGGAACGTCAAGCCCGAGATCATGATCCCGTTGGTCGGCGAGATCAAGGAATTGAAATATTGCAAGAACACCGTCGTGCAGACTGCGGACGCCATCATCAAGGAGTCCGGCGTGCAGCTTGAGTACGAGGTTGGCACAATGATCGAGATACCCAGAGCGGCGCTCACCGCAGACGAGATCGCGACCGAGGCGCAATTCTTCTGCTTCGGCACCAACGACCTCACGCAGATGACCTTCGGCTTCAGCAGAGACGACGCAAGCAAGTTCCTGCCCAGCTACTACGGCGCAAAGATCTACGAGTCCGATCCGTTCAGCAGGCTGGATACCGTCGGCGTCGGCAAGCTGATGAAGATGGCGGTCGAGATGGGACACGCGGTGCGCAAGGATATCCATTGCGGTATCTGCGGCGAACACGGCGGCGACCCGTCCTCCATCGAATTCTGCCACCAGATCGGTCTGGATTATGTCAGCTGCTCACCCTTCAGAGTCCCTATAGCACGTCTTGCCGCCGCGCAGGCGAATATTAAAAATCCGAGAAAGTGATGTGATATTTTCAAAATACTAACGAAAGTATTGATGTAAACAGGTGCCAATAGGCACCTGTTTACTATAAAATCCAAATTTTTCTTAAAAGAATACTTGACAAAACATAAACAAAGAATTATACTTTTGGTAAGAATGGAGGTAATGCTATGGGAGAAACAATAGGTGACAGAATATCAATGCTGTTAAAAAAATCCAAACATAGTCAAAAAGAATTAGCTGGTTTGGTTGGAGTGACAGAAGCAACTATGAGCAGATATTTGAACAATGAAAGAGTACCTAAAACGGAAATTATTGCCAATTTAGCTACTGCATTGCATACAACCTCTGATTATTTGATTAGTGGGAAAGATACAGATGAAGGTTTTTCACCAATCCGTAACTTAGTTGCGAGAGGAGCGAAGAATATGACGCCTGACCAAAAAATGGAACTGATAAGGATCTTGTCTGAAACATGATAGATAGCGATTACACAACAATTAAAGTGCCCAGTAAAATATACAGGGATATAGAGCGAAAGGTAGTATCATTGTATAAAGAGCTATA
>CANQNQ010000004.1 GCA_947625225.1 uncultured Clostridia bacterium | reverse complement strand
GGTGAAGCACCTATCCTCACAATCAGCGCGACGAAGTTTTTCGTTACGAAAAGTTCGGATATTGTGCCTTTGGTGGAGATTAGGGGAGTCGAACCCCTGACCTTTTGAATGCCATTCAAACGCTCTACCAACTGAGCTAAACCCCCGATTGCTAGTATATTATAGCACAACTTAAAAATTTGGCAACGGTTTTTGCGCTATTTTTGCGCGCGAATATTGCGGCGGGCAAAATTTTTTGCGTTTGTGGCGCGGTTGGGGTTGAAAAAATGCCAAAATTGGTATATCATCATATCAACAAGGCGGTTACGCGCGCTCGCGCGGCCGCTCAGGCAGGAGGGATCCCATATGATTCAAAAGGTATATTTTTCAAGAGAGATCACGCCCCAAAAGGTGCTGGAACTCTATCGCCTTAACGGCCATGCGCTGGACGGCAAGGTGGCGATCAAGCTGCATTCGGGGGAGGTTGGCAACCAGAACTTCCTCCGTCCCGACTTCTGGCGCCCCATCATAGACGCGGTGGGCGGCACCGTGACGGAGTGCAACACCGCCTACGACGGCGAGCGCAATACCACCGCTAAGCACCTGCGCACGCTTGAGAAGCACGGATGGAACAAGTATTTCGACGTGGATCTGCTCGACGCGGAAGGGCCCGATATGGTGCTGGACATCCCCGACGGCAAGCGCATAAAGAAAAACTATGTCGGCAAAAACCTCGCCAACTACGACTCGCTGCTGGTGCTGTCCCACTTCAAGGGGCATCCGATGGGAGGCTATGGCGGCGCGCTGAAGCAGCTGTCCATCGGCATAGCGTCCTCCTACGGCAAGGCGTATATCCACGGCGCGGGCGACCCTGCGGCGCTATGGACCGCCGACCACAACAGCTTTTTGGAGTCCATGGCGGACGCGGCGCTGTCTGTGGTGAGGTATTTCGGCGGCAGAGCGGTGTACGTCAACGTCATGAAAAATATGTCCGTTGACTGCGATTGCTGTGCGGTGGCGGAGGATCCCTGCATGAAGGATATAGGCATATTGGTCTCAAACGACCCCGTCGCGATAGACCGCGCCTGCCTCGACCTTGTGTATGCCGCGACAGACGACCCCGGGCAGAAGCACTTGCTTGAGAGGATAGAGAGCCGCAACGGCGCCTACACCATAGACTGCGCCGAGGCGCTTGGCGTGGGCAGCAAACAGTACGAGTTGATTGAGGTCTGAAAAAAAGCGCGCCCCGGCGCGCTTTTTATACGACGGAGGCGTTTATGGGATTTTTGTCTTTCAATGAAAAGTATTACGCCGCGAAGTTGGACGAGTTCGAAGGACATGATTTGACCGACGGGCAAATCTACGAGGCGAAGCAACTTTTCAAAGTGCTGTGCGACCTCGCCGATGAAGGATATTCCGCGCTCGGCGACGACCTTGAAAGCAAATTCCATGGCGTTAAAAGATTGAAAGAGGTCATAAAACGCGGCGGAGCGCAACCTTTTCCAATTTCTCCTCGAGCAATACAGCATGAATATGGGGCGGGCGAAAGGGATCTGAGAGGATTTCTTGACGAGCTGACGAGCGTTCCGCCATCCGATGATATTCAAACCGAGAGCGCTGTGCTGATTGAGGATATAGCAAAATATTGCGAGTGGCTGGACGGGAATGGCGGCGGTGCATACATATTTTTGCTGCGAGATTGTCTGTTGCCTTACGCGTATTTTGCGGCGAAGGGCAGAGAGGGGCTGTACGCCTATCCGATAGGCAGAGCGTTTTTGAGGGACTTGTCGGGAGTCGGCGATTTTGACGACATCATCCGTTTGCCGATTTATTGCGCGGCGGAGGAAGGCATAACGGATTTTACCGAGTTCGGGCAATACTTCAAATGCGCTATCGCAAAAACCTTGAGAACCTATCCGCACGTAAAAGACGAGCTGGCGCGGTTGCTGGACGCCATTCCATATGAAAAGATAACCGTCGTGGAGTCCGGCTATTGCGGCACGATGCCCATGCTTCTGAGCGCGATAGACGACAGAGTGGACTTCGGAATGTATACCACCGCGCCCTTCTTCTTTGAGTTGTACAAGGACAAAACTTTTTGCAGACGATACGAGCAATTGCGCCTGTTTGAAACGCTTTACAGCCAGGACGCGCTGTTTGAGTACTCCTCATTCAAAGAGGGTAAATTCTTTGTAAAGATATCCGCGGACGACGGGATTTTGCGCAAGGCTAAGGAGGAGATCGCTTCGATAAAGTCTTATGCGCAAACCGCAAAAGCGGAAGTTTAACGTCATAAAAAAACAAATAAAAGGTAGATTATGCTGAAATACGTATTTTTTGATATGGACGGCACGCTGTTGCCGATGAAGCAGGAGGACTTTGTGCAGGCGTACTTTTCCACGCTTGTGCAGCGCATAGCGCCGCTGGGCTACGACCCCGCAAAGTTGGTGGAAGTCATATGGAAGGGCACTGCGGCAATGGTGCAAAACGACGGCTCCTGCACCAATTGCGAGGCGTTCTGGAACACCTTTTGCGCCGCGTTCGGCGAGGGCGCACGCGCGGACATAGGCAACTTTGACGACTACTATCTCACAGACTTTCGCAAGGTCAAGGACGTGTGCGGCTTCGATCCGTCCGTTCGCCAAGCGTTGAAAAAGCTGAGGGAGCTGGGGCTGAAGCTGGTGCTGGCGTCCAATCCGCTCTTTCCGCTTGCCGCGCAAAAGGAGAGGCTCAGTTGGACGGGCGCGGACGCGGAGGACTTTTGCTACTTCACCCACTATGAGAATTCGCGCTACTGCAAACCCAACGTCAAGTATTACGAGGAGATAATGGACAAGCTGTCCGCCACTGCCGATCAATGCCTGATGGCGGGCAATGACGTGGGCGAGGATATGATCGCGCGCACGCTGGGCATGGACGTGTTTTTGCTGCCAAATTGCCTCATCAACCGCAAGGGCGAGGATATATCGCGCTATCCCCGCGGCGACTTTGGCGATTTGATAGCCTACATAAAAAGCAAATTGTGATGCAAGCGCGTGACAAATCAAAAGCGGATATGTATAAAATAGGCGCATTGGGATAAGCGAAGCGATATTTCATTCTCGCGCGCAAGCATAACAAGAACAATAATAGTTTTTACAAAAGAATAAGCTCATGTGTGTTTCAAGGGCGTCCGATTGCATCTGCGGGCGCCTTTGGCTTTGTAAAAATATTTTGAGTAAATTGCAATACGGCAAGTTTAAGTTGGCTTTTTGTATGTTAAAATTGTGTTTGTGAAACTTTGATTGTATCTGACGATACATTAAAATAGAACTCAGCGATTTACTCGCACAATAAATTTATCAATGCTTGTTGGCGTGCGGAGGAGAGTTTTCTGAACGCGGCGAGCATTTCCTTCTCAGATCCGCTGAGTATATCTATAGATTCGTCTTCCAAAAAAAACTGCGCCAGCGTAAGTCCAAAGGCGTTGCAGATGCACTGCAACGTATCTACTTTTGGCAGATTGCCACGCTGAAACAGCGACGAAAGGGTCGCCACGGGGATATCGGCTTCCTGCGCGAGCTTGTAGTCGGACCAATTGCGTTCACTTTGCAGCTTTCGAATTTTTGTGAGTACGTCCATGCATCTATTATACTATGCAAATGCATTACATTTAAGCCGCAAATGCGTTGACTTTTATATGCAAAAGCATTATAATTTCTATGCTGTTGCGTGCAAAAACATATATTTATATATGCGGCGCGCCCAACCCGATTACCCGCGCGCAAGCGCAAAAGGAGGAATAAATGAAGCAAACCAAACACATCAGGATGTTGCTGATAGCGGTTCTTGTGCCGGTGATGGCATTTGCACTTGTAGCTTGCAACAACGACAAAAAGAACAACAATTCCGACAGCGTTGAAATGACCGAAGGAATTAAGAAGGTGGTGGAAGAGTCCAAGTCGGATATCGACGCGCTTTTCAACTACTTTTTGGTTGCTGCGGAAGCCATAGACGCCAATGCCGAGGAAGGCACAGCGTCATTCAATCTTGAGTATTACAATGTCGACCCTAGAGATACTGATTTTACGGGCGGCTTTGTGCGCGTAGGTTTCCATGCGGAAGATGAGGACTTTGAGTGGGCAGTGTTTGAAAATGAGGCGGACGCGAAGTCAGCTTATGATGCTGAAAAAGATGAGTATGAAGGGGTAGTCAGAGACGGCAAAAAGATAATTTCCGACAACGCCGTTTATCAAAAAGCGCTTCAGAGCAAACGCCCTTCAACGATCAAAAAATTTGCGCAGGAACAGATCGAGTTTATGGAAGGCAAACTGCACAGGGGCATCGATAAAAACGAGTCAAACACCGTTGCGCCTTTCTATTTTGACGTGGAAGAAGGCGCCGTGGCATATTGGTATATGGAGCCTATGAAAGGCAACTGCGACGCAATGGAAGGATATATGCCTTATGATAAAGACAATGTGAGCATTGCAAATGAGCAGAAGTTTATGTCAATAAACTACACCGACGACAGCTATATCAAAATCAATGAACAGGCCGGTTACTATTATGCAAAACTTATAAACAAGCCGGGCTGGCATATCGATGAGATAACGGACTATCACTATAACGAGCAAACCCAAGATTATGAAAATGTAGGCACCGGCAAATATCGCGCGAATTACTTTTACAATGAATTGCCCGCCACGCTCACCGTGCCCGCGAAAATAGGCGAATACGATATTGAGAGAGCGGAGCTGTATTTGAACGATGAAGACGCGTTGAACGCAGTAGTTGTAGAGAAGGCCATCGGCGAAGTGCGGTTGAGCGGGAAAATAAAGGAGATCACGATACCCGTCAGCGACAAGCCGTTTGTGAGAGTTTCCGATAATACTGCTCTCAAAACGATCAACTTTGGCGGCACCACACAACAATGGGAAGAACAGTATAAAAATCTGGCACAGGATTGGACCCACGTGTATGACCACTATGATGAAGAGAAAGAGGAATCCGTCTATGTCGACATCACGTTTACCGTGGTTTGCACCAATGGCAACATAACCTATCCCAAGGCGCAAGCATAACGAGAACAATAATAGTTTTTACAAAAGAATAAACTCATGTGATTCAAGGGCGTCCGGTTGCATCTGCGGGCGCCTTTGGCTTTGTAAAAAACATTTGAAAATTGCAATACGGCAAGTTTAAGTTGACTTTTTGTATGTTAAAATACGATAAAGTTGCCGTTGCGCGATATTAGTTGCTTGCGCCATAAGTCAAAAAAAGCAAATGACGTATTATGTCACTTGTAGAAGAAAAGATAGAAAACCCCGCCGACGGAGCGAAATGCTCTGTCGGCGGGGTTTATAATGAAATTTTTGGCGTGATACCCGCCTCGCTTGATTTTCGTCCCTGTTTATGGTATAGTTGAAGCGATAATCAGTAATGTAGCAGAGGAAAAATTATGTCGATGAAATGCTTTTTGGCTTTGGAAACACCGCTTCAAAAGACGACTTACAAATACAAAAACATTTTCCAAACCATACATGACGGTGATGTGTGGTACGACAGCGGGATAGCGTTCAGAACAGAGTTGACCGAACAGGAAAAACAATGTTTATGCAACGTTTTTAAAGACTTTTGCCTTTATGCCATAGACAGTGAGTTTGGGCTTGATTACGAAACGAGGTATCGCTCTGTTATATCGGAAAACTATGCGACAAATGCGCTTGAAGAACTCAAATGGCTGAAAGCGTTTGCAAAAAAACAGCTTCTCAAACAAGACGTATTTATGATTGTTAACCTTTGGCTGGGTAAAAAGACCGAAATCAAAGGGCAGCAGATTATCGACGTAAACGAGTGGGAACTGTCCGCTGAAAAAGATTTTTCTTTCGAATATGGAGTAATTTATCAATTTATCGATAATTCCAAAGAGGCAACAGAGCGTCGTCGCCAAAGGGCTATGCGCTTTTCGGCTTGAAGTGTTTGCAATGATATAGTATAATTTTAGCGATGATCGGGAATTTAGTGGAGAGATTATGTATTTTGAAGATATTCCTTGTTACACGCAGTTTGAGGCAGTAGGGCAAAGCGTTGCGAAAATGCTATTATCCGTCTGTGATACAGCTGAATTTTTTGGCAGTGATATTTATGGGCTGAAAGATATTTACGATTTGTACGGCACTCAATATGAAGATATCATTCCCGCGTTTCTATATTCTAGGCACGGAGAAAGTGACGGTAGAATGTGTGGCAACCTTTTCCGCTTCCGACTGACCGAACCGCTAAAAAAGCACATTCTCGACGAAAGCCTTACCTGTATGTTTGGGGGCGAACCGCCATTGCTTGAAAATTTAGCTCTGTTTCAAGGCGAAAAATGCCTTTTTTCCTGTGTCTCGCACGAGGTCTTTTCGCTGTACCATATGGCGGAAGTGGACGACAGCCTCAAAGACGCGGTTTTGTCTGCCGTAAACGATACCATCAAGAAGCTGCCGCTCTACGGGCAAATGCAAAAGATTGCGTTGAGCTTGAAGAACAAGGCAAAAGCCGAGTTGAAAAAAGAGATCAACATTCTCCGCAACTTGTGTTGGTATGTCGATGAAGCGGTACACTATTATTTCTATATGGAGCCATCACAGCCTTGCGACTTCCCGAAGTTTCGGCAAATTGCAAAAAGCTACCTGACCGAAGATACATATTCTGTCCTCATTCCACTGAACGATTTTGCCGACCTGCAACCGCTTCCCATACCAAAGACGCTGAACGAAGCGATTTGTAACAGAGAAAAATTCGCACCGCAATATCTGCAAAGCGACTATTACAAGCAGGTTGAGCGAGAACTGAGTATGTTGGAATACATTATTGTTAAGTGAAAAATAAATTTCAATCCAGCGGAGGAATTATGCCGTCAAGCAAGGAATATTTGAATTTCATTTCAGAACAACTATCCAACTTAAAGGACATCACCTACAAGCCTATGATGGGTGAATTTTTGATCTACTATCGCGGCAAACTTGTCGGCGGTATATACGATGACAGATTGCTCGTAAAACCCGTAAGATCCGCTCTATCCTATATGTCCAAAGCGGAGTATTCTTTGCCGTATGAGGGCGCAAAGGAAATGTTGCTTGTGGACAATGTGGACGATAAGGCTTTTTTGATAGGATTATTCGAGACAATGTATGACGACCTGCCGATGCCGAAAACGAAAAAGCGGTAAATTTCAATTTAGCGGAGCAAGATGAAAAAATGGAAGTAAATAATTTGCTCGATGCGAAAAATAGGGACGAATTTCGGGCATGGCTTGAAGATAACCACATGGTAGAAAGCGAATGTTGGGCGGTTGTAAAGCGCGGCAGACCGCTGGGCGGCGACACTTTTTGGTATGTGGATGCTGTTTTGAAAGCATTGCAATCGGACGGAGAAGTATGGGCGAATTTTCAAAAATTCCCCGATCTATACAAAAGAGTTCGGATTGATACCATTCAAATCAAGAAAAAGATACCAGCTCTATTTCAAAGCCGGTTGGAAAAATTCATTTACAACACTCGGCGGGGCATTATGTATGGCGAATGGAATGACGGCGGACGGTTGCTATAAGCTAAATGTCAATAAGAAGAGATACCACACAGTAAATGGCAAAAACTCTCGGATGAATTTATCCGAGAGTTTTGTCATCGCTTGAAAGCACAATTCTAAAAATTTTGTTTTTGTTCACTATGGGAAGTGCGCTTTTGTCTCGCCGTTTTTTGCTTTGGCTTCACTCGGTTGTCAATAGTATAGGTTTGATAGCTCATGAAAGTGCGTGGGGATCTTGGGAGTCGCCTTAAGGGCGCCCGTTTTGCATTTGCCGCCTGTGATATATACGGCGAAACAGACGACGGGCATACAATTCTTCAAATTATATTATTTGGCATTTATACTACAAAATGCGGTGTTTATATTGCTGAAATATACGATAAAGTTGCTGTTGTGCGTCATTATGTGATCATAAATCAAGTCGAAAACAAAGGACGCGCCTAAAAATTTTTTGTCGCGAGCGGGCGAATGTACCTCAATTTGCTATGCAAATATTTTGGGTTGTGATATACTGATAAAAAATATGTAACCTTTTATCATAAATGTTGTATATTTTATGACAACAATCGGAGGATCGCATATGAAAGAACGCTTCAAAGCTTATCTTGAAAGACAATTCAGACTTATAGCGCCTACCAAGGCGGCTATGGAGCTGAGGAAGCAGTTGCTTGTCGAAATGCTCGACAAGGAGCAGGAGCTGCGCATCAAGGGCATCACCGACGACGACCTCATCTACAAGTTGACGGTCGAGAGTTTCGGGGATCTGCCTCAGAGGCTGAAGGATTTCGAGGCGCATATGGTCAAGTCCGACGTCATTAAGCGCAAGATATCCGCGGGCATTTCCATTGCATTGGCGGTGGCGGTGGCGCTGACGTTGGCGTATGTGATTATGGGCGTGACCACTCATCTGTGGCATCCGGGCTGGCTCATTATGCTGGGCGGACTGTTTGCGGGCGTGACGGTGGCGTTGGGATTTGTCGCGGTGCGTCTTGTCAAGGCCAAAAAGTACATACCCGTAAGGGCGATCGTCGCCGTGTGCGAGGTGTTGCTGACGGTGTTCATATACCTCGTTATGGAGCTGTTGACCAAAGTGGAAGGCAGCTATCTCATCTTCCTCGCGATGGTCCCGTTGCTGCTGGGCGTGGATACGGCGATAGCGTTTTTGACATCGTCCAAGCTCAGGTGGTTTGAGCTTCCCGTATTTGTGGAGTTATTCTGCGTCATGCTGTATCTCATCCTTGGTCTTGCGCTTGCCAACTACGCAAATCCCACGGTGCACATCTGGCATCCGGGCTGGATACTCTGCCTTGGCGGCGTGGTGGTGCTGGTCGTGGAATTTGCCGTGTTTATGGTCAAGCGCGCCAAGCGCAAAAACAAGAGCGAAAAGCAGAAGATAGAGGAAGATTATATCAAGACGGACGAGGCGTACTGGACGCAGTGGGACGACTGATCCGCCCATCTCAAAATCACCAAAATACAGCGCAAAACGATGTTGTGCTACGTATATTGCATGGATAAAGTGCGGTTATGAAAAAAGAAAGACTTAAAGCGGAAATGTGGGACAGAATGCAATTTCTGTTCAGGAACTTCTATGACAGGATGGTGCATCTTAAGCTTTGCTACGACGGCATCCTGGATAAAGACGCGCTTAAAAACGTCATAATCTATATGGTGGAAAAGGCGCCCGTGCTGCACAGCAGTTTCAACGTCACCGCCACCGAGCCGTATTGGCAGGAGGAGGCGTACACCGTCGACGACATCCTGTCCGTCACCGTCACCGACAACGCCGACAGGGACGCTGACGAGTTTTTGCTTGGCGTTATACCCTTTGAAAACAATGTGCAGATAAAGATAGCGCTCTTCGAGCAGGACGGAAACAAGACGGTGCTGGCGCTGCGCGTCAACCATATGTGCATGGACGGCGGCGATCTGAAGTACTTTATCACCACGCTGTGCGAAAACTACAACGCGTTTAAGGAGGGCGAACATGCCGAGTTGCACATCAAGACGGGCTCGCGCAGTTTCGACCAGGTATACTCCAAGATGGAGGGCGACGACCTCAAGCACGCCAGGGGCTTGTACCACAATGTGGCTAAGAGCGTGGACAAGGTGCAATTTCCGTGGACGGAGGCTTCTGTCGCGGACGTCAACAGGATAATAAAGCGTAAGATATCCGCCGAGAGGTTTGCCAATATGCGCGCGGTCGCGAAGCAGATGGGCATCACTGTCAACGACGCGATCATGGCTATGGTCGTGCGCACGCTCTACGAGATATGCGGACTTAAGGACAATGACAGCCTCACGGTGTCCTGCGCGATAGACCTGAGAAAGCACATTGTGGAGGGAGGCGCAAACGGCGGGCTCACCAACCACACGGCGTGGCTTGCCTGCCGCACGCTTGAAAAGGGCGAGACGATACGCGACACAGTAGTCAACGTGTTGCGCGCCATGAAGAAGCACAAGCGCGACAAGTACATCGGGCTGTACTCTTTGCCTCTTCTCAAGTTGGCGTACACCATACTGCCGCAGGACATTGCGGAGTTTGCCATCAAGATGGGCTACGACAATCCGCTGCTTGCCGTAAGCAACATAGGCGTGCTTGACGAGAAAAAACTTACGTTTGACGGCACGACGATCACGGACGGATTTATGTCGGGCGCGGTGAAGAACAAGCCCTACTTCCTTATGTCCGTAACGACCTTGAAGGGCGAGATGACGCTGTCCACGACCACGCACGGCACTTCCAAGGACGTGGCGATAGTCAACAACTACTTTGACGTACTGGAGCGCAATTTTGACGATTTCTGCGCCTGTGCGGAGTAATATCACAAAGCGGAACAAGCCTCCGATCCACCGTTTTCGGGGTCGGAGTTTTTTTTGTTGAAAAACGCAAATTTTGCCACCTCAGGTGCGCATTTTGGCAGTTTTTTATTTAAACGGATACCATACAAACGTTGCATATTTTCAAAAAGCTGTTGCAACCGCCCGACGAATGTGGTAAAATTATGTCAATAAATAAAGGGGTATATGCGTTATGACATTAGCTCAATTTTTGTTTGTGTGCGTGGACAAGTTCTGCGACAGGTCTCAAAACAAGCAGAAGATGCTGAAGTTTGAAGGCGTCGACTTCCAAATCGAAAAGGACATCGCTTATGGCGAGGGCGAGATGGAAAAGCTTGACACCTATTACGTCAAAAAGGAAGGGGACGAGAAGTACCCCGTGTTCTTCTATATCCATGGCGGCGGCTTTGTTGCGGGCGACAAGTATTACCGTCGCGGCCTTGCCAAGTGGGTGGCAAACAAGGGTTTCTTTGTAGTCAATGTCAATCACTCGCTGGGTCCCAAGGAATATTTCCCTCGCGGAGTGCAGGATCTGGTGCGCGCGCTCAATTGGGTGGGCGCCAATGCGGAGAAGTACAACCTCGACCTTGACAACATGTGCGTGTCCGGCGACAGCGCGGGCGGATACTTTGCCGCTATGCTGGCGTGCGTGACGGCCAACAAGCAGTTGCAGGAGAGGTTTGGGGTAAGCACCGACCTCCGCTTCAGGACGGCAAGCCTTGATTGCGGCATATACGACATCAACGAGGCGCTCAACAGACACCTGCCGCTCAATCTGACGGACAAAGTGTTGCACGACTTCTGCGGCATCCACACCAAACAGCTTGACGAGTACGAGTACCGCGACGTGCTGGGTCCCTTCGACTATGTGGACGAAAACTTTCCCAAGTCTTTTGTGACTTATGCCGAGAAGGACTTCCTCTGCGGTGGGCAGGGCGAGAAACTTATAGAGAAGCTCAAGGGGTACGGCGTGTACGTCGAGCAGCATCACTCCACCAAGTTTGGCGACAACCACTGCTTCCCGCTCAGCTGGACGACCAAGTTGGCTGCGGAAAACGTAAAGCTGGTGGGCGACTTCCTTGACAGAGTTGCGGCAAAGGAAGTCTGAGTCAAGCTATGTCCGGTTTCAAAAAGCAAAAAACAGAGAATGCCGTCCCCAAAAACGGCATTCTCGGTATATTCAGGCGGATATCGTCCACAGATGATGAGGCGGAGGATATGACGCGCTCAAACGACGTCGAAAACGCCGAGGTTTTGTTGGACGCGCAAGTCGACAAGGCAAGCGAAACGCCTGTTGAGAAAAATAGTGTAGAGGCGACCGAAAGCGCCGCAGTACAGGTCAACGCTTCCGCAAGCGAGGATAACGCAAAGGCGACCGTAGGCACCGCTGCACAGACCAATGCGCCCGCAAAAGAGGGCAAACGCAGGTTTTTGTTCAAACCGTTTGGCAAGGACAAGAGGGCGGGAAAAGTCCCCGATGAGGACGCCGTCGGACAACCGCAAAAAGCCGATATGGGCGCAAAAAACCCCACCTCAGGTGTACAAAATGCCCCTGTGACGGCAAAAAATGCCGCCCCAATATCGCAAGACGCGCAAGCCGCCAAGGAAAGGGAGGAAAAGCGTAAGGCGATAGAGGAGCTGGAGAGGCAGAGCATAAAACATGTCGCCGACGCCGAGGTGATAGGCAAGGAACTCAAGCACGAGAAGCGCAAGGAATCCACGCTGAGCGTGATAAGCCTCATATGGACGTTGCTGTCCACGGTGTTTGCTATCGCGACCACGTGCGTCTACATTGGGCGCCGGTGGGTGGATTCGGTGTTCAACTACGTGCTTATAGCGGCGCTCGCGCTGTACGTGGGCATATTTATAGGTTTTGTGATAGTGGCTTTCCACAATCCCAAGAAGGGCAAGCGGGACGCAAAGAGCTACAAAAAGGTGATACAAATATTCAAATCATTTGTAAGCCTGTCCTTTCTGGTGCTGACCGCGATAGACATGGCGGCGCTGGCTATGTCCGACGTGGGAGTGGTGCGGTGGCTGATGTTTGTGATATCATTTGCCGTGGCGCTCATTCAGCTGACGTTGCGCATATGGCTGTTTATCGTGGGACTGATAAGGCGGAGGCTGAGCAAGATGTACACCGTCAAGATAAAAAACTTTGTGGACGGCAAACTGAAGAGGCGCTCCGTCGCGGACATATATAAGGAACACAGTTACAACAAATAACATCAAAATTTTGCAAAAATGCCTGCCTGTCGGCGGGCTTTTTTTTGTGAAAAAAAGGCTGAGGACAGCCCTTTTGTATTATACGATTTTTGAGTTGAAATTTGCTGATTTTCAAACCTCAGGTGCACATTTTGCCAAATTTTGACACCCTGTATGCGCTTAAAATCCCCACGTGCCGAAGGCAATGTAGCCCGCCACCGCGCATATGCCCGCCATGGCGGCGACGTGCGCCAGATATATGATCAGGGCGTGTCTGCCCACAAACGCCACGGGCTTGTTCCACTTGCCGTCCAGCCTTGGCAGCAGGGACACTCGCTCCCCGTAAAGGAAGGGAGCTATCATCACGCCCAGAAAGAAGTGCGCAAGGTATGGGATGAGGGAAAACAGGTCGCCGGGCGACATCTCCGTCTGCGTGTAAAACAGCGATTTGTTGCCGAAGATGTCGTGAGGCGGGAAAACTATGTAGAAAATTTTGGGCGTGCTTGCGGGCGGCGTGTAGCAGAAGTACAACAGCAGCGTTATGCTTATTATCCCTGCCGCCCATATGGTGACCGTCTTTGTGTCGTGTCTGCAAACAACGTCTACCAGCGAGTATATCAGTATGGCGCAGGCAAGGAAGTGCAGCACGCCGAAGGTGACCACCTCGCCCGTGATGCCCAGCACGTATTCCATAAACAGGGTGACCAGCGTATACAATTCCGCCACCGCCAGCAGCTGCCCGCCGCGCTTGAAGTTTGAGCGCGAAAAGTAGCAGGATATGCCGGATATTGCAAAAAACACCACCAGCACCACGTTGTGGGCTATCGTGCGGTCAAGACTGTCGCACCACCAATAGCAAAAGCGGCAGAACGCGTCGCCCAGCCCCGCCTCAAAGAAGTCGTAGCCGTACCATGCGGGCGCAAACCACGTGCCCACCAGCAGGGCGGTGTGGTCCAGCACCATCAGTATGACGCACAGGCCGCGCAAAAAGTCCAGCTCCCAGATGCGCTTGGAGGGCTTCGGAAGATAGTTGCGCGACGTGGAATATGCGATTTTGGGCTGTGCGTTTACCATATTTTGAGTATACCATGCGCGGACGACACCGTCAATAAAAATAAGTTTGTTTTGCGGCTTTATGCCGCAATACGGCAAATTTATTAAGAGTTTTTACGCCGGAAGCGGCGCGGCGGGAAGCGCGTTTCAAACGTCAAAAAGAGGACGGGCGCGGCGTGCCGACGCGCAGATAATTTTTGGCAAAATGCGCACCTGAGGTGGCAAAATTCGTAAAATTTTTACAAAAATATTGCCCCATATGCGCCTTTTGAAATCATGCGTTTTTTGAGGGTTTGCGCGTCGAGGCAGTGCCGCGGAGCGCGGGCGAAGCGGGCGCATTTTAATGTTGAAGATTTGAAGATAGCATATTGACAAAGGGGATTTTCGGGAGTATAATACTACCGTATAAAATCTATGCGTACGTTGCGTACACGTTAAGGCGTATGTGTGGGTTTGGAGGAAGATGTATGAGAAGACAAAAAATCGCAGTTGTGTTGATGCTTATCCTGGTGATGGTGCTTACCGTCGCTTTGGTCGCATGTAATCCAACGGATAACAATCCCAGCGCACCCCCTGTCATTCCGGGACAGAGCGGCGGAGGCCCCAACACCGACGTTGAGGACCAGTCGCGCATTGACTCCCAGCAGGCGTGGATAATGCTGAAGGACGCGGCGATGGCCGCCTCCGCCGAGGAGAAGGACGCCAGATACCTCAACTTTGACACCTCATTTGTGTTGGGCTTTTCAAAGTCCGCTTATGAGAGCTTGTCCGTGCTGAGATTTGCGGGTCACCTCGACACCATGGGCGACGCCGACGCTGAAGAAAACCAGCTGTTGATAGAGATAAGGAAGTTTGTGCCCGACGACTTTGTGGGCGGCATCATCGACAAGGATTCCGCCTCCGCCATGGCAAGTGCGGGTCGGGGTCAATTGGTTTTGGGCATCTACTACTTCGAGGGCAAGCTTGTTGCGGATCTGAGAGGCATCAAGCGCGACGAAGGCGTGCACGTCTTGTGGACGGACAACCTCGACGTACCCTCGTTTGTGGGCGCTTTTGCCAACGCTTTCCACCAACTCAACATCTCCGACATCGTGTACAACAAGTTGTTCAACTACAACCTCAACGACCTCATCAAGGGTCTTTTGCCCAATATGCAGATCGACCTTATCGACATGACGATAGAGCAATTGATCGTCGGTCTGCTGCTTTCAAATTCCTCCAGCCACTACTATGATTACGGCAACGGTCACACCGTTATAGAGCTTCCCGTGGACTTGTCGCTTGTCGCAACGATTCTTCCTCTGTTGCAGGGCGTCATTCCCGAGGACATCATCGGCCTTGTGGAGGACGTCATCGGCCTCGACCTTGGCAAACTTGCCAGCCTCAGCGGCATTGCGCTCAACATCACCGCGGACATCCAGGACGGCAAATTGCAGCAGATGTACACGGACATCGGTCTCAACCTCAATTCATACGGTCTGCCCGATCTCGAGGAAAAGTACGGCAGATTCCAGGAGGAGATCGGCATAATGCTGGGCGAGTCCAAGGCAAGATTTGTCGGCACGCCCGACCTTAAACTTGTGGATTTCCTCGGCTCCCGCATGGAGCTTGACGAGGAAGGCAACGCCGTGTCCTTCTATCAAAAGATAAAGGAGATGGACGAAAACTACTCGCTGCTGACCATCGACGGCAGCGTAAACCTCGAAATAGACTTTGCAAACAAGCAGTTTACCATAAACGACGCATTGGGTTCGTTCGGTTCGCTGTTCACAAATATTTTGCAAAACAACCTCGATCCCGACATGTTGGGAAGCCTGCAGCCCCTCTTCAACACGGCGATCACTTCTCTTGGACAGACCATCACCGTCACGCTGACGGTGCAGGGCGAGATAAACACCAAGGATTACTCCAAGACCCGCATTATGGCGGAGCTTGCCACGGGCGACGGCACAAAGCCGCGCGTTGGCGCGTACTATTCGGGCGAGACCAACTGCGTGTACATTGACGCAAGCGGTCTGCTTGGCGACAGCAACACCTACTTCAAGGTGACGGACATCAACATCAACGAGCTGCTCAAAGGCGCGGTCACCGACCTGTTCGACACCGTTGTGGGCGCCATAAACGGCTTGGGCGCTTCCGCCGCCGAGTATGACAGGCTGGTTGGCAACGCGGACATAATCATTCCGCACGACGCCATCGCCGCGGACGAGGGAGACGGCACCGTCGACGTGCTGACCCTTGTCAGGATGATACTTGACAGCACCACTCTGTACAAAAACGGAGACATATTCAACATCACCGGTCTCAAAGTCGAGCTGACCGAGACCATACTCAACGCCATCTTCGGCATGGTGTTCACCCCCGGCAGCGACCTTGACGGCGCAAAGATACCCATCGTCAACGGCGACGATCCCGTGGCATTGGTCTACAAGAACAACGGCGTGGGCGAGTCCAAGACGTTGGAGCTTGTCAACCTGCAGCTTGGCGATCCCGAAAACCCGCTGGTGTCCACGCTGTACCTGGGCGGCGAGCTAACCTTCGGTTCGCTTTCCAACAAGGATATATGGAAGCAGAAGTTTAAGGAAGTAGAGGACAATGCGGCAAAATATCTGTCCATCACCAGGGACGGCGTGCTCAACGCAGACCTGTTCCATCTCACCGCGGGCACTTCCATCAAGCTGGACATCTCAACGCTGGAAGCGGCGCTGGGCGGAGTGGACATCCCGATCGAAGACATCTTGCACAATGCAAACATCGGCACCGCCTACGACAAGATCGTGGTGGCGTTGTTGCTTGAGCTTGGGCGCATAGATACCGGCATTGAGATGAACATTGACGCGGACATCGACCTGTCCGGTCTTGTGGCGGGCAGCGGATTTAATATCTCCGCGCTGCTTACCTCTTCGGCAGCCATTGAACTTAAAGAGGCGGGCACAAACAAACCGTCCGAGGCGGGCACAAACAAACCGTCCGAGGCGGGCACAAACAAACCGTTGCTTGCTGTGTATCTGCAGGACGGATTTGTGTACGTTGACGCGCAACTTTCCGCGCTTAAGCTGGACAAGGTAAAGATCGACCTCAGGGACGTTGTTCCTCAGCTTGCAAGCGCCGTCGGCGGCGAAGACAGCGCAGAGGAGGCATATGCGGCTGCTCCCGAAGAGAGCGGCGGCATGTCCATTGACAGCATCCTCAGCATCGTCGCGGGCATGTTGAGCGAAGTTTCGTTTGGACAGAACGTCATCAAACTTGCGCTCACATTCGGCGCATTGCAGGAGCTGGTCGGCAACCTTGGCGGCATACAGCTCAACCCCATGATCACAAGCGGCGAATCCTCCGCTCAGCTGTGGCTTGACTTCTCCAAGGGTCTGAACCTGCCCGGCGTGCAAGTGGGCTTCGGCGTGAAGCTTGGCGATCTGATGGACCTCAACCTTGCAATAGAGGGCATTGACGCGGGTCTGCACGACACCGTGAGCAACTACCTGCCCGAAGACGCGGATACATACGTTGACATTTACAACAATCCTCTCGTCTCGCTCGACCTCAATCTGGGCATAGAGTTCAAGGCGGATCAGGGCGGCGTCGATCTCCAGGATCTGGATATAGTGTTTGACGACGCCATAGACTTTGGATATGAGTTGCGCATTTCGGGCAGACTTGACCTTGCGCCCGTCGTCCAATATCTTGTCGGCAAGACGGATATCCTTACCACATACAATCAATCCGCATTTGTCATCGAGCTTATCGGCAACAAGTGGGGCGAAAAGAGCCTGCTTATAGGTCTGTACTACGTGGACGGCATGTTGTATGCGGACCTTAGCAACTTCGGCTTCAATCAATTTGCGACCGACATCGACCTGATGGGCCTCATCATGGGTCTTGTCGCAAAGGACACCGTCGTCAACCTCAACGGACAGGCCGCTGAGGGCGTAGAAGCGATGGCGGCGGCTCCCGGCGATGACGCCGCGGCGATAGACGTGCTTATCAACGTGCTTGTTACGCTGTCCTCCGAGCATCTGCGCATAGAGCTGATGGAAGGCATTGTCGACGCGCTGTACAAGCTGGTCGGCATATCCATGCAGGACTTCGAGCTGTACCTTGACGTCGCATTCGACGCGCTCAAGAAGGGCACAGAGGACGGCATTGTGCTTGAAGGCGCAGTCAAAAACAGCTACGGCGAGTCCACAGGCTCGCTGAAGCTGAGCATTGGCAACACCAAAATCACTGTTGGCGCACTGACCGACTGCTTCGTCACGAGAAGCGGCAAGCCACACAAGATCCACGACTACTTCGATGAGAATTCGCTTGTCGAATCTTACACCGACCTCAACCTGTTCAATGCGTCGGGCGACCTCATCATGCCCACTGTATCGGCAGAGTTGCAGGGCACGATATCCTTTGGCGCCGAAAACGGCGTGTATCCCGATTGGCAGATAGGCGATTGGATCAACGCGCTCGTAGACGTCAAAGACGTTGAAATAAAGAACTTCATCCAGAGATTGGTGATGCAATACACGGTGCCCAGCTCCGTGGAGCAGGCCATCGGCTTCCGCATTGCGCTCAACGCGCGCTTCAACCCCAACGTCACCGTGGATATCCGCGACAACGCAAGGTTTGTCCCCGTGGACGACTCCGACCTCGCGGCAGTCTCGGCGCGTTATGCGGAGCTGTATTGGCTCAGCGACGGCGCGCAGCTTTATGAGGCGGCGCAGCGTGACGCGGGCGGCGTTGTACAACGTCCCGTCATAAGCAACACGGACGGCACCACTCAACCCGATACGACCGCAAAACTGTACGTCAAGAAGTACCTGCCCGACGGCAGAAGCTTCGTGCCCGTCGACAAGACGGACGGCGACGTATATGTGCTTGACGGCGATATGTACGTCAAAGTCAACGCTGCAAGCGTCAAGGAGGGCGAGCAGATCTACGCCATAGGCGACCTGTTCGACATTGACTACATACTGTCCCACTCCGGCATCGCCATAGAGCTGTACAACGAGGACATCGAGACCATAATGGGTCTTGAAGACGACGCGGCAAGGCGCGAGCACGCTTTGTTGATGGTGAGGCTTGTGTACAACGGCGAGGTAAACGACGTGCCTTCCAGCACGATGTATATCGACCTGTCCGACGGCTTCCATCTTGCGATAAGCAACTTCAACCTCGGCGACCTCATCAAGAGCATAGGCGGAGGCAACTCCACGTCGGATCCCGCGGCGGGCGGCAGCGCGGAGGCATACTCCGCAGACGATCCGCAGAGCGGCGCAAGCGGCGGCAGCACAGTGGACACCCTGCTGAAGCTCCTGCCTCAGCTGATCAGCCGCATAGCGCTTGGCGAGGAAGGTCTCAAGATCAACTTCGCCACGGGTCTTGTGACGGCGTTGGTCAATATGATCACGGGCAAGAGCCTCACTCCCGATCAGATGCCCGCGCTTGACACCACAAACAGCTATCTGCAACTGCTGTGGAAGTCCAATGCAAGCGATTACAGGATAAACTTCAGCGTTGGCATACAGCCGCTCTCCATCGGCGTGACCCTCAGCAAGATAGCGCTTGGCGTCGGCAAAGAGGCGCAGATACTGCCCCTCGACTTCAACCGCGACATCTACACTTCTCTTGACAAGCTGGACAGCATTTCGCTCAACGCGCAGCTCTCGCTTGACCTCACGCTGAAGGCGCAGTCCGAGGAGCTGAAACTTCATAATCTGCTTGACGCATTCGGCGTGGAATTTGCGACCAAACTTGGCATAGACATCACACAGGACAACTTCTATGCGCTCGACCTCAGGGTGGGCGGCAACCTTGCGCTGGACGATCCCAGCCGCACCAGGTTGATGATAGAGCTTACCGAAGGTGATTTAGGTAATATAATTGCTATTTATATATTTGGTTCATCAATATATGTCGATCTCGGCGTACTGTCCGATGAGGCGATATATCTTGAAAACGTCGGTCTCTCCAAACTGATCGGCGACAAAGTAAAGGAGTTGTTGGGCACCGCCAACAGCGCCATCGGCGGCGATACGCCCATGCCCGGTCCCGACGCGGGGGGCGGAGCGGAAGCCATGGCGGCGGCAGATCCCGAGGATATCACGGATACGGACCTTGCCGCTATAATCGAGCTTGGACAGGGCAGCCTGCAGCTGACCATAGGTCAGGCAGTCATCGCCGGCATAATCGCGGCTGTGCTCACGCAGATCCCGTCCGTCAACTTCAACTTTGACAACCTGCTTAATACGCTGGATCTCGACCTTATCCTCAACGCTCTGTTGCAGATAGACGAAACGGGCGTCATGGCAAGGCTGGACCTTGGCAGCAACCTCATCGACCTGTCGCTGGGCATCGACAACATCGACGTCATCACCGGCAACAGCGATCCTCTGTATGATGAACTTGAAAGCGAAGTGAGCCAAAAGATCTCTCAGAAGGACGTGCTGACGGGCGACGCGGGCGACAGAGACGTGTACTATCTGGTCAAAGAGACTGCCGCGGGCGACGGCGCTCCCGAGCAATACATTCTTAAGAAAAGTTTCGACGGAACAACATACACCCGCGTGGACGAAAACGAATACGTCGACCACTTTGTGGACAGAAGCGAGGTGAGAGTAGTCACCATCGACCTCAAGCTGTTCATCGAGTACTCCACCGGCGCGACCTACCGTTACATTGCGGACGCGCAGGAGTTGAGCGCCTACGACGAGAGCGAGAGGTATATGCGCAGGGTCTCCGACGGCCGCTTCGTGCAGGACAAGGGCGGACAGTACGTGCGCACTCCCTTCGACCTCAACGCGGTGCTTGACTTCGTGTTTGGTCTGCTGCCGCTTGACGGCATCGCGGGCACTATGCTGCCCAGCTACCACTTCAACAACAACGACGGCATCCTCAGCGCGGACAAGTCCACATTCCCGCTCAAGCAATTGCTTGACCAGCTTGGACTTGACCTGCTGTTTGGACATGCCATTTACGACGGTCTGATGCTGCACATCACGGGCAAGCTCGACCTCGATAAGCTGGGTCTTGGCGACCTCAGCACGCTTGACTTCGACTCCATACCGACGTTTGATACCAACACCATACTCGGCGCTCTCGAAGCGCGCGTCAGCCTTGACTTCACCTACGAAACCGCTGTGCAACCGAGCGACAGGTCGTTTGTGGACTTCTACCTCATCGACAGAGTGATCTATGCGGATCTGTCCGGCATAGGCGGGCCTCAGGTGAAGATGAGCCTGCAGAGGATAATGGACCTCATCAATTCCGCGTCCGGCAGCGCGGAGGAAGCGCTTGCCGCCGCACCCGAGGGCTCTTCGGGCGTGACCAACACGTTGCAGATGATACTCAACACCTTGGTCAAGTCCATCGCGCTGCAGTCCAGGACGTGGACTACCAACAAAGCGCTGTGGAGGATAGAGGCCATCAACCTGCTGTTCAACAGCAATATGTTCTACAAGATGTTCACCAGCGAGACTTTCAAGAACGTGTTTGGCGCGACTCTCAACATCCCCGCGGAGAACCTCGAACTTGTGGAGGACGGCGATTACGCAAGCGGCCTGTATGTGACGCTTGCCGACAACAAGCACTTTGAGGGCTTCACGTCCAACGGCGCGCTCACTTTGAAGATGCTGCTGGCGTTTGCCAACTTCAACGCTCCTTCCGAGGACAAGATCGTCCCGTACGCCACCGAGATGACGCTCGGCCTTGACGTCGGCGTAGGATTTGAGGATCCCGGCGCGGGCAGCCTGCTCGATCCCGACGCGCAGATGAACTACATCGACTTCGAGCAGTACCTCGACACCATACTTGCGCTTGCAAACGGCGCCGACAAGGGCGACAACGAGGGCGAGCAGTACGTGTCGCTGACGGCAAGCGGTATGCTGTACTTCAACAGCGCCGACGTCGCCACCTACGACATTGGCAGCATGGGCATGCTGTCCAACCTGCTGGGCGATCTGATGATACAACTGCAGACCGCGGGTCAGTACAACAGCGGCATCGGCTTGAAGATAGCCGCCAACATCGACCTTGCGCACGTCGACCTCGCCAAACTGTTTGAGGCGTCCGACGCGGACTTCCTGACCAAGATAAAGAACTTTGTCAACAGCGAGGGCACCGACCTCAGCACTCTGGAGCTTGCCATCCAGTTGGTCAAGACCAACGAGCAGGGCAGATTTGCCAGATACGACAACGGCGAGCCCATCGTGCTTGCGGGCATTTATCTCAATGCAGGTTCGCTTTACATCGACGGCACGGGCATCGCGACCTCAGCGGAGCAGTATGCGCGCGTGGACGATTTCGAGGCATATGCCCGCCGCATTTACAGGGAAGGTCTGTCCGGAGTGTTCGGCGAAGAAGCCTCCGCGGCGGCGGACGAGATAACGGATCCCATCGATGTGGAGACCCGCAACGCCCTCATCGCGCTGGTGTACTCCGACGAAGCCATCAAGATCCAGCTGACCAAGGCTCTGATCGCTATCGTGCTTGGCAGCTTTGTGGACGGCCTGGGCGACATCGCGGATGTGTTTGAAAACATGGAGCTGTCCGTTGACTTCGAGATAGGCGCGGACGAGTACAAGCCCCTTGCGGAACTTGAAACGACCGATCCCGACCTGTTCAATAAGTTTAAGAAGGAAGATCTGTTCAGACAAGAAATATATAAGTATTACGAAGAAGAAACATTCAAAGAATATATCGACGACGGCGATATGAGCGACTATTATGTCGCGATCGGCGCAAACGGCAACTACAGCTTCTATCCCGTGGACAGCACCACGCTGTGGCAGAAGGATGGAGAAGAAGACTATACGGCGGTTGAATACAAGGGCGATGTTGTCACCGGCATAGAAAGCGGCGACTACTTTGTGTTGGACAACGCGGTGTACAACAAGGTGCAATTTGTCACCAAGGGCAAGGACACCACCGCCTCCTCCGATCTGTATCTGGGCATAGACGTCGCCGGCGGCGGCGCGGACGGCAAGACCCACCTGGCGCTGCGCAACTACGGCATGTACTTTGGCATGGAAAAGGCCGTGGAAGGCGCCGAAGGCGGACTTACTCAGACCGAGTACATCCCGACCACCATCTACGTCAACGACGACGCGCACAATCTGCACACGTTTGTAAGCTACAACGGCTCCTATTCGCAGGCGAAGCTTGAGGACAGGCTGTTCGGCTACGTGCGCGAGCCCGAAGCGGATCTGAGCAATGATAAAGATTATCTCTATTACCGCACGGTGAGGAGCTACACCGACCTCAGCGAGTTCTCTCTTGGCGTTGCGTTGCAGATGGGCACGCTCAGCCTCGGCCTGAGGATAGGCGCGATAGACATCGGTATCGGCGGCGGCGGCGACCAGCTGTTGCCCGACTACATCCGTGACGGCGTGGCGCACAGCTACACGACCTCGGACGGCAAAGAGCACGGCTATATCCGCGATGAGTACAACGCGCTTGAGACCAAGCCCGAGATAGAGGAAGTCCCCGTGACCAAGCTGTCCGACAGCATCATCACGCTGGAGTTCTCGGTGGAGCTTAATCTTGACATCACATCCGGCGCGCTTGACTTCGGCATGATCTTTGCGGGCATCCTCGGCGAGCTGGCGGGCGTAAGACTTGACGTCCCCAACACCGCGATAGGCTACAGCTCCGCGCACTTCAGACTTGACTTTGCGCTGACTCTGGATATGCATTCCTTCAGCGACCTTGAGTTGAAGTTGGAATTGGTGCAGGTCACCAGCACAGGTTTCGACCTGCTGTGGGCGGGCATCTACTTCTTCAACGGAGGCCTGTACTTTGACCTCAGCAACGTCTTCGGCATCCCGAAGATGAGCATGAGCGACATCAACGTGGAGACCGTGCTGCGCAGCCTGTTCGATATGATACGGGGCGTGGGCAGCGGCAGCTCAAGCGGCGATGAAGCTCTTGCCTCCGCAAACGCCGCAGTCGGCGGTATGGGCGCAGGCAACAACAATATCGACTACGACAACCCCGATCTGGCGCTGTTGCTCTTCCTCAACAAGAACGACCTTGCGCTGGTAATCGGCGACGTGCTGTTCGAGCTGGTGCTTGAGTACCTGCCCGATGACCTGCTGGGCTTCCCCATCAGGGATCTGTTCTACGAGGAGATAAACGGCAACCTGTCTGTGGAACTCAACACAGAGGACGACATCGACCTCTCGCTGTCCGCTACGCTTGGCTTGCCGGGCGACAGGTACTATTCGACCGCGACCATGACCAAAGAGCAGAACAAGCCGGGCGAACTCACTGCGGACCTGCTTGCCGTCTACAATGACTTGACGGACATCACCACCAACACCAGGTACTATGTGTTTGTTGAGGATACGGCCGGCACCTACATCATGGGCGGCAACGGCAGATATATCCGTCCGCTGATGCCCAACGACGTGACCGACGGGCAGACCCTGTACAAGAAGTACAGGTTGAGCGACAAAGACGGCGCGTTTGAAGTGTATGAAGTGCTTTCCAACAGCGCGATGGAGGAACTTGCCGCTTCTCCGATTGAATTAGAAGGCGAAAAAGTCTACAACATCTTCTACTGCGTGGACGGCGCGGCGGCAAACATAACCACCGTAAGCGACTACGGTAAGCATGATATGAACTTGCAGCTTGGCCTTGCCATCAAGGATCTGGGCGTAAGATTCAGCAACTCCCGCACATCCGTCATCAACAGCGAGGACCTCGACGGATACACCGGCTTTGGCGACCTCGACCATGTCACGCTTAACGAGATCATCGACATCACCACCGACTTCAAGCCCGGCGATGACAACAGCGTCGACCTCTCCTCCGTGTTCGAGCTGCTTGGCTTCGATCTCGATCCCGAATCCGTGCTGATCTCCGCACTTGGCGACGACGGCGGCGATGTGGAACGCTCCATCCGCCTCAGGCTGGATGTGGACGTGCAGCTGCTTGGTCTTGCCAACTACGCCCGCACGCACCTCATCACCGTGGAGAATCAGGACGGCGAAATGGGCTTCCTGGACGTTGTGGAACTGCTCCGCGCGGTGTTTGACGGACAGATCAACATCCTCGACCACGTCACCGAGCTGCTCAACTACATCGACCTCAGCCTCATTCTGGAGACGAAGGGCAGCGGCGATGAAGATTACCACACCTTGGTGGGTATCTACCTCTCCAGCGGCAGCTATAAGAAGCTGGAGGCCGATAACCTCAACGAGGATAGCGCAGACTATGTGAAACCCGCCGACAGATACGACCACTACTACAAGGCGGGATTTGGCAACTACAAATATGTGGTGAACGAGGGCGTGGGCAGTTACGTCATCCTCACCGCCGAGGAGAAGTCTCAATACATAGAGGCGGTAGACGGCGCCTACAAGCAGGACGAAAACGGCAACTATGTCGAGATAGGCGAAGGCGAGGAGTATGAGGGCACGCGCTATGCGGTCAACAACGCGTATGTCGCGCCCGCAGATAGGTATACCTACGACTCCGTCAACTGCTACCAGAATGACAACGGCAATTATATGCACACCGAGGGCGGTCTGTACGTCGATCTGACCTACTTCAACCTGCCCAGCCTCGAGGTGCCTTCCAACATGGTCAACGACCTGCTCGGCTCGCTTGGCGGCACGTCCGCAGGCGGCGCGGCGGAGGCTATGGCGGCGGCGGATACCCAAGCTGACGCGGCGATAGATCTGCCTCTGCTCAGCGGCGAAAACGCCACCATTGCGGACTACATCCGCGGCTTGGTGTACGGCTTCAGCATCACCAGCAAGTATATCTCCATACTGCTCAAGCCCGACTACATCAACACGATCCTCACCTTGATCATGGGCGACGACGCGCTGCAATTTGACGCGTCGGAGTTTGTCAACTATCCGTCGCTGTACCTCTACACGGATATGTCCAAGTTCAGATACGTTGATGAGGACAAGCTGTTGAATAGCGTTGTGGAAGCATATGATGAGCTTTACAAGCAGTACAAGGAGAGCGTGAGCGATGACGAAGCGAGAGTGAACGCTTTGCGCGACATGCTCCGCGCACCCGGTTATGTGGAATTGCAGAGCCTGTTGAACGCTTCTCGTCAGAGATTCAGCGTTACAACTTACACGAAGGATACCGATAAAGGCATGTACTACGTCGACAGCGACGGCGGCATGGCGCTCAAGGCAGACATGAGCGAGATCGACAAGGCGAATTATGACACCAAGATGTCGGAGGGCGAAAAGGACGCAAACGGCAACCCATATGCCTATTACGACGTGACCGCCACCGTCACTTACATCAAGGTGGGTGACGCCTACGTTGCATACACCGACGCCAACAGAGCGCAGATCGACGCGGCCGAGAAGGACAAGGAGTATGAAACAATCGGCATTGAGATGCCCAAACTCTACGTGCAGGCGGCAGATGGCAATTATACCGAGGCAGAGGGTCTGTATTTGGCTGAGGAACTCGAAGCCCGCAACCCGCTGCTCAAGCTCAACCTGTATCTGTGGAATCACTCCATAGGACTCAGCCTCAACTTCCCGCAGCTGGGCGCCATCCCGTACAAATATGTCCTTGGAAACGACCCGAAGGCGCAGGAACTGGACTATCCCGCCGATGCGCGCTTTGTGGACGTCGTCGAGGACGTGTTCGACAGCGTTGACAAGGCTTCCGACGGTATGGGCGCGTACATTGAGGACTACTATACGGCAGACAGTTTCGACGCCACAAAGTATCTTAAAGACCCCAGATATATCGAGAATGACAACAAGTACTTCCCGATAAACGCGGACACCTTGTACATACAGGATGAGGGCGGTCAGTACGTCAAAGTTACGGATGGCGCGAAGACATTCCCCGACTTCCTGACCGAGATGGTCAACAAACACACCGTCTACTATGTGGACTGCAGGACGGAGGACAGCGCCGCATTTGTGCAGCTGAGGCGTCCTTACATCTACAAGAGATACGACAACAATGCCAAGTCCAAGCGTCAGTTGGCGGTCGGCGAGACCAAAGCGGACGGCACCGAGTATAGCGAGGGCGAGTATTCCGTGCGCGTCATGCAGGAAAGCGTCATCCAAAAGCCCGACTTTACGGATGAGCAATACAACGATTACATGTACGACGATTATCTGTCCGTCGGCAAGCTGAACTTCGTGGCTATCACGCTGAGGGGCAGCATGTTTGTCAACGCGGGCAAGATATATCTTGACTATGCAACGTACAACGAGTTCTACAAGCAGCTCCACGAAGGCGGCGAAGTGCCCGATGAGACGCTTAAGGGCATCGCGTACAAGAAGTATCACGGCGGCTATCAGGCAGTCACCGATGAGTCTGAAATAAAGGCGCTGAAGGCAAACAACCAGCTGTACGTGCTGGCAAACAGCGGCCTTGACGCACGCCTTGGCATCAACGAGGCGCTTGGCGACGTGCTCGGCACGGTGTTCGGTCAGCTGGAGGGCAACTTCCAGGTGACGGACGATGCCACGCTCAGGCTGTACTTCGAGATAAAGATCAACCTCAGCTTTGAGATCTCCATTGTGCCGCTCAGGTTCTTCCTGCGCGACCTTGACGTCGCCATCGACGCATGGATGGAGCAGAACGACAAGCTGGCTACCGGCGGCTACGTCACGGCGGACGACAGGGCAAGCGGCAACTATGAAGGCGCGCTGCTGGACGGCTCGCTGACGCACATGCTGGGCATCTACTACTCGCACGACGAGCACACCGGCAAGTCCGCGATATATCTCGACCTCGAGTGGCTGCTTGGCAAGGACGCCAAGATAGCCGTGGATATGAGCGACTACTCCTTGGAGGACATCCTCAACGGCGTGCTGGACGGCGTGCTTGACAACGACCTTGTCTCCACGCAGGAGGCTATCCCCGCGGCGGACTTCGACCCGTACAGTGTGTACAAAGAGGGTCACGGCCGCACGGATATAGGTCTGTTTATCAACATATTTACGGGCGCGATAGGCGTGGACATCACGGCGGGCTTCATCGGCGCGATATTCAACTCGCTGTTGCCCGACCTGTCGCTGGCAGGCTCCTCCATAAGCGACCTGCTGCCCAACCTGCAGGCGTACCTCAAGCTTGATCTCTATCCCTATGCGTTGACTCTGGGCGGTCTGCTGCTCAACGAGGACGGCACAAAGCCCATCCTCGACATGGGTATACAGATCGAGGGTCTCAACGGCGAGATGGGCAAGTCCTCCTACATCGCGTTTGGCGACGAGGCGGATATCAAGACGAAGCAGACGGGTTACGACTACATCTTCTACTACGCCAACTTCTATCACGACCTTGAAAACGGCAACTTCGGCAAGAACGGCGACGGAAAGGACTATGTCGAGCTGACCAAGGTCGGCGACCAGGAGTACTACGTCGACGCGGAAGGCGCGTACAAATACGAGGACAACGTGATGAGCCTCATCGGCGAGGAAGCTTACATCGACACGCGTTACAGCCAGTATACAGACGCTCCCGAGATGAGATACTCCAAGTCCGGCTCCGTGATGGTGGAGGTCAAGGACGGCATCGGCGGACGTTACGCGTTCGGTTCGGAGCATCTTACCGGCTATGACGCAAATCTGTACACCGTGTACAACGGCGTCAACACCGAGCTTAAAGACGTGCCGGGTCTCAACCTGACCACCAGCGTATATCGCGATATAGTGAACAAGGACGGCTTTGTCAACTTCACCAACAACCTGATGGTGCTTGACCGCAACAACAATAACCGCTATATCGAGGTCAACAAGCTGCAACTGCAAGGCTTCACGGGCGTTGGCAATCTGCAATATGTCAAGGTTGCCGACATCAACAACGAGACTTACAAGACGACAGTTCATGACCCGATCGTGGCGAATTATGCAACTCCCGTAACGATCGACGGCGAGCAATATCTGCCGCTTGACACCAACGGCAACGGCTACACCGATATGAACGAGGCGGACCTTGTCGGCCCCGAAGTGATCGCGTACAAGAAGGTGGACGACTTTGCAAACTACACGCAGGCGTTGTCGCTTGACCTTGAGGACATCATCAGCGGCGCCAAGGAATTTGAGATCACCGAAATGCTGGGCGGCCTCAACACTGTGGAGCTCGACCTGTCCCTCGCAATCGAGATGAGGCTGACGGACGTCATCAACTGGACGCATCAGATGACCCAATTCTTCGGCGCGGAGATAGAGGACTTTGTGTACATGCTGGTCACATCTCTGTACGAAGAAGGCAAGGAAGGCGGGGAGGGCGCAGAGCCGTTTGAGTCCACCATAGGCTTTGACATCGACCTCAAGGCGTATCTGCCCATCAACAACCTCATCGCGCAGCTGACTGCTCCCGCAGAGGATCGCGACATCATTGCCGCGCTTAAGGGCACCAAGGTCTACCTTGAGGTGACCTACGACACCAACTTCCACGGCGACGATACCGCCACCGCGTACATCTGGCTGGAGTTTGACGAGACCACCGGCAAGCTTAACCTGATGATGGACGTGACGGACATCGCGGAGATCGTGGGCTTTGGCGACTTCTTCTCCTACGCAAAGGCTGAGGGCATAGACATTGCGGGTCTGCTCAGCGGGCTTGGCGTTGGCGGCGCCAGCGAGGCGTACACCTCCGCGGATGAGGACGTCGACACGGGTATCCTGCCCGAAAACATATTTGACATAATCAACCTGATCGTAGGCAGACTGCTTGTCGCAAACGACTTTATCACAGTCGGCCTCAACGAGACGCTGCTTGGCGACCTCATCGCGATGTTCTCCGACACCGACAACGAGATCATCGCGGGCGTCATGCAATATATGCCCAAGCTGTTCACATCCATGGGTGCGGACACTTCGGGCTTGACCATCAACCTGTACGGCGAGGCTCCGTCCATCGACCTTAACATGGGCTTCCAGATGGGCACGGACTACTACCTCACCTTTAAAGAGTACAACGACATGTACGGCGAGAATGGCCAGAGGAACAAGGGCGATGATCTGCCTGCCGGTATGGCGCACTATCACCTCGAGGGCGGCGAATACGTGCTGTGCACGGATACAAGCTGCACCAGGGAGGACGCCAAGTACGTGCTGGTGATGAACGACGAGTACGCGCTGATCGGCTATGCTTATCCCAATTGGAAGGGCACTGCCTACACCCTCAACGCCGCAACGGGCGCGTTTGAAGAGGCTGCGGACGGCGCATACCTCAAGCTGGGCGACTTCGGCTTTGGCGTGCACATCACCGACCTTGGCGTGGCGGTCAACAAGGACTTCTCCGTCGACAAGAACGTTGTGATGTATCAGAGCGTGCTGCGCGATGAGCAGGGCTATGTCGTTGACGATAAGGGTACCAGACTTAAGGACCTCAACGGCGAGGAGTATAAGGATCCCTACGTGGGCATCAACGACCTCAAGGTCGAGCTGTCCACCTCCATCAACGTGTCGCTGTACGGCGATCCCACCGCCGACGACACCACCATCGAGCTTGGTCAATTGCTTGACATGATCCTCGGTCTTGTGGGCGGCGGCGCAGGCAGCGCCATCAAGGGCAGCGCCTTCAACATCAACATAACCAACGCATTGGGCAAGAAGGAAGGCACCTTCCTGACCCTTGACATCAAGGCATATCTTGACCTCAAGGACTTCAATATCGCGGCGCGCATCGACTTGCTTAAGCATTCTGTCAACGGCGACGGCACCGGTGTGGTGCTGGGCATCTATCTTGACAAGGATGGCAACGTTGGCATAGACCTCAGCGGCATCCTCGGCCCCACCGCCAAGTTGAAGCTGGGCGGCATCAAGCTGGGCGGCAGCACAGGTCCGTTGGGCAGCATGCTCAGCGGTCTGCTTGGCGACCTGATGGGCACCGACGCCGCGGCGACAAGTTCCGTTGACGCATTGGCGGCGGCAGGCGATATCGATACGGTGAAGCAGCTGATGAAGGAGTATGCCTATCTGATGATCCTTGTCAACCCGCAGAAGATATTGCTGCAGCTCAACGCGGACATCATCAACGCCATCTACAGCAAGGTGATGCAGCTGCGCGGCGAGGATCCCGACGTGTGGCAGCAGGATCTGTTGCCCGACATCGGCGACATTATGCTCAAGCTGGACGCTTCCGGCAAAAAGACCGCCATGGGCTTGACGCTGAGGCTCAGCGACGCGCTGTACGTCGGCTTGGACATCCCCGGCGTGACCATGCTGAGGAAGAATTACGCCTCGGCAGACTTCTTCGCCGCGGGCGAAAACACCGGCAAGATAGACTTTGATGACGGCACCTGGGTGAATCTGGGCACCCTTGACATAGCAAGCCTCATCGGCGGCGACGGAGTCAGCGTTGACAAGCTGTTTGGCGAGGACGGCATGACGCTGCCCACCATCGGCATACAGATGGGCGTCGAGCTGACCCTCAACGCCTCGGGCTTGACAAACAAAGACGCGAAATACGACAACAGCTTCGCGGGCTGGGTGACCAACCTGTTGAAGGACACTCTGGCAGGCTCGTCCCTGTTTGGCACATACAAACTTGTCGAAAATATGTCCGAAGACGAGCTGAGGAGAGCGGGCGACAAGAGGTATAACCTCGACGCCGCTTCCGGCGCTTATCTTGAGAGTGCAGACGGCAAATACGGCTTTGTCATGGCGGACTTCAACCTGGTGCTGCCCAACGGCGCAGTCACGTTGAAGGTCGACCTGCAGGCGGACCTCAACATCATGGCGCTGATCACCTACGGCATTGGCGGCATATTGTTCAGCGACCTGCAATTGACGCTCAGCATGGGCAGCCCCGTCAACAAGGAGATCGCCAAGATCTACTATCTCGGCTCTTCCAGATTGAACAACGGCAATTTGACGTACGAGTCCTCCGCCGGCAAGTTTGACAGCACACACGCGTACAACGACGCGATATTCATCGACCTCACCGGTCTCGGCTTGGGCAAGATCAAGTTCCAGGGCATCAGCGGTCTGCTTGGCGTGTCGCCTTATCAGAGCGCAACGACTGCCTCCGCCGCAATGAGCGCGGCAGATGGCTTCAGCGCCGCCGATTCCATAGGTTCTGCGGACGGCACAAGCTCTTCCGGCGAAGCGGGCGCGGCAGGCGGCTTGACCGTCAACCTCGGCATAGAGAACGGCAAGGTTTCAATAAGCATCAACAAGGGCTTGCTCAACAGCGTGTTTGGCATGCTTGGTCTCGCATTGCCATTTGAGCTGCCTATCGAGCAGATCGACCTCAGCCTGCTTACGGGCGACAGCGGTATCTCGCAGATAGCGGTCAACGCCAGACTTGACAACGAGGGCACCTCGCTCAGCGCGACCATCAACCCCATCAACATCAACTTCGGCTCCGGCATACTCAAGACGAAAGACCTCATCGAAGAGGTCAAGGTGGGCTATGCGGGCTTGACGTTGTCCAACACGGCGGGCACCAGCAACCTTATCCAGAACATCCTTGACGGTATTGGCCTCTATGCCAAGATCGAGATACAAAACAAGGTGTGGAGCGCTGTTGCAACTAATCCAAGAGATGAAAGTACAAGATCATTCTACACAGAGACTAAGACTCTCCTGCGCGGACAAAGAGTATATCACGACGGCTCGATGACCAAAGACAATCCGGGCTACATCCTGAAACTCGACCTTGAAGCGACAAGAGGAACTGCCGGCTCAGATAAAGGAGGCGGCTGGACTACTAATGGCGGAAGTACGGTTGTATCGGTGCCGGTATTGTTTGGTGGAAACAATCTATGGATCGGTAATCAAACCAACAACTTGATTGTCGGCTTAGGTGGGAACCCTGTGGGTGACGCTATAATGCAAGCCATTGGTAATGGTGCTATCCTTCCGATGGATCTAGGCAGCATGATGGGTAGTGGCAAACTGTTTGATTTTGTAAGCGGTAGCGACGGTGACAACGATCAATATGCAGTTCCCGCTGCCGGCAACAGCGGTGTAACCGGATGGGATTCGGGCAAGACAAGCTACTCCTATCCTCTGCAGTTGACCAACCTGATAAAGAGTGTGGAGCTTGACCTGTTCAATTCCAACGGATATTGGCCGTACTACAGTAGCATGAAGTCATCTTCCATGCACAACAACGGCATGGGCAACATCTCCGTCAAAGTGGAGCTCAACAAGGACGCTTACAACGAGCTTATCCTTATGGTTGACGTGTTGTTGCTCAACATGATAAACGGAAAATCTCATTCCAATCCGGACGGCGTTTATGCTTTCGATGTGAGTAAAGTTGACACAGATACGAGCAAGGACGCCACTACTTATTCAGGAGCAGCATACACATTCAAGAAGCATAATCCCGATGGTTCAACCAGTGATGTGACGGTATCCGGTCACTTGGATGCGGTGTTTGATGAACTTGATTATCTGTTGCAACATGACGCCACAACGGAGCAGAAAGTTGCGTTGATAGAGCCTCTTGCCAGAAGTATACCGGCTGCATTTATCAAATTCATTCTGGAAGGAGTAAACGTTACTGCTGTTGGTGATTTGTGGAAAGGTAATGTTTTGTCCAGTTTGGTAACTGATACGATTGGCAATTTGTCCAGATTGATCTCCAACATACTGCCTCTGCCATTTGCAAGCGGAGATATTTCGCCCAGCCTCAACATCTATATCGACGTTGATCCGCAAAAGAGCGATTACGGTATAACCGATGGCGGCATCACAATGCATCCCGGCATACAGGCGATAGAGATCTTTGTCAACGGCAAGAAAAACGGCGTCGGCACATCAATGCTGTACAACAACGCGGCAACGACCACAGTGTCTTCATTCAAAAACAGGACGGTAACCAGCACAGGCGCCAGCAATTATGATGGTACAAACAAGACGAACAAAACAACCACATCATTAAATAACGCTTGGGACTACTTTATGTTGTCGCTCACTCCATATGGAAATGAGAGCAGTTCTGTACAAGATCCTATGCTGGGCTTCCTGGATTCGGATTCCGCAAACTTGACCGATACGTCCGGAGTGACTGTACCGCAAGCCATATATATCACCAACCCCGCAACGGGCGCGGGATATCTGTCGGCAAACGGTCAAGCCAATTCGAACATAGGCACGTTTGACAGGCTGACGGACAACTACTTCTATACCAATCCTACCAAGTTCCCGCGTGTAGCAAACGTTGTATATGGTAAAAAAGACGGCGGGAACACCCAAAATTCCTTCCTCGCGGGTTCGACGGCTGCCCCGGGCACTTCAATTGTTTGGGACGCCAGCACCATTGACTACACGCCCAGCAATTCAAGCGAGCCTCGCATTGGCGGCTTCGTGTACGGCTATGCACTCAACACCGTGATGTATGCAATACCCGTGTACATCACCAACAACTATCAGTACATGAACAGCGTCAAGGAGGCTGTGGCAGGCAATCAGTCCAAGGCGATTCAGCTGGATATGAAACAAGACTCAAGCACCTACAACACCAAGTTGCCCGACGAAGTGGTGGTGTCCCTGCGCAACGACACTTCGAATGCGGACGTCAGATTCGGCACCTATCTGGAGGACGCGGAAGGCAACATGGCGTACGCCATACTGATTACGGCGGGCACCGGTATCAACAATAATTGGGAGAAGGCGACGGCGACAAAGGGCACGGACAGCAAGGGCGCTTCTGTCGACAGCGGTCACACTTTCCACAGCTCCGTGATGAGCACGGTGACTTACAACAATGTGGAGTACAACCTCTATCCCGCATATATCGCAGGCCTTGCCAAGAATTCGGCGGACGGCAGCTATATCACGCAGGATATAGGCGGCGTCACCTACTACTTCATACTCAAAGATCAGTTTGTCGATAAGAAGGTCCCCGCGGGCACATTCAAGTGGAATTTGGACGACTTTGCGTTCAATTGGAGCGGCGCAGGCAGCCGCGGCGATCAGGGCGAAAATCTGACCGTCGGCTTCACCTATCAATGGGGCTTCGCGACTCCCGTCAGCGGCAAGCTGGGCATCCCCGTCAAAAACTACTACATCGCAAGCCTGACGGGGCTGAGCGGCAACGGTATAACGCTGGACGGCAACAGCGCGCTCAAGCTGGGCAGCACGCAGGGCAAGGACGGCTATGAGTTCACTCTGTCCATCGACGCCATCAATATGACAAGCGATATCTCTGATCTCGTGGCGTACCTCAACAAGCTGACGACGGCGAAGGGCATATACGGCAACTCGCTGAACGGCGATACGTTTGACGATCTCGACGTCAAGTTTGATACCACCGAGCTTGAAAAAGCCTTGGCGGCGATCAAGACGGGCGATGGCAAGTATGACTACTACAAGGGTCTCGACGTCACGGTGCCTGTCACGCTGGGCGCAAGCAAGTTCAAGGTGGAATACACAAGCACCAACGCGGACGGCAGCCATACCACCGGCTTCAAGGGCAGCGAGTCCATCGGCTCCGACAACATGATCGGTCAGACCGTGATGATCAGGATAGTGGTCAACAGCTACACCTTCGCATCCGCGGAGACAAATTACACCTTCGACCCGTATCAGTACAAGGAAGTCAAGTTTGACAACATTGTGGGCGATACGTTCACCGCCGACGCGGCTCACAAACCCACCTTGCGCTTCAGAGTGCGCAATGCGGACGGCAGCTACGTCACGCGCGAGATCAGCTACGACGCGAACATGGAAGAGCAGAGCGCCGACGCCGCGCTGACGTTCGATACCAAGACCGTGTACATACTCAACGACAAGGGCGAGTACGTCGACGCGCACAAGAGCAACACCGTCGCGGGCGGCACGACGTTCATGCTGGACGAGGACGCGATGATATCCTACGAAGGCTACGCCTACGCCAAGGAGCACCCGCTGTACATCAAGGTGGATCTGGGCACCGACTACAGCGGCAAGCAGACCTTCTACGTGCCCATCACCGTCAAGAGCTTCACGCAAAGAGGCGTGGCGACGATGGATATCCTGCACGCGGATACCTTCAACCCGCTGTGGTACAAGAGCGACGCCTATAAGTCGCTGGCTTCCGTCGAATTGACCGACGAGAACGGCAATACGGTCACGCACACCATGTATCCCGATTGGAGCACCGTGGTGTACTACACCAACTCCAACTTCAACATCGAGAAGCCCGTGCAGGACATCAGCGGACAGAGCCTGGTGTACGCCAAGGTCAGGATGACCGCGACGGAGGACGGCTTGGGCCACAAGTACGTCGGCACGGATCCCGAAAAGCATAGAGTGTACGAGGCGCAGACCTTCTCGCTGCGTATCTCCGTTGAACAGCAGAACGAATTCAAGTCTGTCCGCTTCTTCAACGGCGGCGATATCTACGCGACGACCAAGGGCGGAACAGACGCCGCTGCGACAAACGCTCTGACGGCGCAGATGCAGGATGTAAGCAACTACACCGCGACCGTCTACGCGCAGACGCACACCATCGACGGCGTGGCGTTCGGCATAGATCCGCTGGTGTATGCGGCGCATCCCGAGTACTACTTCAAGAACAACAACGGCAGGCCGTATTGGGGCAACTTCTACGTCGACGAGAAGGGCGCCATCAAGACCGACGGCAATATGCTGCTGGGCACCGCAGTGCTCGTTGAGCCCTTCCCGATCGCGCTGAACACCTCCATCTATGACACGAAGTTATACAAGCTGGTGGACGGCAAATACGTCGAGGTAGGCGACGGCGATACGCCCGAATACAAGCTAAACAAGAACACCAACCAGTACGAGCCTTACACCGACGGCGACAAGGGCACCCCGTACATCGCGTACATCCAGAGCTGGAATGAGACGTTGGGCAAAGTGGCGATCGGCGGCAAGCAGATCACGCTGAACGAGAGCTTGGGCGGACATCCTCTCCCCGAATTCAAAGTCAACGTGCCCGACTACAACGTCACGGCGGTAAAATCTGTCACAGGCGGCACATTCACGCTGAACAGCGGCGACCTCACCGCAGACGGCATGCTGACGCTCACGCACGACGTGTACACGGCGTGGTCAATGCCCGACGCCGCTACGGTCACCACCGCGCAGGGCAATGGCGATATCGCCGCGAAGATCCTGTGGAGCAACTCCAACGCGCTCACCTCAAGCGAGAACGTGCAGCAGGACGAGGACGGCAAATACTTCATCACCCGCACGTATCAGCTCGGCATGGGCGAGAATAACGCGGTCAAGACGGCTCAGCTGACGGCTAAGCTCTATCTTGAAAACTACGGCGTAGATGTCCAATGGTCGCTCAACAATCAGGGCAGCGAGTACACCATCTTCGGCGCCAAGCCTCAATGGGCGTCGACCGCTACGGTCATGATAGGCGGCGAGACGAAGTCCACCACGGTGCCCGTCCTCTGGCAGGACAGCAGGACATTGCCCACCTTGGCGGAGATCAACGCCGGCAAGATGACCAGAAGTTACGTCCTGCCCATCGGCAAGAACGGCACTCAGCGCGTAAAAGGCAGCGCGGAGATCACCATCAACTCCGCCGCGGCGTTCAAAGATAGTCACGGCGCGGACTTCACGGGCGATATGCACGCGGGCACGCTTGGCTATACGCTGAAAGCCGAGTACTTCTTCGACGGCTTGCCCACACAGGGTACCGTCAACGGCAACACCGTAAAATTCTCGTGGACGGTGAAGAGCGGTCAGTACACCACAAAGGGCGGCGAATTGGATATGAACCTGACGGTCTCCGGAAACGACTTGACCCTCAGCAACCTGCCCGTCCATGTGATCCTGGAGAAAGCGGAGATCACGGAAGTGCTCAACAACACCAAGGATACCATCTGGGCATACGACGTCTATGGCGGCGAGTTCGGCAATATGTTCGCAAACGGCTCCACGCTTGATGTGAAGATCAACGGCAAAACTAACAAGAGCCTGAAGGTCAACTACAACCTCGCCGAGGTCGACAGCAAGCTGGGCGGCAGCCTGCAGGCGTTCTACGACAACGTGGCGAACTACTTCGGCAAGGTGTTCACGCTCAAGGCGACATTCGACTTCACCGGAGCGAATTGGCTGCCCGAGGACGAGAAAGAGTTCGAGTTCAATATGTACGTGATGGACAGGACGTTCATCGCCTTCGAGAACGCGCGCTATCGCTCGCTGATCATCGATCCCAACTACACGGCAAATGTCGACGGCTACGACAATCCGCTCAATGTGATCACTTCGAGCTTTGGCGGAAACTTCATTGCAAACGGCACCGACACGGTCAGCGTGGAAGTGGATTGGTCGCCCATCAACGCGATGATAGCTTCCAAGACGAGCAACACCTCCTTCATGCTGGAGACCGTGTTCGCCATCGCGGACGCAAAAGGCTACTATGTCAAGAACGCCACCGGCAAGTACGTCCCGTACACTTCGGGCAACGTGCAGAGGTACTACCTCGTCAAGCAGAGCATCAACGTGCCCGTCACCATCCTCAACAGAGATATCCTCGACAGCGAGGTGGTGTTCAGCAATGCGGTCAAGTACCTGTACACCGACACCTCAAGGCGCGACATCACAACGCAAACCGTGGTCGGCTTCGAAGGCGGCGTGCGCGAGGACGGCAGGTACATCGACATCACATACAGCCGCACAACGCATCTGCCCACGACGTTCACATTCTACAACCGCTACTCCTATGCGGGACCCAAGGATGCGACGCTCACTCCCGCCAACATGCCTCTGAGGCTGCGCCTCAAGTTTGCAAACAACAGCTCCGACGTGTACTACATCACTTACGGCGAGAAGCTTGAGGACGGCTCCATTGTCAACGGCGTACCCACCATCGACGAGATAGAGAACCTCACCGGCACCAACCGCTTCAACGTCAACGTGCATGTGTGGAGCAAGAACCCGGAAGAGGCAGGCGCGTTCGAGGTGATGGATCCCTTCACGGTAGAGTTTGTCATCCGCGCGTCCGCGCTGACCATGTACAACAGCGACATCGCCTACGATGACATGTCCTACGGCGACTACAAGTATTCGTACGACCCGTACAACACGCAGAGCATGGTGGCAAGCGGCATGTTCAAAGACTCGATGACCTACTACGTGGACGGCCAGTTCATCTCCGCAGAGAGCTGGTGGAACGAGGGCAGAAGCGCCAACTTCGGCATCACTTCCTACAGCGCAACGTGGGAGAAGCGCCACACCAACTACTTGGTGTACACGCGTGACGGCTCGACCTATACGGAGGGCATCCGCAACAACCAGCAAGTCTACTACACGTACAACGAGTCCAACAGGACGTACAGCAAGTATACGGGCGATGTCGAGGACGGCTATGCCGCTGCAGACGGGCGCACGCTGTACATCTTCATCTACGTCACGACGCTCAAGATGAACCTTACTTGGGACGACTCCACGGCGGATTACTCCTACAGGGGCGGCGTCACGCGCGTCAAGGCGACTGCGACCAGCACTTCGTATGGCCACAATTGTGCTGCAACGTTCGACGTGCCCGTCCTGGTGAATTCCGCAGTGGCGACAGACGTTAAGATGCCCGATGACTATTCAAACGAATTCTGGAATGCAACGCTCAACGCATTTGTGGTCGACCCGCTCGGCAACAATGATATCCGCGAGAGAACGGGCACGTATACAGGACAGCGCTTCTCGCTTGCGGACGACGGCGTCAGCTACGTGAAGGACAAGCTCGGCACATTCGGCATAGATGGAGACACCTACTTTGAACTTGATGAAGCACAGCTTGGCACTTACACGTACCTGCCCAAGACGCTCAAACTGACGCTCGAAAACGGCAAAACCGTCGATGTCGACGTCACATGGGATCTGTCCAATGTGGTCATCAACTACAAGGGCAGCGCCACGCCTTACATCGCCAGGGCGTATGTGGACAACACTAAGTACAACCACGGCGTGGATATCGGCTCGCAGCGCTTCACCTTTGACGTGTACGTGGCAGACCGCTCGGTGAAACGTCCCAACGACGGTTCGTTCAGATCTTTGGACGCATACGCCAAATATGGCTCAGATGGCACCGAGGCAACCGCGACAGAAGCTATCGACCCGTATGACGATCAGGCGCTGGTCAATCCCACGATGCCCGACTCGATCGAGCTGTACTTCAATCCTGCAAGTTTCAGTAGATCCACCGACGGTAGTATCAGTCAGGGAACCGGAATGAATGATTCTCGCACCTTCACGGTCGGCGCGGCAGACGGGAACAGGCTGGAGTGGAACTACGGCAAGTACAACCCGACCTGGAAGGGCGGCGTGACCTACGTCACAGCCATCCTCACCTCCGCCAATGGCGTGGTGCAGGAGTACGACGTCCCGCTGCTTGTGCAGAGAAAGGTGGTAACATCGCTTTCCTACAAGCCCGATCCCACCAATACATCGACAACCACCTGGAACATCAAGACCAAAGAAGGTGTAGAGGCTTATGAGCAGTACACCAGCGAGGTCGATGGAACGTATACAGTCTCGCCCAAGAATGCAAGGACTCTGTCACTGCCTTCTGCGTACACTGTTTACTTCAAGAGTTGGAACCCGAAATATAACTATTCCACGAAGCAGGCTGACTTCAAGAGCGCAGGCGTAGGCACAGATTCCAACATTGCGTACAACTACCTGACCACCTCTATGCCCGCAAGCGCAGAGTGGACTGCCAAGAACGGCAAATGGGATTGGAGTGGCAAAACAGGTAATGGCACCATCCAGATCGGCACTCAGCAGACCATAACCGTCAAGATGGATTTGGATACATCAGTTTCGGCGACAGTATCCGGCGGCGTAGTAAGCGGAGTTACCGTAAACAGCTCGTATGGTCAAAATGAGCTCCCGTCCCAAATTGGCGATGTGCCCGTGGCTTGGGTGGGCAGAGTCACTGTCAGTAAGCTCAGCGGCGGCAGCCCCGTCACTTTCCCGGTGATACTCTCTGCGGCAAGCGGCAACATCTCACTGCCGACGTTCGGAAGCAGAAATGTTGTGTATACGCTCTGCTGCGTGTACTGCCCGCTGGTGGACGTCAACGGCGCAGTTGTGCTGACCAAATCCGCGGACGCCAACCACGGCACAAGCGCTGTCAAAGCCGGCGACAAGATACCTTACGGCCTCGGCTGGGTACATCCGGCAAGCGGCCAGGAGGTAACCGTTACCATCAACGGATGACAGACCTCATTTGAGTCAAAGCAAAGGCAGGAGTTCTCCTGCCTTTGCTTTTATATGCAATTTTGCCGTTATCGGCAAAATTGTTCCTTTAAGAGGTCATAAACGCGCATATTTTTGCCGTTATCGGCAAAAACTTGTGCTTACTAGGTCCCATAAGGTTGCTTTTTTGCCGATAAATTTGGCCAAAGGCACAAACTTGAAATATTGCCGCAAAATGTGTTGAAATTGCGCGCAAGCGTGGTATAATAACTATGCAGCAAACTGCACAAAACATTTTTGGAGGTCTTATATGATTTCAAAAGATATGCTTATCATTGACGTACTCAATCAGGGCGATCCCGACAAGCTTGCCGAGATACTGATGCAGAGCGGTATGCATTGCCTGCATTGCGCGCTGGCGCACGGCGAAACTCTTGAAGAGGCTGCCGCCGTCCACGGTATCGACGTGGATCAGCTGGTCGCGGCCCTCAACGCCGCCATCGCGTAAGCGCGGGCGGGCAGCAAAATCAAGCGGCGTACTGCGCTTGATTTTTTGACAGATCGCATGCCGTCCCAAGCTTACGCTTGATTATCATGGGGCGGTGTGCTAAAATTATAATAACAGATCGGCGCTCCTTGCTTCTGCGAGGCGCGCGATCGGGAGGAGTTTATGAACGCGTTTTACAAGTGTGGTTGCCGCGTCTTTCAAAAGGCGATGTGGTGCGCAATGTGGCTGTTGCCCTGGAAACAGAACAAGGGCACGCTTTCGGGCGCAGGCAGCGTGAAGCAATTGCCCGCATTCCTCAAGGAGAAGGGATTCAAAAGCATACTTATCGTCACCGACGGCGGCCTGTTCAAGCTGGGTATGGCGGACCCCATCCTTGCCGCATGCGAGGCTGAGGGCATGAAGGGCTGCGTCTATCACGACGTGGTGCCCAATCCGACAATCGGCAACATCGAGGATGGCCTCAAGATGTACCGCAACAACGCCTGCGACGTGATCGTCGCACTGGGCGGCGGTTCCGCAATGGACTGCGCAAAGGGCATCGCCGCAAGGGTGGCGCGCCCCAAGAAGACCATCCCGCAGATGAAGGGCGTACTGAAAGTCATGAAAAAGCTGCCCCCGCTGGTCGCCATCCCCACTACGTCCGGCACAGGCTCGGAGGCGACGCTGGCTGCGGTCATCTCCAACCCCGAAACGCATGAAAAGTATCCCATCAACGACCCGGTGCTCATCCCCAGATACGTCGTCATGGACCCCGAACTGACCAAATCCCTGCCTCAGCACATCACCTCCACAACGGGTATCGACGCGCTGACGCACGCGGTGGAAGCGTACATAGGCGGCGAAAACACGCCCCAGACCAAGAAGGACGCCGTAGAGGCGATCACGCTGATAAATCAATACCTCAAGAAGGCGTACGACGACGGATCAGACCTCGAGGCGCGTAACAAGATGCAGCAGGCGGCATATCTCGCTGGTAAGGCGTTCACGCGCGCGTACGTTGGCTATGTGCACGCGGTCGCGCACACGCTCGGCGGAGAGTACGGCGTGCCCCACGGCCTAGCAAACGCCGTTATACTGCCTTACGTGCTCAAGGCGTACGGCAAGAGCGCGCACAAGAAGCTGGCTCAGCTTGCCGACGTGGTGGGCCTTGCGGGCAACACCAAGGAGGAAAAGGCAAACGCCTTCATCGCCTGGATAGAGCAGCTCAACGCCTCCATGAACATCCCCACCAAAATACTCAGCCGCGACGGCTCGCCTCTCATCGAGGAGGAGCGCCTGCCCAAGATGATTGAGCACGCGCTTGCCGAGGCAAATCCGCTGTATCCCTGCCCGCAGGTGTGGGGCAAGAAGGAGATAGAAAGCATATACCGCGCGATCATGTGACGCGATGGAATGCTTGCATTATTGCAACAAAACGGGTTTATATAAACATAATCGGCGCATAAAGCGCCGATTATGTTTGTTTTATAACACAATTTTGGTTTTGAAAATGAGGTTTATCTGAATATCTTCAGCTTGTTGGACACCAACTTGCAGTTGATCTCCTTTGAGTCGAATATCTCGCCGTCTGCCTCAAATTTGCTGTCGTCCAGCACCTCGATGCGCACCTCTGAGCCTTCAAATTCCTCCGCGCATCTAAGGCCAACCTGCTTGCCCGTGAGGAAGTAGGGGAGCTTGAAGGGGATCGTCCACTTTTTGACTTCGTTTATCACAACTATGCTCAGTTTGCCGTCGTCCACTTCCGCGTGGGGGCAGATGGGCATGCCGCCGCCTATGCAGCGTCCGTTGCCTATGCCTATCATAAACGTGCTGCGCTCCATGGGTTCGCCGCCGTCCACGGTCAGCCTCAGGTGGTGGAAGCGCGTGTGCGCCAGCGTGTAGAACAGCGAGGCGTAGTACTTGACCTTGCCGTGGAATGGCTTCATCTCCGCGTATTTCAGCAGCACGTCCACGTCCATGCCCGCGCCCAGCACGTTGATGCAGCGGCGGTCGTCAAGCTGGATGAAATCCACGCATTCCTCATTGCCAAGCAGTATGACGTCCATCGCCGCCTTGATGTTTTTGGGATGCTTGCTTGCGCGTATAAAGTCGTTTCCCGTGCCGCAGGGCAACAGACCCAACGTCACGTTGTCGAAATTCTCTATGCCGTTGAGCACTTCGTAAAAACTGCCGTCGCCGCCAAGCACCAGCAGTTTGGTGTCGGGCGTGGCGCTCAGCTCGCGCGTGATCTCGGTGGCGTGGCCGATGTATTCCGTCCTGTGCGTTTCAAACGGGATGTGATGTTGCTTCAACGTCTGCTCGACGTAATTCAACGCCTTGAGGCTCTTTCCCTTGCCGCCCTTGGGGTTGACGATGATATGGTACATAAATGCTCCTTTTGCTACCTTTATTGTAAATGTTTATTACTTTGATGTCAATATAATTAAAAAAATATCGTACATATTGTGTAATAATTGAACAAATGTACGATATTTGTATGATTTAATTTACTTGTTTTGGGGGTTTATGCGCTCATTTGCGCCGATCAGCGCTTTTTGCGGCGGCGACGAACTCCCTGAACAGCGGACCCGCGTGGTTGGGGCGGGAGGTGAATTCGGGATGGAATTGCACGCCGATGAAGAAAGAATTGCCCTCCACTTCCACGGTTTCCACTATTACGCCGTCGGGGGATGTGCCGCTTATCACAAGCCCCGCATCGGTCAGTTTTTGACGATACTCGTTGTTGAACTCGTAGCGGTGGCGGTGGCGCTCCTCGATCAGGGTAGAGCCGTAGGCGCGCGCCATCTGCGTCCCCTCCGCGATGTGGCAAGGATATGCGCCCAGCCTCATTGTGCCGCCCAGGCGTTTGCCGTTCTGGTCGGGCATGAGGTCTATCACGTGCGAGCCGCCGCGCTTGAATTCGCCGCTGGTGGCGTCGGTGATGTGCGCAACGTTGCGCGCGTACTCTATCACCGCTATCTGCATGCCCAGGCATATGCCGAAGTAGGGGATATTGTGCTCGCGGGCGTAGCGGCACGCCTCTATCATGCCTTCCGTGCCCCTTGTGCCGAAACCGCCGGGGACAAGTATGCCTTGCACGCCCTCAAGCGTTTGGGCGATGTTGGAGGCGTTGAGCTCCTCGCTGTCCACCCATTTTATCTGCACAAAGGTGTGGCACTCGTAGGACGCGTGGTTGAGCGCTTCAACAATGGACAGGTAGGAGTCGTGCAGCGACACGTATTTGCCCACGATCGCGACGGTGGTGACGCCCTTGCGGGAGTGGATGTCCTTTATCATCTTCTTCCAGGGCGCGAAGTCGCATTTGTTTTTGAGTCCCAGCTCGCGGCAGACGACGCGATCCAGCCCGTTTGCGTGCAGCATCATGGGCACCTCGTACAGGCAGTCCACGGTGGTGTTGGCGATCACGCAGTCCTCCTTGACGGAGCAGAACAGCGCTATCTTCTTGCGGATGGACTCGCCGCAGTCGCCGTCCGAGCGCGTGATGATGACGTCGGGATTGATGCCCATCGCCTGCAACTCCTTGGTGGAGTGCTGCGCGGGCTTGGATTTGTACTCGTCAGAGCCGCTTATGTAGGGCACCAGCACCACGTGGATAAACAGGCAATTTTTTCTGCCCACGTCCGTGGAGAATTGGCGTATCGCCTCAAGGAATGGCTGGCTTTCGATGTCGCCTATAGTGCCGCCTATCTCGGTGATCACCACGTCCGCGCCCGTCACCTCGGCGTTTTTGCGGATGAAACTCTTTATCTCGTTGGTGACGTGGGGGATTATCTGCACGGTCTGCCCGAGGTACTCGCCGTTGCGCTCCTTGTTGAGCACCGACCAATACACCTTGCCGCTGGTCAGATTTGAAAATTTGGTGAGGTTTTCGTCAATGAAGCGCTCGTAGTGCCCAAGGTCCAGATCCGTCTCCGCGCCGTCGTGGGTGACAAACACTTCGCCGTGCTGTGTGGGATTCATAGTGCCGGGGTCGATGTTCATGTATGGGTCGAACTTCTGCGCCGCCACCTTGTAGCCGCGAAGTTTCAGCAGCCTGCCCAACGAAGCCGCAACGATGCCTTTGCCAAGTCCCGACACCACGCCGCCGGTAACAAAGATGTATTTTGTCATTTTTTGTCCTCCATAAGTCCGTTATTTACATTTTTTACGCCTTCAAAAACAAAAAAAGGCGTTTTTTTTTAGGTGTCGACACCTAAGAAAAAATCGCCGTGAACAAAATCCGTATGTTGTTGATGCAATCCATCAAAAAACAGAAATAAATTTATCACAATGTCCCCGCGCTGTCAAGGGAATATGCAATATTTTTCAAATTGTATTTTTTTGCAAATTTTTGCGTAAAGATGTAGGCGGTCGTCAAATCGTGCGCGCATGGGCTTGGGCGCAAATACAAATAGAATTGCGCCAAACGGCAAGCGGCAGAATTGGTAAATTTATGCAAAAGGCGATGTTTATATGCCGTTTTGTCGTTATAAACGTTGTTTTTGCGCAAATTCGAGATTGCGATGTTTGTGCTGCAAAATGCGGCGAAGCCGGCGTTTACGGCGCAAAAGGCGGGGAAAAACGACGCTTACAAAAAATCTTAACAATGCTTGAAGTCCACTCTTGACCGACGGCGAAATTTATATTATAATAATCAAGGATATTGCCTTTGCGCGTGTCGCCATTCGGCGCCGGGGCAGGTATCCGCCGGTATGTTTGTCCGCTCGCGGCAGTTCGCGGGAGGGTGAAGTCGATGAAATATTGCAATGGAAAATTGCGCTTACTTGCCGGATTGCGCGTGCAAAAAGGGCGAGGGAACGACAAATTTTCCGCTTGCCAAGCGGATTTTTTGAAAAAATTTTGAAACATTGCAAATTTATCATTGACTTAATACAAGCATAGGCATATAATATAGTTAATAATAAGGAGAAAAACGCAAATGGCAAAAAAATTCAGATGTTCAACTTGTGGCAACATTGTGGAAATCGATTCCACTCTTGAAGTGATCACTTGTCCTCAATGCGGCAAAAAGTATCGCAACAGCTATTATGACCCGTATGCTCGCATGATGGGTCAGGCGGCAACATTGGCGACGCCTCCCAACGCACAGTATATGGGCGGCTTCGGTATGCCTATGTACGGCGCTCCCTATGGCGCTCCCTACGGCGCGCAGCCCTTTATGCCTTATGGCGCGGCGGCGGCAGGCGTAGCGGCGGTCGCTCCCGCAGCGGCTCAGCAGACGGAGCCTGTGGCAGAGAAGCAGGAAGAGGAAGCTGCCGAAGAGGCTATCGATGAGGATATCCTCGACCTCGACGAGTCCGATGAGGCTGAAGAACAGGCTGAGGAAGCGGCCGAAGAGGAAGTCGAAGAAGAGTCCGAGCAGGAATTTGACGACATCGCCTATGCCGCAAAGAAAAAGACGACCCTGAAGAGGATCGTCGGCAAGAGAGTCGCCTATGGATTTATCCTTGCGTTCTCCCTGTTGTTGCTGGCTATCGTCGGTCTGCGCGCGGCAAACGTGTTGCAATCCGGCTATGGCAATTACCTCAACATATTCAAAGAGACGAAGTTTACAGAGCTTATCAAGGGTGAAGTCTTCTGGAGCACTATCAACTTTGTGCCTGTCGCAATGGCTGCGTTGACGATGTTCGTGTTGTCCGCAATGCACCTCAGCGTTGCCGACCTTAAGGCGAGCGAGATCAAGACCGGCAAGTCTTTGAACAAGCAGCTCAAGAGCGGCAAGTTGGCAGGTTATGCGTTCGCGCTGATCTTCTCCATCATAGCGCTTGCTTACTGCGGACTCTATGGCGTCGGCGGCATGGCGCTCCAATTCAAGGAAGCGTTTGGCGGCGGTTTGGAAGAAGGCGCAAATGTGTTGGAGATGATAAGGCTGTATATCAATCCGTATGTCGTAAACATTGGTTTGACCTTCGTGTCACTCGTTGCGTTGACCTACTTCTCCTTCCGCATCAGCGATACCAACAAGCAATACAAGTGATCTGATATTGGCATTTGAAAAGCTCCGCAGCAATGCGGAGCTTTTGTGGTTATATATGTTTTGAAAATTTGCACTTGACTTATTAAGGAGATAATTTTATTATATATATAATATAAATACAATATCCGCTGTCCGCATGGCGGGCGGTGGCGTGAGGTGACTTATGTTGAATGCAGTTCTTGCTAAGCAAAAGTTGGCTGTAAGGCTGTCCGTAAAGGGCGCCATAAGCGTGGCAATGGTCATTTTGTCTGTGGGTCTGCCGCAGATCGCGCACATAATCGGCGGCGCGTCGGCGGGCGCGGCATGGATGCCGATGTATCTTCCCGCACTGCTTGCGGGTTGCCTGCTCGGTTGGCAGTGGGGACTTGGCGTGGGCATAATCGCGCCCATAGTCAGCTTTGGGTTCACCACATTGGCGCTAGGCTCTGCAATGCCCGCGCTTGAAAGGTTGCCGTACATGACTCTGGAGCTTGCGGCATTTGGAGCGGTGACCGGTCTGTTTGCCAAGAAGATAGAGAAAAACTCGCTGTTCGCCTTCCCCGCGGTGCTGCTTGCGCAGCTGGCGGGCAGGACCGTATATGCGGTCTACAACCTCATTGCGGGCGCGTCCTTTGCGCACGTCTGGGCGTCCGTGCAGACCTCTCTGACGGGCTTGTACGTGCAGGCGTTGCTGGTGCCGGCAATCGTCATTGCGCTTGCCGCAATACTCAAGCGCGAGGCAAAGAAGGAATGAATCCCGCAATACAGCATTTGAAGGACGGCGTTACCCTGGCGGTGGTCAGAGACGGCGCGGTGAGCACTTTTGAGGAGCGTGGCGTCAAGTCGCTCCTCTTTTTGCAGGGTGAGGACGCGCTTAGCGGCGCGAGCGTTGCGGACAGGATAGTCGGCAGGGCGGCGGCGCTTTTGATGGCGCTTGGCGGCGTAAAAGAGGTGTATGCCGCCACTCTCAGCCGCGGCGGCGAGGACGTGCTCAAAAGGTTTGGCATTGCGTACGAGTACGGCACGCTGACGGATATGATAATCAACAGACAGGGCACGGGACAGTGCCCCATGGAGTGCGCCGTTGCGGGCATAGATTCGCCCGAGGAGGCGTACGTCGCGCTAAAAAAGAAGGTCGCGGAACTTGCGGCAAACGACAAAAACAAGGCGTAAACGTACGATTTTGATCTATTAAATTACAATTTATATAATTTTAATGCAATATAAATATAAATAAAACATATCGCGCAATTTAGATATGTTTTATTTTTACGATAAATATATAGAACCATAGAAAAGGAAAATTATTTGCTAGTTAAAAATTTTTTGACGCTTTCAATTCGTTTGTTAATTTCGTCCAATTCCTCAATAGCATCATCCATATTGGCAAGATTTCTATCAGTAACGCCGAGTAAATAGTCGCATGTAACCCCAAAAAATTCTGCAAGTGTAACTATTACATAACTGTCAGGATTTGTACGTCCTGTTTCATAATTGGATAGCGTTTTTTGATCTATATTGGTTGCATTTGCGACATCGATTTGTCTTAAATCCATGTCCTCACGCAATTCTCTAATTCTGTTCATACTAATTTTATTCCTTTTTGTAGGATTATACCATTATATTCCTAATTACTGATTGACTTAGAAAAAATAATCTGTTAAAATACATGTATAGAAAAAAATTACTATAAAAATTCTATTTGGAGGTAGGACAGATGAGCAACAAGAAACAAAAGGACGTATTGGAAATCGTGATATTTAGCATAGGATTGCTTGTTGGGTGTTTAGCATTTATTTTTGGACTTATTACCTGTTCTGTAGAGAGTAGTTATTTTACTGAAATTCAATGGGATGCGAGATTCGGCGCAGATTTTTACACATATTCATACGATGCAACTAAAACAGCGGCGAACAATTTAGTCGTTGTAGCGGATTTTTGCGAGGCGATAAAACAAGCATTAGGAGTAATCTTAATAGTTGCTGGTTTGTTGATAATATTGGTATGTATAAAAAATATAGTAACGGCATGCAGAAAGGTGGAAAAACAAGCGGAGGCGCCGTCTTCGCAGACTCATATTGCTCCTGTTGTTTCAAATGAAGCATTTGAGTCATATGAAGAATAATTATTTTCTAATAATGAAAGTGCTAAGCCAAGTAATTTAACATAATAATTTATATCCACATAGGATACAAGCGAGCGGCGTGGGTGCCGCTCGCAATTTCTTTTATTGATAATATGTATGATATATGTTAAAATTTATATTGGTATAGGCGCATACCTATATAACATCCGATCAAAACAATGGGGAGGAAAGTTATGGCAAAGGTCAGGTGTTCGTCTTGCGGCGCAGTGTTTGAAGTGTTTGCGGACGAGCCTACGATGAAGTGCCCGGGATGCGGAAGAAAGTATAGAAATCCCAAGTACGTCGCTCCCGAAAACATCAATATAAAGGTTGCCGAAAAGCGTTCCGTTGAAGAGCGCGACGAAGTTGCTTCACGCGCTGCAGACGGTGAGAGCAAATTTGTCGGCACTGCCGGCAAGTTGTTGGGACTTGAGATAACCAACTTTCTGCTTGTGCTTGTCACGCTGACCATATTCACCCCGTGGGCGCTCTGCCGCAGATACCGCTGGAGGATAAACAACAAGATCATAGACGGCAAGCGTCTCTCATTTGACGGCACAGGCGGAGAATTGGTAGGCAATTACTATTGGTGGATGTTTCTTTGCGCCATCACGCTGGGCATATATGGCATTTGGGTCCCGAAGAAGCTGCAAGAGTGGCTCAATCGTCACACTTATATAGAGGGCGAGCGCAGGGATCTTAACGAGTTTGAAGGAAGCGTAGGTCAACGTCTGCGCACAAGTATCGTCAGCGGTTTGCTCGAATTTGTCACGCTCGGCTTTTACGCCGCGTGGGGCAAGTGCAAGTTTATGCGTTGGCAGATAAACAACAGCGTGATCGCGGGGCGCAAAATGCGCTTTGACGGTACCGGCGGGGAACTGTTGGGCAAATGGGCGCTGTATGGCTTGCTCAACATCATTACGCTTGGCATATACTCTGTTTTCTCCTATGTCAAGATGCAGCAGTGGATAACGGAGAATATACACTTCGAAAACTGAGTTTTTGAAAAAAACGATCAAAAAAACCGCTCGCAGAGAGCGGTTTTTCTATACGATTTTTTATTTGCGCGCCAAAGTGACCGAGGCGTACGCCGCTATCGCCTTGCATGCGCCAAGCTCGCCCACGCCCTCGTTGGTGGTCACCGTGACGCCAATGCGGTCGGGGGAGAGCGCCAACAGGCGAGAGAGGGACAACTGCATTCGATCTATATACGGCGCAAGGCGCGGCTTCTCGGCAATTATCGCTATCGCCGCGTTGTGCACGCAAAGCCCTCTGTCGCGCGTCTCGGCAAGCACGTTTTCAAGCAGCTCTGTGCTGTCTATATCGTCGTAGGCGGGGTCGTCGGTGGGGAAGCGCCAGCCGATATCCTTTTCGCCCATCGCAGACAGCATTGCGTCCATCAGCGCGTGGATGGGCACGTCGCCGTCGCTGTGCGCAACAAACGCAAAGTCGCAGGGCACCTTTACGCCGCACAACGGCAGCCCGTCGCCGTCCGTCAGACGGTGTATGTCGTAGCCTATGCCCGTAAGCATATCCCGCCCGTCAAGGTCACACGCGTAGGTTATCTTTCTGTTTGCGGGATCCCCGTCGATATGGTTTATTTTGACGCAATCGAGCGTTTTAAGCGCGGAAACGTCGTCGTAAAAGTCATTTTCTGTCTTGTACGCCTCTATCATCCAATCTCTTCTTGCGCTGAATGGAGTCTGCACTCCACGGAAATTTGCGCGGTCGCATGGCGTTATATCGCCGTCTGTGCGCACCAGCGAATCGATGAGGGGGACAAGCGGCACACACGCTCCGCAGCTTGCGCCGTCAATTACTTTGCGTATCAGATCGGCGGTCACAAATGAGCGCGCGCCGTCGTGGATGAGGATGTAGTCCGCGTCCTCCTCGACATATTCAAGCGCCGCCTTCACGGTCTTTGTGCGCGTTGTGCCGCAGGGGGAGACTACTATGCGCCCGTCGCTTACGCCATAGCGCTTCATGCTGTCGCCAAGCGCCCTTGCGTCTTTGGCGGCAATGATCACGCGCGAGACGCCCTCTATGCCTAAAAAGGGGAGCGTCGCCTCAAGCACGACGCAGGTCGCGCCCAGCGGCATATACAGTTTGTCGCCCTCCCCGAAGCGGACGCTGCCGCCTCCCGCGGTTATGATGACGTTGATTTTCATATGTCACCCAAATCATTCTATAACGCGGTACATGCTCTCCGCGCTCTGTTTGGTCTGTCTTTCGTCCACGCTGAGCACCTCGAAGGACATGGAGCGGTTGCCGAAAGTGACGGTCACGACGTCGCCCACCTTGACCTCTTTGGAGGGCTTGACGGGCTTGCCGCCTATCTCTATCCTGCCGCCGTCGCATGCCTCCGCCGCAACGGTGCGACGCTTTATCACGCGAGACAGCTTCAAAAATTTGTCTATACGCATATTTCCTCCCGGCGCCTCCCACAGCAGCGCCTTTACAATGATGATTATAAGCCGTATTGCGCTCAAGCGCAAGTCAAATTTGCGCCAAATGAGCGTATGCGGGCGCTCAAAAACGCGCGTGCGCACGCAGAATAAAAAAATATAAAATTTATTATAAATAATTGGCGCAAAACTCTTGACACGGTTGACAAATCAATATATAATGAAAAACTGCGCAATAATACAAATGCCTGCCCTCGCAAATATATATCTGCGGGGGTAGGGGGTTTTTGCGACAGATATATTATAGTCGCTCAAACTCGAAAAAGCAATACCCTATTTTGACAAAACAGGGCAACATCAGGCAATTTTTTTAAGGAGTGAATATATGTCCCAAAGAATTCACAATCAAATGTACGGCACCACGGAAAGGCGCGATTTTTCCAAGATAAAAAACGTCCTTCCCATACCGTACCTCATCGAGGTGCAGAAGAAATCTTACAACAGCTTTATCGGTGAAGGCATCGACGAGGTGTTCAGGGATTATTCGCCTATCTCGGACTTCTCCGGCAAGCTGGAGTTGGAATTTCTTTCCCACAGATTTGACGGCGAGCCCAAGTACAGCGTCAAGGAATGCAAGGATCGCGACGCTACATACGCTGTGCCCCTCAAGGTGAGGGCGCGCCTCAAAAACATGGAGACGGGCGAAGTGGTCGAGCAGGAAGTGTTTATGGGCGATTTCCCGCTTATGACCGAAAGCGGATCCTTTGTCATCAACGGCGCGGAGCGCGTCATCGTCAGCCAGTTGGTCAGAAGCCCCGGCGTGTACAATGACAGAGTGCTTGACAAAAACGGCGTGCCGCGTTATGCCACCACCGTCATCCCCAATCGCGGCGCCTGGCTGGAGTACGAGCAGGATTCCACCGGCGTGCAGTGGGTGCACGTCGACCGCACCAGAAAGATAACCTCCACAACGCTGTTGCGCGCGCTGGGCTACGGCACGGACGAGCAGCTCCTCGATCTGTTCGGCGGCGACGAGATGATCGCCAAGACCTGCGAAAAGGACACCAACTGCAAGACGGAAGATATGGGCAAGCTGGATCTTTTCCGCCGTCTGCGTCCGGGCGAGGTGCCCACTGTGGAAGGCGCAAACGTGCTTATCCACAACACATTCTATGATTACAAGCGCTACGACCTCGCAAGGGTAGGCCGCTATAAATACAACAAGAAGCTGTCCATCGCCAACCGCCTTGTGGGCTACAAGCTGGCAAGGGACATCGTCAGCCCCGTCACGGGCGAGATACTTGCCGTCAAGGGCGACGTCATCGGCGAGGAGAAGGCAAAGGAGATACAAAACAACGCCGTAAACGTCGCGTACCTCGAGTACGTGGACGCGGAGGGCGCCGAGCACGAGTTCAAGCTGATCGGCAACAACACCGTCGACCTCGACGCGTTTGTGGATTGCAATCCCCGCGAGCTGGGCATTCTCGAAAAGGTGTACTATCCCAACCTCAAGCGTTTGATGGAGGAATTTGGCGACGATCCCGATCAACTGTTGCTTGCCATCAAGGCTTCCCGCGACGAGCTGGTGTACAAGCACATCACGCTTGACGACATCGTTGCCACCACCGACTACAACCTCGGCCTCAGATACGGCTTTGGCACCTGCGACGACATCGACCACCTGTCCAACCGCCGCGTACGCGCCGTGGGCGAGCTGCTTCAGAATCAGTTCCGCATAGGCATCTCCCGTCTGGAGAGAGTCATCAAGGAGAGGATGTCAGCCGCTCAGGAAAATTCGGAGATCACGCCTCAGACGCTTATCAACATACGTCCCGTGACCAGCGCGATAAAGGAGTTTTTCGGCTCCTCGCAGCTGTCGCAGTTTATGGACCAGCCCAACCCCATTGCGGAGCTGACGCACAAGCGCAAGCTGTCCGCTCTGGGTCCCGGCGGCCTCAACAGGGAGCGCGCCAGCTTCGAAGTGCGCGACGTTCACCACTCCCATTACGGACGCATGTGCCCAATAGAGACCCCCGAAGGTCAGAACATAGGACTTATCACCTCGCTGTCCTCCTACGCGAAGGTCAACGAGTATGGATTTATTGAAACTCCGTACAGAAAGATAAAGAAAACCTACGACGAGGACGGCAAAGTCATCGACTCCGTCGTCACGGACGAAGTGGTGTATATGGCGGCGGATGAGGAGGACAAATACGTCATCGCGCAAGCCAACGAGGAACTGGACGAGACCAGCCGCTTCGTGCGTCCCCGCGTCAACTGCCGTATACAGAAGGATATACGCGAGGTGCCCAAGTTCAGGGCGGACTACATGGACGTCAACCCCAAACAGCTGATCTCCATTGCGACGGCGTTGATACCCTTCCTTGAAAACGACGATACCAACCGCGCGCTGATGGGCTCCAATATGCAGAGGCAAGCGGTGCCGCTCTTGAAGCCCGAAGCGCCCATGATAGCCACCGGCGTCGAGCACAAGATAGCCTATGACAGCGGCGTGCTGAAGATAGCCAAGAAGGACGGCTTTGTCAAGTACGTCGACAGCGACACCATCATCGTGGAATGCCTCGACGGCACCGAGGACGTGTACACGCTCAGCAAATTCGAGCGTTCCAACCAGTCCACCTGCATCAACCAGCATCCCATCGTGTCAAAGGGCGACAGAGTTTTCGGCGCAAAGTACGACGAGGAGGGCAACCTCCTAAGCGAAGGCACCGTGCTTGCGGACGGTCCCGCGTGCGACCACGGCGAGCTGGCGCTGGGCAGAAACATGCTGATAGGCTTTATGTCCTGGGAAGGCTACAACTACGAGGACGCGGTCCTCATCAGCGAGGAGCTGGTAAGGGACGACCTGTATACCTCCATCCACATCGAGGAGTACGAAATAGAGTGCCGCGACACCAAGCTCGGCGACGAGCAGATAACGCGCGACATCCCCAACCTCAGCAACGAAGTGCTGTCCAACCTGGACGAGGACGGCATAGTGATGGTCGGCGCCGAGGTCAAGGCGGGCGACATCCTCGTCGGCAAGGTCACGCCAAAGGGCGAGACCGAACTGACTCCCGAAGAGAGATTGCTGCGCGCGATATTCGGCGAAAAGGCGAGAGAGGTGCGCGACACCTCGTTGCGCGTGCCCAACGGTGAAAGCGGCATAGTGGTGGACGTCAAAGTGTTCACCCGCAAAAACAAGGACGAACTTGCGCCCGGCGTGAACAAGCTGGTGCGCGTGTACATCGCTCAGAAGAGAAAGATCTCCGTCGGCGACAAGATGGCGGGACGCCACGGCAACAAGGGCGTCGTGTCAAGAGTGCTGCCCAAGGAAGATATGCCTTTCATGGCGGACGGAACTCCGCTGCAGATTGTGCTCAACCCCCTCGGCGTGCCTTCGCGTATGAACATAGGTCAGGTGCTGGAGGTCCACCTCGGACTGATAGCGCACATGCTTGATTGGAAGGTGGCAACTCCCGTGTTCGACGGCGCAAACGAGCAGGATATAAAGGCTCTGTTCCACGAGGCGGGACTTGTCAACGAGGACGGCGAAGTGGACGGCAAGATCCAGCTGTACGACGGCAGGACGGGCGAACCCTTCGAGAACCGCGCAACGGTGGGCTATATGTACTACCTCAAGCTGCATCACCTTGTTGACGACAAGATACACGCAAGGTCCACCGGCCCCTACAGCCTGGTCACACAGCAGCCTTTGGGCGGCAAGGCGCAATTCGGCGGACAGCGCTTCGGCGAAATGGAAGTCTGGGCGCTGGAAGCGTACGGCGCGGCAAACATGCTGCAGGAGATCCTCACCGTCAAGTCGGACGACGTGGTGGGCAGGGTAAAGACCTACGAATCCATCGTCAAGGGCAGCTATGTGTCGGAGCCGGGCATCCCCGAATCCTTCAAAGTGCTTGTCAAGGAGTTGCAGAGCTTGTGTCTTGACGTCAAGGTGCTCACCGAGGACCACGACGAGATCAAACTGCGCGACGCTTCCGACGAGGATATGGACTTCGAACCCATGTCCAAGAAGCCCGAGGAGCTCAAGGAGATCGACATCCTTGACGGCAACATCTTCGACATCGGCGCGACGGGCGCAGACACGGAGGGCACGCTGTTTGACAACGGCATCGAAGAGGACGACGACGCAAGCATATTCAGCGCGCTCACAGAGGGCACCCCGGATATAACCGATTATTTTGCCAGCGGAAATGATTCCGATGAGGAGTAAGGAGGAACTACCATGTACGAACTGAGCAATTTTGACTCTATTCAGATAGGACTTGCCTCTCCCGAGAAGATCAGAGAATGGTCTCACGGCGAGGTCACAAAGCCCGAAACCATAAATTACCGCACTCAAAAACCCGAAAAGGACGGCCTGTTCTGCGAAAGGATATTCGGACCCACCCGCGACTGGGAGTGCCATTGCGGAAGATACAAGAGAGTGCGCTACAAGGGCGTCATTTGCGAAAAGTGCGGCGTCGAGGTCACCAAGTCCAAGGTCCGTCGCGACAGGATGGGTCACATCGAACTCGCTTGTCCCGTGACGCACATCTGGTATCTGAGGGGCGTGCCCTCCAGGATAAGCATCCTGCTGGACATCTCTCCCAAGGAGCTGGAGCAGGTGGTGTACTTCGTGTCCTACATCGTGCTGGATCCCGGCAAAGTGTCGGACTGGAAGAAGAAGCAGGTCATCTCCGACAGGGAATACCGCGAAAAGCTGGACCAATACGGCCCCAAGAGCTTCAGAGTGGGCATGGGCGCCGAGGCTGTCAAGGAACTGCTTATGGAAGTGGACCTCGACAAAGAAAGCGAACAGCTTAAGGACATCATCATGAACAATATAGGGCAGAGGCGCATCAAGGCGGTAAAACGTCTGGAGATAGTGGAAGCCTTCCGTCAGTCGGGCAACCGTCCCGAGTGGATGGTGCTGGACGTGCTCCCCGTGCTCCCTCCCGAACTGAGACCTATGGTGCAGCTCGACGGCGGCAGATTTGCCACCAGCGACCTCAACGACCTCTACCGCAGAGTCATCAACCGCAACAACCGTCTCAAGAAGCTCAAGGAGTTGGGCGCTCCCGAGATAATCGTGCACAACGAGAAGAGAATGTTGCAGGAGGCAGTTGACGCGCTCATCGACAACGGCAGGCGCGGCAAGGCGGTCGCAGGTCCCGGCAACAGGGATCTCAAATCCCTCTCCGGCATGCTGCGCGGCAAGCAGGGACGTTTCCGTCAGAACCTGCTGGGCAAGCGCGTGGACTACTCCGGCCGTTCGGTCATCGTGGTAGGCCCCGAACTCAAGCTGTATCAGTGCGGCCTCCCCAAGGAAATGGCGCTGGAGCTGTTCAAGCCCTTCATAATGAACAAGTTGGTGGAGCGCAACCTCTGCCACAACATAAAGAGCGCAAAGCGATTTGTGGACACCGGTAAAAATCAGGTGTGGGATATCTTGGAGGAGATCATCAAGGATCATCCCGTGCTGCTCAACCGCGCGCCCACATTGCACAGACTGGGCATACAGGCTTTCGAGCCGGTGCTTGTCGAGGGCAGAGCGATAAAGCTGCATCCGTTGGCTTGCGGCGCGTTCAACGCCGACTTCGACGGCGACCAGATGGCGGTGCACGTACCCCTCTCCATAGAGGCGCAGGCGGAGGCGAGGATATTGATGCTTTGCACCAACAACATCCTCAAACTCAGCGACGGCAAGCCCATCGTGTCGCCCACGCAGGATATGGTTTTGGGCTGCTACTACCTGACCATAGTCAAGCCGGGCGCGGAGGGCGAAGGTAAGTACTTCAGCTCCTTTGACGAGGCCGTCATGGCGTATCAGGAGAAGGCACTGACGCTGCAATCGCTGTGCTACATCCGCGTGCCCGTCCAATACGAGGACGGCAGCAAGGGTTACAGACTGCTGCACACCACGCTTGGTCGCTGCATATTCAACAACAACATCCCGCAGGATCTGCAATTTGTGGACAGAAGTCTGGAGGAAAACCTCGGACAGCTTGAGGTCGAGGGCATCCTCGGCATCCACGCCAACATCGACGAGGAGCAATTCCACGCCATCGTCGAGCACGTCAGAGCGGGCGAGGTGGACTACGCGCACGCGCGTACAATATTAAAGAGAGCCGATCTCTCAGACGCTCAGATAGACAAGATCGCCGACGCGATACGCGAGGCGGGCGAGCTGGATCTGGCGGACGTAAAGAACAGTTTGCGTGAGATCACGGCGCTGCGCGAAAGCATACAGAAAGTGCTTGGCAAGAAAGCGATGGCTATAGGCAAAAAGCAGCTGTCCATGATAGTCGACAATTGCTTCAAATACCACGGCGCGACCGAAACGGCGGCAATGCTGGACAACATCAAAGCGCTGGGCTACAAGTATTCGACCATAGGCGCGCTGACCGCTTCCGTATTTGATATGCACATCCCCGGCGACAAGAAGAAGATAGTCGCCGACGCCGAGGCGCAGGTGGTCAAGATAGAAAAACTGCATGCTCGCGGCGTGTTCTCCGATGAGGGCAGATATAAGGAGATCATCAAGGTCTGGAAGGAAGCCGCCGACAAGGTCGAGGACGAACTCAAGAAGGGTCTGGACGACTTCAACCCCATCTGGATGATGGCAAACTCCGGCGCGAGAGGAAGCATGGGTCAGATAAGACAGCTGGCAGGTATGCGCGGCCTTATGGCGGATCCTTCAGGTAAGACCATAGAGCTGCCCGTGCGCGCGTCCTTCCGCGAAGGCTTGTCCGTTCTGGAATACTTCATTTCCTCCCACGGCGGCAGAAAGGGCTTGGCGGATACGGCGCTCAAGACCGCGGACTCCGGTTACCTCACAAGACGTCTGGTGGACGTGTCCCACTCCGTCATCGTGCGCGAGCAGGATTGCGGCGACAACAAGGGCACGTTTATCACGGCTATCCGCGACGAGAAGAGCGTCATCGAGGCGCTTGCCGACAGAATCGCGGGTAGATACACCATAAATGCGGTGGTAAACCCCGAAAACGGCGAAGTGCTGTGCGAGGCGGACACCCTCATCTCCACCGATACCGCAAAGGAGATAGACAAGGTCCTGACCGCGTATTGGGAGAAGAACGGCTCGGATATGCACCATCAACCCGGCGTGCTCATCCGCTCCATCCTCACCTGCAAGGCGCGCAACGGCGTGTGCGTGAAGTGCTACGGTAAGAACATGGCTTCGGGCAATCCCGTCAAGATAGGCGAGGCGGTGGGCATCATCGCGGCGCAGTCCATAGGCGAACCCGGCACCCAGCTGACGATGAGGACCTTCCACTCCGGCGGCGTCGCAACGGACGACGATATTACGCAAGGTCTTCCCCGCGTTGAGGAATTGTTCGAGGCGCGCAATCCTAAGGGCAAAGCGGTCATCACCGAAAGCAACGGCACAGTGCAGCACATCTCCGACGACAGGCGTACCATCACCATCGTCGGCGCAGACGGCGAGACCAAGGACTACACCATACCTTTCAACGCCAACATCCTTGTCAATGAGGGCGAGATCATCGGCGCGGGCGATCCGCTGACCAAGGGCTCCATCAATCCTCAGGATATGTTGCGCGCAAAGGGCGTCAAGGGCGTGCAGGAATACATCGCCAAGGAAGTCCAATCCGCTTACCGCACCGCGGGCGTCGAGATCAACGACAAGCACGTGGAAGTCATCGTCAGACAGATGCTGCGTAAGGTCAGGATAGAGGACCAGGGCGATACCAATATGCTGCCCGGCACGCTGGTGGATCTGTTCACCTACGAGGACGAAAACGAAAAGGCGCTTGAAAACGGGCTGACTCCCGCAAAGGCAAAGCGTACGCTGCTGGGCATCACCAAGGCGGCTTTGCAGACGGAATCCTTCCTGTCCGCGGCGTCCTTCCAGGAGACCGCAAAGGTGCTGGCGGAGGCTGCTATCAACAACAGGATAGACCCGTTGCTCGGCCTCAAGGAAAACGTCATCATAGGCAAGCTTATCCCCGCGGGTACCGGCATGAAGTGCTACAAGAACATCGGCACCATGCACGCGCCCAACGAGGCTCCCGTGGTGGAACATGTGCATCAATTCGAGGTGGAAGACGACGTTGAAGACATCGACGACTTTGACAATGCAGACAACTTTTGATCTACAATGATGAAAAACGGACTTTTTACATCTGAAAGTGTGACAGAAGGACATCCCGACAAGGTGTGCGATCAGATTGCGGACGCAATACTTGACGACATCATCGCGGATGATCCTTCCGCGCGCGTAGCGGTGGAGGTGTGCGCCACGACGGGCATGGTAATGGTGTTCGGCGAGGTGACCACCAGCCACTACAGCGATATACCCGCAATTGTGCGCGGCGTCATAAAGGACGTCGGCTACAACGACAGCTCGCTCGGCTTTGACTACAAGACGTGCGCGGTGCTCAGCTCCATTGACGAGCAGTCCCCGGACATTGCGCTTGGGGTAAACGACGCCACGGATACCGCGGGTGAGGACGAGTTCGAGCGCATCGGCGCGGGCGATCAGGGCATGATGTTCGGCTACGCGTCCGACGAGACCGTGGAGCTTATGCCTCTGCCCATCATTCTTGCGCACGCCCTCACAAAAAAACTTACCGAGGTGCGCAAGAGCGGCGAGCTTGAGTGGCTGCGCCCCGACGGCAAAGCGCAGGTCACGGTGGAGTACATAGACGGCGTTCCCGAAAGGGTAGACACCGTTGTGGTCAGCTGCCAGCACTCCGAGGACGTGGACAGCGACACCATCGAGAGGGAGATCATCAAAAAGGTCATAGAGACCTCCATCCCCGACGAGTATCTTGACGACAACACCAAGATATACATCAATCCCACGGGCAGGTTCGTGATAGGCGGACCTGCGGGCGACAGCGGCGTTACGGGCAGAAAGATAATCGTGGACACCTACGGCGGATTCTGTCCCCACGGCGGCGGCGCGCTCAGCGGCAAGGACCCCACCAAGGTGGACAGAAGCGGCGCATATATGGCGCGCTACATCTGCAAAAACCTGGTGGCGTCCGGCATATGCCGCAAGGCGGAGCTGCAAGTGGCGTATGCGATAGGCATGGCGCATCCCGTGTCCGTGTACGTCAACACCTATGGGACGGGCGTCGTCGGCGACGACGTGATAGCAAAGATCGTGCGCGAAGTGTTCGATCTGCGTCCCGCCGCGATAATCCGCAATCTGTGCCTGCAAAGGCCCATATATCGTGCGACGTCCAACTACGGACACTTCGGCAGAGCGGATTTCAGCTGGGAACAGACGGACAAGACCGACGAGATACTCAGCGCGCTTAGCAAGTACAAATTTTGAATGATTTTGCGCAAACGATAGGCTAACCCTATCGTTTTTGCATAATAAAAGGGCGTTTTGCGCAATCAGACGTTTGCGCAAGCGCCCCGCAAGGAACGTGTGGAACTAAAAGGCGAGATAAAAAGCGTCATATTCAACAGCCCCGACACGGGATATACTGTGCTCGATCTGCAATGCGAGGACAGCGTGTTTACCGTTGTCGGTATCTTTCCGCAGGTCAGCGTGGGACAAAACGTCCGCGCGGAGGGCAAGTTCGAGGTCAAGACGCTGTACGGCAAGCAGTTTTTTGCGGACAAAGTATGGGTGAGTCAGCCCTCCAAGCTGGACGGCATAAAGAAGTTTTTGTCCAGCGGGCTCATCGCGGGCTTAGGTCCCGCCACAGCGGAGGCCATCGTCGCCAAATTCGGCGTGGACAGTCTGGAGATGATGAAGTTCCCCTTCGAGCTTGCCAAGGTCAAGGGCATATCCCTCAAAAAGGCGACCGAGTTCGGCATGAGCTACGTCAAGCTGCAAAAGATGCAAAACGCCATCATGTTTTTGCAGGAGCTTGGCATCACCATCAATATGGCGCTGCGCATCTACAAGGTGTACGACCTCAAGACGGAGGACAACGTGCGCAAAAATCCGTATATGCTTGTCGACGACATAGACGGCATAGGATTTGCCACCGCGGACAGGATAGCGGGTGAGCTGGGCATAGAGAAGAACAGCGACCACCGCATAAGCGCCGCAATAATTTATATTCTCAAGGACGCCGCGCTCAAGGCGGGTCACAACTACCTGCCCGAGGCGACGCTTGTGGAGAGCACGCGCACGTTGCTCGGCGGCGAAACCGTCGTGGAGGACTCCCGCATACAGGACGTCATCCAGGATCTGGTGTTTTTGGGCGACCTCGTCAAGTACGACACGGGCGAGCACACCGCCATACTGCTCAAGCGCAACTACCGCACGGAGCGCAACATTGCGCGCAGACTTCTGCAGCTCAAACAGCAAGCGTCCGATTTCAGAGTGGACGTGGACTACGAGGTGGGCAGATTCGAGAGGGAAGCGGGCTTCGAGCTGCATCCCAACCAGAAGGACGCCGTGCGCGAAGCCGTCCAGAATGGCGTGCATATAATCACCGGCGGCCCCGGCACGGGCAAGACCACCATAGTGAAATGCATCATCAGGCTGTTCAAAAACCTCGGACAGAGGGTGGCGTTGTGCGCTCCCACGGGAAGGGCGGCAAAACGCCTGGCGCAGGCAACCGACGCCGACGCAAAGACCATCCACCGCCTGCTGGAGATGGATTGGAAAAACGGCGAGGGGCACTTCACCTTTGACGAACATTGTCCGCTGCCGCTTGACGCGGTGATAGTGGACGAGGTCAGCATGGTGGACGAGTTTGTGTTCAACGCCCTGCTCAACGCGCTCCCCAAGGGCGCAAGGTTGGTGCTGGTGGGGGACAAGGATCAGCTTGCCTCCGTGGGCGCGGGTAACGTACTCAACGACCTCATCAAATGCGGCAGATTTTCGGTGAGCTACCTCACGCAGATATACAGGCAGTCCGAGGACAGCAAGATAGTCCCCAACGCCCACAAGATAAACAGGGGCGAGATGCCCGACCTCGACAACAAGAGCAGCGACTTCTTCTTTGAGGAGAAGGACACGGGCGAAAGCATATGCGCCACGACTATAGCGCTTGTGACAAAGCGCCTGCCAAAGTACCTTGGCATTCAACCGCGGGACATACAGGTGCTGTGTCCCATGAAGCGCAGCTACGCGGGTACGGTCAACCTCAACCGCGAATTGCAGCGCGTCATCAATCCTCCCTCGCCGCACAAGCGCGAGCTGAAGCACGGCGATCTTATCTTCCGCGAGGGCGACAAGGTGATGCAATTGCAAAACAACTACCAGCAGGAATGGACGCAGCAGGTGGGCTCCCGCACGGAGCGCGGCACGGGCGTGTTCAACGGCGACATAGGCACGGTGGAGAGTATAAATACGCAGATAATGCAGTTTACCGTGCGTTTTGATGATGATAAAGTGTCTGTTTATCAATATAGCGACATCGATCAACTGACGTTGGCGTACGCCGTCACCATACACAAATCGCAGGGTTGCGAGTTTGACGCGGTGGTCATTGCGCTTGAGTCCAACTACCTGTTGCAGACGCGCAATCTGCTGTACACGGCGGTCACGCGCGCAAAGAGGCTGGTGGTGCTTGCAGGTTCCAAAAAGACGGTGCAGCGCATGGTGCGCAACAACGAGACCGCGCGGCGATATTCGCTGCTTATAAATCTGATAGAGAACGAGGCGAGGGGCGATGACTTCTAAACGGGAAAAATTTTCGCAATTCGTCGCGCGTTGCAAGGAAAAAATTAAGGCGGGCGCAACAAGGGCGGTCCGCGCCGCGGATGGGGCGATGTTCCCCGCGGATATAACCTGCGACATCTGTCGTTCGGAGCTGATCGCGCCCACGCGTTACAGGCTGTGCGCAAAGTGCCTTGAGGAGATGCCATTTGTGGGCGACCATATATGCCTGAGTTGCGGCGTGAAGCTGACGGACGAGTCGGACTACTGCAACCGCTGCCAGCAAAACGATTACAAATTCAGGCTTTGCCGCGCGCCGCTGTTGTACGACGGGCTTGCCAAGGACGCCATATATCAGCTGAAGTTCGGCGGCAGAAAGTATATCGCGTACACCCTCGCCGCGCTGATGGCGGACGAGTTTCTCAAAAGGGATATGGAGGGCGAAATAGCGGTATTTGTGCCCATGTCGCCGTCTGAGGAAAAGAAGCGCGGATACAACCAATCCGAGCTGTTGGCAAGGGAAGTTGCCTCGCGTCTCAACATCCCTCTGCTGCCCGCGCTTATCAAGGTGAGGGACACCTCCGCGCAGAAGCGGCTGACGGGCGCCGAGAGGGCGGAAAATCTGAAAAAGGCTTTTAGGTGCATATTTGACGAGGTAAAGGACAGGAAAGTGCTGCTTATCGACGACGTGTTCACCACCGGCGCCACCGCAAACGAGTGCGCGGACGTGCTGCTAAAGGCGGGCGCAAGAAGCGTGAGCGTGCTTGTCGCCGCGGTCACGAAGCAGAAGTTGCCCGTGGAAAGCGAGACGGGCGTCGCATTTATCTGAGCGGGGTTTTGGGCGCAAAAGCCCGAAATTTGCAAAAAAACCGCTTAAAGCGCGCTTTACCTCATCGTGCGCTTGAAATGAGAGATGTAATAGTGTATAATGATTTGACAGTTAAGCGCGCGGCGCATACGCGCGCGAAATTAAGAGGGATATATGTCTATTTTCAATGAAAACGACAGAAAGGTAAGCAAGCTCAAAAAGATCGCCGAAAAGATCGAAGCGCTTGCGCCCGTCTACCACGCGATGAGCGACGAACAGCTTGTCGGGCAGACCGCCATATTCAAGGACAGGTTGGCAAAGGGCGCCAAGCTTGACGACATACTTGTGGAGGCATACGCCACCGTGCGCGAAGCGGGCGAGCGCGTGCTGGGCATGCGGCACTTCTTTGTGCAGCTGATGGGCGGCGTTGCGCTGCACCAGGGCAGGATCGCCGAGATGGCAACCGGCGAAGGCAAAACGCTTGTCGCCACCTTGCCCGCCTACCTCAACGCGCTGACAGGCAAGGGCGTGCACGTGGTCACCGTCAACGACTACCTCGCCACCCGCGACGCCAATTGGATGGGCAAGCTGTACAGGTTTTTGGGGCTGAGCGTGGGCATAGTGGTGCCCGGCATGTCCCCCGAGGCAAAGCGTGCCGCGTACAACAGCGATATCACCTACTGCACCAACAACGAGTTGGGCTTTGACTTCCTCAGGGACAACATGGTGGTGCGCAAGGCGGAAAAGGTCCAGCGCGAGCTGAACTTCGCCATCATCGACGAGGTGGACTCCATCCTGATCGACGAAGCGCGCACGCCTCTGATTATATCGGGCAGGGGCGGCAAGTCCAGCGAGATGTACAAGTCCGCGGACAACTTTGCAAGGCAGTGCCGTGAGGGCAAGGACTTCACCATAGAGGAGAAGGAACACGCCATCATGCTCACCGACGACGGCGTGGCAAAGGCGGAGTACTTCTTCCGCGTCACCAACCTCACCGATCTTGAAAATACGGATCTTTATCATCATATCCAGCAAGCCCTCAAGGCGCATTATATGATGAAAAAGGACAAGGACTACATCGTCAGCGACGGCGAAGTGCTCATCGTGGACGAGTTTACGGGCCGTATAATGATAGGCCGCCGCTACAACGAGGGGCTGCATCAGGCGATAGAGGCAAAGGAACACGTGGTCATCCGCAGCGAAAACAAGACGCTTGCCACCATCACTTTCCAAAACTTCTTCAGGATGTACTCAAAGCTGAGCGGCATGACGGGTACCGCCAAGACGGAAGAGGACGAGTTTAAGGACATTTACTCGCTTGACGTCGTGACGATCCCGCCCAACAAGCCCTCCAGACGCGTGGACGAGCACGACAAGATATACACCAAGCAGGGCGGCAAGCTGACGGCGATAGTGGAGGACATCCTCACTCACCACGCCACGGGTCAGCCCATATTGGTGGGCACGGTCAGCGTGGAAAAGTCGGAGGAGCTCAGCGCCATACTGCGCAAAAAGGGAATCCCGCACAACGTGCTCAACGCCAAGTTCCACAAACAGGAGGCGGAGATAATCGCGCAGGCGGGCAGATTTGGCGCAGTCACCATCGCTACAAATATGGCGGGCCGCGGCACGGATATAATGCTGGGCGGCAATCCCGAATTTCAGGCGAAGCAGCGCATGGAAAAGGACGGCTACGCCCCCGAAGTGATAGAGCTGGCAAGCTCCCCCTACCACACAGAGGACGCCGAGATAATCAACGCAAAGGAAGTGTATCGGCATCACTATGACGACTTCAAGGCGCATTGCGATGAGGAAAAGGAAAAGGTCATTGCGCAGGGCGGTCTCAGAATAGTGGGCACCGAAAGGCATGAGAGCAGGCGTATAGACAACCAGCTCCGCGGCCGCGCGGGACGTCAGGGCGACCCCGGCAGCACGGTGTTTTACATTTCCATGGAGGACGACGTGGCGCGCATATTCGGCGGCGACAAGATGAAGTCTATGGCGGCGGCGCTCAGTCTGTCCGACGACGTGCCCATCTCAAACGCCATCATCACCAAGTCCATCGAGCGCGCGCAGAAGCTGGTGGAGGGCAGAAACTTCTCCATCCGCAAGCAGGTGCTCAGCTACGACGACGTGATGAACGCGCAGCGCGAGATAATTTACAAGGAGCGCGGCAAGGTGCTGGACGGACTTGACGTGCACGACCAGATAGTGGAGATGATCGGCGACCTCGCAGAGGATATAATCACCGCCTACGCCGACTACAAGGTGGACTACCTCACATGGGACTACGAGGCGTTCAACAACGCCATCGAGAAGAGGATGCTCCCCGAGGGCAGCAACATAATGACCCCCGAGCTTTGCTCCTGCTTCAACGTGTACAAACTTAAAGAAGCGGTGGTCACTCCCGCGGTGGAACAGTACAACGCCAAGATAGAGGAGCTCAAAAAAGCGGGCGTCAACTTTGGCGAGATAGAGCGCATAGTGCTGCTCAAGACCGTCGACGCCAAGTGGATGGACCATATCGACGCCATGGACGCGCTGAGAAGAGGCATAGGACTGAGAGGCTACGGCCAGCGCGACCCCGTCATCGCCTACCGCGAAGAGGGCTGGGAGATGTTTGACGACATGGTCAACCGCATCCACACCGAAACTGCGTCCATACTGCTTAAGGTGCATGTGGAAAAGCGCGATGGGGAATCCGACGCAAAGCTGAGCAAGGACATCGCCACCGCCAAAAAGAGCGTCGCCGCATCCGACAAAAAGCCGGGCAGAAACGACCCATGCCCCTGCGGTTCGGGACTTAAGTACAAAAACTGTTGCGGCAGAAACGTTTGATATAAAAGCAGGGTTAGCGTATCAAATACGCCATATAAACATTTGAATGTGCCAACAGGCACGGAGGACGAGGCATACTGTATGTTGGACTATAATGAGCCTAGAAAGACGCTGAGCGACATGCGCGCCGAGATGGTGCGCGCCTACGACAGCATAAATCCCGCCAAGCTGAAACAGCGCATTGCGGAGCTGGAAAAACAGCAGAACGCAGACAACTTCTGGGAGGACGCGGACAACGCGCGCAAGGTATCCAAGGAGATAAGTCAGCTGTCCAGCAAGGTGGAAAAATTTGAAAAGATGATAGCGCGCATAGACGAGGCGGCGGACATGGTGGACATCGTGGAGCTGGAGCAGGACGAGTCCGAGGACGAAAACCTGCTTGCTTCCATCCGCGAACTGTCCGAACAGGTGGAAAGCCTGTCCCTCGCCACGCTGCTCAGCGGCAAGTACGACGCGCTCAACGCCATCCTCACTCTGCACGCGGGCGCGGGCGGCACCGAGGCGCAGGACTGGTGCTCCATGCTGTACAGGATGTACACGCGCTACGTGGAGCGCGAGGGCTGGAGTTGTACTGAGCTTGACTACCTCGCTGGCGACGAGGCGGGCATAAAGAGCGTCACCTTCAGGGTGGAGGGCGACAACGCGTACGGCTACCTCAAGGCGGAAAAGGGAGTGCACAGGCTGGTGCGCATCTCCCCCTTTGACGCCAACGCAAGGAGGCACACCTCATTTGCGTCCCTCGAAGTTATGCCGGAGATAATCGACACCTCCGAGATAGAGATACGTCCCGAGGACCTCAAGGTGGACACCTACCGTTCAAGCGGCGCGGGCGGCCAGCACGTCAACAAGACGGAGAGCGCCATCCGCATCACGCACATCCCAACGGGCATCATAGTGGCGTGCCAGAACGAGCGCAGCCAGATACAGAACAGGGAAGTCGCCATGCAGATGCTGCGTTCAAAACTTATCGAGCGCAGGGAGCGCGAACGCGAGGAAGAGGCGGCGGCGATAAGCGGCCAACTAAAAAAGATAGAGTGGGGCAGCCAGATACGCAGCTACGTATTCTGCCCGTACACTATGGTCAAGGATCACCGAACGGGCTACGAAACGGGCAACGTGCAGGCAGTCATGGACGGAGATCTGGAGGGATTTATCAACGAATACCTCAAGCTCAGCTCCATTCAGGAGTGAAATAGCAAAAGTGTAAATACAACAGGACCGCCGCTTAAAGACCCAAGAATGAGTTGATAAAACGGCGATAATGCTGTTTTGAGCAATATGGAAAGACTTAAGGACAAACCTACGCTTACAGTGCTGGCGATCGAGTCCAGCTGTGACGAAACCGCCTGCGCCGTCGTCCGCGACGGCAGGACGGTACTTTCCAATGTGGTCGCAACTCAGATAGAGATACATCGCAGGTTCGGCGGGGTGGTCCCCGAGATCGCCAGCCGCAATCACACGCTCGCCATAGAGAATGTAGTCAAGGAGGCAATGGAGCAGGCGGGGCTTACAAGGGACGACATAGACGCGATCGCCGTCACCTACGGCGCGGGTCTGCTGGGCGCGCTGCTTGTTGGCGTCAACTTCGCAAAGGGACTTGCCTACGCGTGGGACAAGCCGCTGTTTAAGGTGTCGCACATCAAGGGACACATCGCCGCGAACTATATAGACAGTGACCTCAAACCGCCCTATCTCTGCCTGCTGGCAAGCGGCGGACACACCGCGGTGGTGATGGTGGAAAACTACAGCGACATATCCGTGCTGGCAACAAGCCGCGACGACGCCGCGGGCGAGGCGTTTGACAAAGTGGCGCGCATATTGGGATTGCCGTACCCCGGCGGCCCCGAGATACAGAAGTTGGCACGCGAGGGACAGCCGTCCTTCGCCATGCCCTCCGTCAAGTTGGGCGAGGAGCTGTACTTCAGCTACAGCGGCCTCAAAACTTACGTGATAAATCTGGCGCATCGCTTCGAGCAGACGGGGCAGCCCCTTCCGCGCGCTGACATCGCCGCAAGTTTTCAGCAGGCGGCGGTGGGGCAGCTGATGGACGTGCTGGGCGAGATAATTTCGCGCACGGGCGTCAAAAAATTGGCTGTCGCGGGCGGCGTAAGCGCCAACGAACTGCTCAGGGCGCGCATGGACGCGCTGAAGGCGCAGGGGTGCGAGGTGCACTATCCCAAGCTGAAATATTGCACGGACAACGCCGCGATGATAGGCGCGGCGGCGTGCTTTGCCATACGTGACGGGGCGGAGCCGGACGGGCTGGACCTGGACGCAAAAGCCACCGTTCCGCTAAAATAACGGCTTAAAATATACCCGCCGTATTCGCTTGACGTGAGGTCGGCGGTAGGTGTATAGTAGTGGCAAGATAAGCCCCCGACTTGTTCGAGGGCGGAAAATATTCGGAATGCCTTGCGGCATTTTGAAATAGCGGTGTCCTAACCCGCTATTAAAATATCAAAAAGGAGTTTTTTTCATGGAAAAATTCAAGACGTTGCTGTCAAGAGAGTTTGCTCAGACCAAGGCGCTCTTAAGAGGCATGCCCGCCGTGACGATGGCGCTGTTTGTCATCTCGGTGATAGGCATGAACCTGCTTGCCAACAAGAGCATCGACACCGGCGTAAGCTGGCTTGCGCTGGACGCGGGCATACTGCTCAGCTGGCTGTCCTTCCTCACCATGGACATCACGGTAAGGCGCTTCGGACCAAAGGCGGCCATCAAACTGTCGTTTATCGCGGCTTTCATAAACCTGTTGTTGGCGCTAATACTGTTCATTGCTTCTCGCATCCCCGGCGTGTGGGGAGAGAGTTTTGTGGAGGGCAGCGAGGACGTCATCAACACCGCGCTCAACAACACTTTTGCGGGCACTTGGTACGTCGTGATGGGCAGCACTATCGCGTTTTTGTGTTCGGCGGTGGTCAACAACCTGCTCAACTGGGCGCTGGGCAAGGCGCTCAAAAGTCGCGGATTCGGCGCGTTTGCGGTGCGTAGTTATGTGTCCACCATGGTGGGACAGTTTGTGGACAACATGCTGTTCAGCCTCATCGTCAGTCTCAACTTCTTCGGCTGGAGCATTTTGCAATGCGTCACCTGCTCCCTCACGGGTATGTTGGTGGAGTTGCTGTGCGAGGTGGTGTTCTCGCCCATCGGATACAGGATAGCAAGGCGTTGGGAAAAGGATAACGTGGGCGAGGGTTACATCTCACTGATAAGCGCCGACGCCCAAAACGCCGCGCCCGCCGACGCGACCAATAACGCGTAACAGGCATATTAAATGCGGATTTTGATACGTTTAACATCGCATTGCGTAACATAATAAAGATATCGGGGTGAAATATGAAAGGACTTAAGACCGTCATCACGGGGACTTCGCGGGGCATTGGCAGAGCCGCCGCGCTGAAGTTTCTTGCGGAGGGATGCGAGGTATACGGCATAGACGTGTTGCCCTCTACGATAGAGGACGCGCGCTATACGCATTTTGTCGCCGACGTGCGCGATCCCGCTTCGCTTCCCGACCTGGAGGACGTGCAGGCGCTTGTCAACAACGCGGGAGTGCAAAACGCGGACGACATCGCTGTCAACCTGGAGGGCACCATCAACGTCACGGAGAAGTACGCCTTTCAGCCCGCGATAAGGGCGGTGGTCAACGTCGCCAGCGCCAGCGCGCATACGGGAGCGGAATTTGCGCGGTACAGCGCTTCCAAGGGCGGAGTTTTGGCGTACACCAAGCACGTCGCGCTTCAGATCGCAAAATATGGCGCCACCGCAAACAGCGTCTCCCCCGGCGGAGTGCTGACGTCTCTGAACGCGCCCGTGATGGAAAACGAAGAGAAGTGGAAGCAGATAATGGGGCTGACCCCCCTCAAAAAGTGGGCGACTGCGGAGGAGATAGCGGAATGGATATATTTTGTCGCCGTCGTCAACCGCAGCATGACCGCGCAGGACATCCTTGTTGACAACGGCGAGCGCGACAACGCCAAATTTATATGGTGAAGGCGCGCCATTGTGTCCGCCCACGCAAGCGGGCACAATATATGCGCGTGCGTAGTGCGCATAATGCGCGTATTAAATAAATTTTTGTCGTATACGAAAAATTTTATTTTATTTGTTTGACACAAAACAAATTAACTGCTAAAATAATGAGGCTTGCAAATCGCAAGCAGTTTTTAGCTTTGCGAAAACTATGGACAAGGGAAAACTTGAAGCATTGATAACAAGCTCTTCAAAAGTTGTCGGTTCCAAACAGGTTTTGAAGGGTATGTCCGACGGGACGGTCAGGTGTGTGATCATAGCGTCGGACGCCGACGCGGAGTTCAAACGCAAGATCGTCGCTCAGGCCGAGCAATGCCATGTCGACGTCACCTTCGTGCCTTCAAAAAAGAGGCTGGGTGAAGTGGCGGGCGTGGAGGTCGCGGCGGCGGTAGTGGGTCTGAAACGCACGGCGATACATTGAATTGCACCTGTTGGGTTGCAGGTACATTCGAAAAATCTTATAGGAGGAACAGGAATGCCAACAATCAATCAGCTCATCAGAAAGGGCAGAGAAAAGCAGATCAAAAAGTCGCTTACACCTATCATGGAGCAGTGCCCGCAAAAGCGCGGTATCTGCCTCAGCGTGACAACGACTTCCCCCAAAAAGCCCAACTCGGCGCTGCGTAAGATCGCGAGAGTGCGCCTTGTCAACGGCATGGAGGGTACTGTCTACATCCCCGGCGAAGGCCACAATCTGCAGGAGCACAGCGTGGTGCTCATCAGAGGCGGCAGGGTCAAGGATCTGCCCGGTGTGCGTTATCACATCATACGTGGCGCGCTTGATACCGCAGGTGTTGCAAAACGCGGTCAGGCAAGGTCGAAGTACGGTGCGAAGCGCCCCAAAAAATAATTTTTTCGAATGTATTAAAAATCTAGGAGGTTACTATGCCAAGAAGAAGTGGCGTGCCCAAGAGGGACGTGCTGCCGGATCCTATATATAACAACAAGGTCGTCACCAAGCTCATCAACCAGGTGATGCTGGACGGCAAAAAGGGTACCGCGCAAGCCATCGTCTACGGGGCTTTGGATATAGCATCAGAAAAATTGGGACAAGAGCCTATGGAAATTTTCGAGAAGGCTCTGCAAAACGCAATGCCTTTGCTTGAGGTAAAGGCAAGACGCGTGGGCGGCTCCACCTATCAGGTCCCTATGGAGATCCGTCCCGAGCGCAGGCAGACGCTTGCCATCAGATGGATCGTGTCTTTTGCCAGAAAGAGAGGCGAAAAGACCATGGACGCAAGGCTTGCGGGCGAGCTGATGGACGCTTACAACATGACCGGCGGCGCCGTCAAGAGAAAGGATGAAATGCACCGCGCGGCAGAGGCCAACAAAGCGTTTGCGCACTACAGGTGGTAACGTATGGCAAGAAAGTATGCTCTTGACAAGGTCAGAAACATCGGCATCATGGCACACATCGACGCCGGCAAGACCACAACGACCGAGCGCATCCTCTACTACACAGGCGTCAACAGAAAACTCGGAGAGACCCATGACGGTTCAGCAACGATGGACTACATGGAGCAAGAGCGTGAAAGAGGCATCACCATCACATCTGCTGCGACCACCGCGATATGGAAGGGGCATCAGATCAACATCATCGACACTCCCGGGCACGTGGACTTCACAGTCGAGGTGGAGCGCAGTCTGAGGGTGCTTGACGGAGCAGTCGCCGTTTTCTGCGCAAAGGGAGGCGTGGAGCCTCAGTCGGAGAATGTGTGGCGTCAGGCGGATACCTACAAGGTGCCCAGGATAGCGTTCGTCAACAAAATGGACATCAACGGCGCCAATTTCTTCGGCGCTGTGGAGATGATGAAGCAGCGTCTTGGCGCAAATGCCGTTCCCATAACCCTGCCCATCGGCAAGGAGTCCGACTTTGAAGGAGTCATCGACCTGCTGACAATGCAAGCCGTCTACTTCGATCAGAAGGACAAGGGCGTCACGATGTACTATAAGGACATCCCCGACGCGTACAAACAGCAGGCAGACGAGTATCGCCTTAAACTGCTTGAGGCGGCGGCGGACTTCGACGAGGACATGTTCGAGAAGCTTATAATGGAGGACTACGATTCCATATCCCTCGAACAGCTCAAGGCGGCGATACGCAAGGGCACTGTCGAGATGCGCCTCAATCCCGTGTTGTGCGGCAGTTCCTATCACAATCAGGGCGTACAGCTTATGCTGGACGCGGTGGTGGACTTCCTGCCCGCGCCCACGGACGTGGCGAGCATCGAGGGTACAAATCCCAGGACGAACAAGCCGGAGCTGAGGCATCCCGGCGAATCGGAGCCTTTCAGCGCGCTGGTGTTCAAGATACTCACCGACGAGTTTGTGGGCAAGCTGTCCTTCATAAGGATATATTCCGGCACATTGCAGACGGGCACGATGGTGTTCAACACCGTCAAGGGCGAAAACGAGCGCATAGGGCGCATACTTCGCATGAACGCCGACAACCGCGAGGACATCGACGTCGCCTATGCGGGCGACATCGTGGCGGTGATAGGGCTAAAGCGCAGCACCACGGGCGATACGCTGTCGGACAAGGGTCATCAGATAGTTTTGGAAAACATGGTGTTCCCCGACCCCGTCATCAAAGTGGCGATCGAGCCCAAGTCCAAGGCTTCGCAGGAGAGGATGAACATCGCTATCCTCAAGCTGCAGGAGGAGGACCCCACATTCAAGGCGTACACCGACAAAGAGACGGGTCAGACCATCATCGCCGGCATGGGCGAGCTGCATCTGGACATAATCGTGGACAGGATGCTCAGGGAGTTCAAGGTCGAGGCAAACATAGGCAAGCCTCAGGTGAGCTACCGCGAGACCATTACCAAACCCGCCAAGTCGGAAGGCAAGTTTGTCAGGCAGTCGGGCGGCCACGGTCAGTACGGACACATCGTCATCGAGCTGGAGCCCAATCCCGAGGGCGGCCTCGAGGTGGAAAACGTCATCGTTGGCGGCGCTGTCAGCAAGGAATTTGCGGCGGCGGCATGGGAAGGCATCAAGGAGGCGGCTCAGAGCGGTATAATCGCGGGCTATGAATGCGTGGACTTCAAGGTGAGACTTGTGGACGGCAGCATGCACGAGGTGGACAGCTCGGAGATGGCGTTCAAGATCGCGGGTTCAATGGCATTCAAAGCTGCGGCGGCAAAAGCTGCCCCGACGCTGTTGGAGCCCATAATGAAGGTGGAGGTGGTCACTCCCGACGACTATCTGGGCGACGTGATGAACAACCTCACCTCAAGACGCGGACAGGTCAAGGGCATAGAGCCCAGAAACGGCGCGCAAGCAGTGGATTGCGACGTGCCGCTGTCCGAAATGTTCGGTTACGCAACGTCCTTGCGCAGCATCACGCAGGGCAGAGCAAACTTCACGATGCTGTTCGATCACTATGCGGTCGTGCCAAAGGCGGTCGCGGACAAGATCGTAGGCGACGCGAAAAACTCGAATTCGGCAAAGTAATGCTTATATATTGTAATTTATATAAGTAATACATTGTTGGATATATAAAACAAAAAGCCAAATAAAACTATATTGGAGGAATTCTAATTATGGCAAAAGCGAAATTTGAAAGAACAAAGCCGCATGTCAACATCGGTACCATCGGACACGTTGACCACGGCAAGACCACCCTTACTGCCGCTATCACTATGTACAGCGCGCATTTGGGCAAGGCTCAGGTCATGAAGTATGACGAGATCGACAAGGCCCCCGAAGAGAAGGCAAGAGGCATCACGATCAACACCGCGCACGTTGAGTACGAAACAGACAAGCGTCACTATGCGCACGTTGACTGCCCCGGCCACGCCGACTATGTCAAGAACATGATCACCGGCGCAGCGCAGATGGACGGCGCTATCCTCGTGGTCGCAGCGTCCGACGGTCCCATGCCCCAGACCCGTGAGCACATCCTGCTCGCCCGTCAGGTCGGCGTTCCCTACATCCTCGTGTTCCTCAACAAGTGCGACCAGGTCGACGACGAGGAGCTGCTTGAGTTGGTGGAGATGGAAGTCCGCGAGCTGCTCAACGAGTACGGCTTCCCCGGCGACGACACCCCCATCATCCGCGGTTCTGCTCTTCAGGCGATGAACGCAGGTCTTGCAGGCGACTGGGACAATCCCGCTCTTGACGCAGTCAGAGAGCTGCTTGACGCAGTTGACAGCTACATTCCCGATCCTCAGCGCGACACCGACAAGCCCTTCCTTATGCCTGTTGAAGACGTGTTCACCATCACCGGCCGCGGCACCGTGGCAACGGGCAGAGTTGAGCGCGGTATGCTCAAGATGGGCGACAAGGTCGAGATCGTCGGCCTCAGAGACGAGAAGAAAGAGACCACCGTCACCGGTATCGAAATGTTCCGCAAACTGCTTGACTATGCAGAGGGCGGCGACAACATCGGCGTTCTGCTGCGCGGCGTACAGCGCACTGAGATCGAGCGTGGTCAGGTCCTGGCAAAGCCCGGCACCATTCATCCTCACACCCACTTCACCAGCCAGGTTTACGTCCTGACCAAGGAAGAGGGCGGACGTCACACCCCGTTCTTCGATGGCTATCGTCCTCAGTTCTACTTCAGAACGACTGACGTTACCGGCTCCATCAAACTGCCTCAGGGCGTTGAAATGGTCATGCCCGGCGACCACATCGACATGGAGATCACGCTGATCACCCCCATCGCAATCGAGGAAGGACTGCGCTTCGCTATCCGCGAGGGCGGCAGAACGGTCGGCTCCGGCGTCGTTGCAAAAATCATCGAATAATTGTTCTTTCAATATAATATAGACATTGCTCTGCACGGCGGGCAACTGCCGTGCAGGGTGTCGTATTGATAAGGACATAAGGAGGCTAGTATGGCTCAGAAGGGAGCAAGAGTCAAGGTTGTCCTGGCATGCACCGAGTGCAAGCAGCGCAACTACAATCAAAGTAAAAACAAACAGAAGCACCCCGACAGACTGGAGCTTCAGAAGTATTGCAGATTCTGCAAAAAGCATACCCTGCACAGAGAAACAAAGTAAGCAATTTTAGGAGGCATTATGGCAAAGAAAACGCCTAAAACCGATACCTCGACCGTGGAACAGACCTCGCAGGCGCGCGTAGAAAAGGCGGCTGTCAACGTCGACTCCAAAAATCAGCCTCAGAATAAAGCGAAAAAGAAGGTCAACAACAAAAAGTCCGACAAGCCCAACATCTTCAAGAGGATGTGGAAGGGCATAAAGGGCATTTTCTCCGAGCTCAAAAAGGTCACGTGGCCCAAGGGCAAGGAAGTGGGCAACAACACGCTGGTGGTTGTGGTGGTTGTTATACTGTTTTTCGTCATACTATTTGCGATAGACTATGTGCTGTCCGGTATTTTGGGACTTGTCACAAACGGAAAGTGGACGACAATGTTCATCTGAGCGGGAGGGCACATGGAAAAGCCGGAAAAGTTGGAAAAGCAGGAAAATCAAGAACAACCGAAGTGGTATGTCATCCACACCTATTCGGGCTATGAAAATTCGGTGGAACAGGATCTGCGCAACATGGTCGACAACAACGATCTGCACGAGTACATCTTTGACATAAAGGTGCCCGTGGAGGACGATATTGTCGAAAGGAATGGCAAAAAGAAGGTCATTCAGCGCAAGAAGTTTCCCAGCTACGCATTCATCAAGATGATATACACCAACCACATCTGGTTTATGGTCACGCGTACGCGCGGCGTCACCAGCTTTGTCGGCTCGGGTGGACGTCCCATACCGTTGACGGATGAGGAGATAAGGCGTATAGGTCTTGAAACCGTAAGCATAGAGGACTTCAACATCCAGGTCAACGACCATGTCAAGATCATCAACGGGGCGCTGGACGGCTTCATCGGAGATGTGCAATCCATCGACGCGGAGCATCAGAAGGTCAAGGTAAACGTGGCAATGTTCGGCAGGCAGACGCCTATCGAGCTGGACTTTGCCCAAGTGGAAAAACTTTGAGTTTTGCTCGAAGGCGCAAAAGCGCACATATGGCACGTTTATCGTGCAAAATTGTCGCATAAACGGCTGGTTTTGCGGCAAAGTGGGAGATGGCAAAATCTTTGAGTGTCATCGCTAACCACATTAGTCAGGAGGATTTATGGCTAAAAAAATCACAGCAGTAGTAAAGTTGCAACTGCCCGCAGGCAAAGCGACTCCCGGACCGCCCGTCGGTTCCACGCTTGGTCCTCACGGCATCAACATCGCAGGCTTCACCAAGGAGTTCAATGAAAAAACATCCAAGGACGCAGGCCTTGTGATCCCCGTGGTCATCACCATATATCAGGATCACTCGTTCACATTCATTCTCAAGACTCCGCCGGCACCCGTGCTCATCAAGAAGGCATGCGGCATCGAAAGCGGATCCGCCACGCCCAACAAGGCGAAGGTGGCAAAGCTCACGCAGGAGCAGCTGAGGGCCATCGCGACTCAAAAGATGCCCGACCTCAATGCGGCAAACGTTGAGTCCGCAATGCGCATGATCGCCGGAACTGCACGCTCCATGGGCGTCACAGTAGAGGAATAAGGAGGCTGAGTATGAAACGCGGTAAACATTATATTGATTCGAAAAAACTTATCGACAAGACCAAGGTCTACGAGGGACCCGAGGCAATAGCGCTCGCCATCCAGACCGCAAAGTCCAAGTTCGATGAAACGATAGAGCTGCATGTCAAGTTGGGTATCGACCCACGTCACGCCGACCAGCAGGTCAGAGGCGTTGTGGTCCTCCCCAACGGCACAGGTAAGACAGTGCGCGTGCTTGCCATCTGCAAGGGCGAGAAGGTCGAAGAGGCTACCGCCGCAGGCGCAGACTTCGTGGGCGGCGACGAGATGATCCAGAAGATCCAGCACGAAAACTGGTTTGACTACGACGTGATCGTCACAACTCCCGATATGATGGGCGTTGTGGGACGTCTTGGTAAGTTGCTGGGCCCCAAGGGCTTGATGCCAAACCCCAAGTCCGGCACCGTCACCATGGACCTCACTCGCGCTATACACGATATCAAAGCCGGTAAAGTGGAGTACAGAGTTGACAAGCAGGCCATATGCCACGTGCCTTTCGGCAAGGCGTCGTTCGGCGTTGAGAAGCTGACCGAAAACTACAACACCATCATGGACGCGCTTGTCAAGGCGAAGCCGGCAGCAGCAAAGGGCGTGTATTTCCGTTCCATCTACATTGCCGCCACCATGGGTCCCGGCATCAAGGTGACTTACAGGGTCAACGCCTGAGTTTTTTGCCTGCCGCGCAACAAAGTTGTCGCAATTGATTGACAGGCAAAACAAAATAATATATCATAGATACGTTCCTGAGACAGCAAGTGGCATTGTGCCGTAAACGTAGTGCTTGCCGAGGATTGAAGTGATAGTATTTCGTCGCGTCATTCCGTCTTGGGGTGACGCTATTTATTTGCGGGACACCGCAGCAAATTTTATAGGAGGTAAGGATGAACAAAGAAGTTCTCGAAGCCAAAAAGCAACAGGTTGAAGAGATCAAGGCGAAGATCCAATCCGCAAAGTCCATCGTCATCATCGACTACATGGGCCTGACGGTCGCGCAGGACACCGCCTTCCGCAAGGAACTCAGAGAGAACGGCGTGGACTATGCCGTGCTCAAAAACCGCCTTGTCAAGATCGCGTTCAACGAGTTGGGCTACACCCAGTTTGACGAAGCGCTCAACGGTCCCACGGCAGTTGCTTTTTCCTCCACGGACGCAGTTGCGCCTGCCAAGTTCATTGTCAAAAACATCAAGGCTCTCAACAAGATGAAGACAAAGTGCGGCATGGTGGAAGGTCAGTTCCTGGACGAAAACGGCGTGAAGCAAATTGCAGACATTCCTTCAAGGGAAATTCTGCTTTCAAGGCTGGTCGGCAGCATACAGTCGCCCATCAGCAAGATCGCGATCTGCCTGGGCAGAATTGCGGAGCAAAGGGCGGAGCAAGCTTAAGCGCCGCGTGAGGCAAATTGCCTGAAAAAATAAAAAATAATTGGAGAGTAAAAAAATGATTGATGTCAACGAATTTATCGCTCAGATCGAGAAAATGACAGTGCTGGAGCTCAACGAGCTGGTCAAGGCACTTGAGGAGAAGTTTGGCGTGAGTGCTGCGGCACCCGTCGCAGTTGCAGGCGCAGCCGTCGCGGCAGCTCCCGCAGAAGAGGAGAAGACCGAGTTTGACGTCGTCCTCAAAGAGGTCGGCCCCAACAAGGTCAAGGTCATCAAGGTCGTCAAGGACGCAACCGGTCTGGGCCTGGTCGAGGCAAAGGCAATTGTCGACGGCGCTCCCAAGACCGTCAAGGAAGCCCTTCCCAAGGAAGCCGCGGAAGCTCTCGTCGAGAAGCTCAAGGCAGAAGGCGCAGTTGCCGAACTCAAGTAATTTTGCGCGCAACAGCAAGCCGCAGTCCCGTGGGATTGTGGCTTTTTGCTTATATTGGAGTTGTTCGCCGACAGGCGTGACGTCGCAAATTGCGTCTTAAAACAGGGGGAAAAATTATGTCGCGTAAAAAGATAATCGCCATTGTGCTCGCTTGCGTGTTCGGGGCGGGGATTATCATAATGGCGGTATTTGTGGGTCTGTATTTCAATCACGAGCCTGTGGAGGAGTACCGCACGGTGGGCTACATTATGGGCCGTACGGTCAACGAGTCGGAAAATATGGACGCGGTGCCGACTTCGCTTACGCACGTGCTGTTTGCTTTTGCGTCCGTAAACGACGATCCCGTGCCGCGGCTGACCGAGGACGACGCCAAGGCGCTTGGCAAGCTGAGCGCGTATATGCACGAGAATATGCCCTCCGCCAAGCTGATGCTTTCCATCAACGGTACGGGCATGTGCAACGCCACGCGCACCGCGGCTAAGAGGGCGCAGCTAATCGCCGGACTTGCCGAGCTTAAAGAGCAGTACGGCCTTGACGGCTTCGACGTGGATTGGGAGTATCCCAATCGCCCGTCCAACAAGCACTGCATACACGACGCGTCCGACTACGCCGCGCTGATGGAAGATATGCGCGAGGCGTTTGGCAAGGACACATTGCTGTCCATAGCGATGTGCGGCAGCATCACTTATATGAACGATCTCAACCGCACGCGCATGGCAAAGACGCTGGACTTTGTCAACGTGATGACCTACGACCTCAGCATGCGCAATCATTGCAAGCTGAGCGACACGGCTATGTCCATGTTCAATGCGAGCCTCGCGGGCTTTAAGAAGTCACAGCTCAATCTGGGGCTGCCGTTCTACGAGAGATGCAAGGACGCGGACTACGACTACAAGGAATACGACGAGCTTATGCAAATGATCGAGGACGGCGAGATAAAGCTGCAGGTCAAGGACGACTTCTGCTTTGCCAACTACGAGGGGCACAGGCTGTCCTTTGACGACCGCGACCACCTGATGAAAAAGGTGGAACTGGTCAAAAAGCGCGGCTACGGCGGAGTGTTCTGCTGGCACTTGGGCTGCAATATGGACGGGAGCCTGATGACGGAGGCGCACGACATACTGTCCAAGTAGGGCACAATATCGCAAAATAAGCGCTTTATACGCGCGATTTGAATTGTTAAACCGACGGTTTTGAAACCGTCGGTTTTTCAAAAAAATTTTTTGAAAAATTTTTGCAAACATATTGACAAAGGTGATATATATGTTATAATTTCGGTAATGATAATCACTATCGTTTAGGTCTATGAAAGAGAAACGCAACACAGTCCAGAAAGAGCTGGTGAGGAAGCTGGTGCTTTCCTCAAAAGCGCACCCCACTGCGGAGAGTATATACGCCTCCGCGAGGTCTGAGTTGCCGTCCATCAGCCTTGGCACGGTGTATCGCATTTTGCACGCGCTTGCCGAAGCGGGCGAGATAGTCGAGGTGCCCGTAAGCGGGGCGCCGTCCAGGTTTGACAGCACAAACTGCTCCCACGCGCATATGGTGTGCGAGAAGTGCGGAGGCGTGTTCGACGTGCCGCTGGACGTGGACGCGGTGCTTAAAGCGGCAGGCAGCGACTGCGCGTACAGGCTGGACAGCGCGCACATAACCTTCGGCGGCGTGTGCGACAAGTGCGCGGAAAGTGAAATTTGCGGCAGCGAAAGCGCCGTCAATTGATAAAAAATATTTTTATAAAGGAGAGTATATCTATGGCAAAGTACGTATGTCCCGTTTGCGGTTACGTCTATGAGGGCGACAATCCGCCCGCAGTCTGCCCCGTCTGCAAGGCGGCGCTGAAGAAAGAGGAGTCCAACCAGCTCAGCTGGGCTGCCGAGCACGTCGTCGGCGTGGGCAAAAAGGGTTCCATCCCCGAGGATATCTACGCGGGTCTTAAGGCCAACTTCGAGGGCGAGTGCACCGAGGTGGGCATGTATCTGGCAATGGCGCGCGTCGCGCATCGCGAGGGTTATCCCGAGATAGGTCTTTATTGGGAGAAGGCTGCCTTTGAAGAGGCGGAGCATGCCGCAAAATTCTGCGAGCTGCTTGGCGAGTTGGTGTCCGATTCCACCAAGGAGAATCTCACCGTTCGCGTTGCCGCTGAAAACGGCGCGACCAAGGGCAAGTTCGAGCTGGCAAAGCGCGCGAAGGAAGAGGGGCTTGACGCCATCCACGACACCGTTCACGAAATGGCGCGCGACGAGGCAAGACACGGCAAGGCGTTTGAAGGACTGCTTGCGCGTTACTTCAAATGATGTTTAAGGCAAAATAAAAATTGACAGCAGGCCGAACGGTCTGCTGTTATTTTGCCTGATATTTTGGTTTATGCGCGCGTTATGCGCATATAAAGTGGGGATCAAGTCAAATCTCTTTCGCGACCCACAAGTTCGTCTATGGTTATGCCAAAGTAGTCGGCAAGCTGCGACAGCGAGCTGAGGCGCGGATTCTGCCCATGGAACCAATCGTAAAAACATCTCCAGGCAAGCGTGGTGTGCTTACATATGTCGTAGATGGATCTGCCGCTTTGGTCTATCACCTTGCGCAGTTGCGGGGCGAAGTCGGGTATGGGCTTGAAGCCGCAGGCGGACAGGTCGTCGCTTCTGCCGGTGAGGTACTCGATGGAGCAGTCGAAAAAGTCCGCCAGCCTTACGAGGTTGGCAAGCGTGACGTCGCAGTATGGGCGCAGCCATTTGCGCACCACTGACGAAGATACGCCCAACTTTTTGGACAGCGCAAACGGATTGAGCGAGTTTTCGGTTATAAGGGCATTAAGCCGCGTGCTCAGGTTTGACATAAAACTCCATATTTCGACATATTGCGTAAACTATTATGTTAGTATCAGAGCTAAAATTGTTGCGAATAGCTCTAATACTGCGATATACTTTTTACGAAAACAGAAAACATATACATTTTGGAGGTACAATATGGAAGAACTTTTGGTAAAGTTGGGCGAACTTGCGTTCACGGAGCTGGATGAAGCGGAGGACATCCGCTATTTGGACAGGGAAATGGGCTATATGTTTGTGCTTAAGCTCAAGGGCGGCGGCAACGTGCTTATCAGCCTCTCAAAGCTGTAAAATTGCAGACATTTGGCGACGATAGGCGCAATAATCATACAAATCGTACGACAATGTAGGCTTAATTGCGGGGCACGGATATTGACTTGACTTTTAGGAGGCGATATAATTGGTGTATCAATTTTGGAGGGTTCATTATGAACAGAAAGAAAATTGTTGCAATCGTAGCAGTGCTCGCTCTGGTCGCTATTCTGGCGGTTTGCCTGGTGGCGTGCAACGCGGACAGCTACACCAAGAAACTTGAAAAAGCAGATTACAAAGTCGCCAAAGCAGACAAAGACGACCTATCCGAGCTTGGTCTTGACGAAAGCAAGATCGAATGGGCAGTGGTCGGCAGCAAGCTTCCCGACACCGTCATGGTGATCAAGTTCAAGAAGACCGCGGACGCCAAAGATTTTGAAAGCGACTTTGTCAGCATACTTGGCAGCAAGTGCGAAAGATCCAGCGCCATCGTGTTTGTGGGCACCGAGGCGGGCATAAAAGCCGCAAAATGATCAAAACCCACAAAACAGCGGAGGGACGGCGTGCCGTCCCTTTGTTTTACACAATTTTTATCAAACGTTTGACTAACTGCAACATACTAAATATAATATATATAAGTTTACAAATTTGCGCATACCGGACGGTATTGCCGCGCAAGATCCTTTAAGGAGGCTGAACATGAAGAAAAAAGTTTTGGCGCTCGTGACGGTCGCGCTGCTGGCTGTGGCGATGTGCATGTGCCTTACGGCATGCAATTACAGCAAACACTACACCGACGCGCTCAAAAAGGAGGGGTACACGGTGACTTCCCTCGACGCTGCCGAAGTAAACGCCGCGCTCAATCTGCTCATCCCCGGCAAGTGCGAGGAAAAGGATTGCAAGTGGGGCATTTCCGCACAGCGTGAGCTTGAGGCGGGTCATCTGGACGAGCTGCTGAGGCACGTCAGCGTGGCGGAGTTCAATTCCAACGCCGCGGCAAGGGCTGTGTACGACTCGCTCAAGAGGCTCAACCTTTATGAGGTGTACAGAAACGAAAAGATGGTCATATGGGGCACCAAGGACGCCGTGCAGGTGGTGCTGGACAGCACGCCATTTGCCTCAAACACCTGATAAAAGCGCAAAATATAACGATAAACATTGTTTTTTGAAGTATACGGAGTGGCTTCGCGCCACTCTTATAATATAAAGGATGGCGTATGTCAAAGGTATTTGAGTCAATGACGCAACTTATCGGCGGGACTCCGCTTGTGGAGCTTAAAAGGGTGGAACAGCAATTCGGGCTTGGCGCAAGGCTGCTTGCCAAGGTGGAATATTTCAATCCCGTCGGCTCCGTGAAGGACAGAGTCGCGCTGGCAATGATAGAGGACGCCGAGAGGCGCGGCGCGCTGAAGGCGGGCAGCGTTGTCATCGAGCCTACCAGCGGCAACACGGGCATTGCGCTTGCCGCGATTGCCGTGGCAAAGGGCTACCGAACGATTATAGTGATGCCCGACAGCATGTCCGTCGAGCGCAGGCAGGCGATAAAGATGTACGGCGCGGAGCTGGTGCTCACCGAGGGCGCGAAGGGCATGAAGGGCGCAATAGAAAAGGCGGCAAGCCTCGCCGCGGAGATAGAAAACAGCTTTATCCCCAACCAATTTTCCAATCCCGCAAACGCGCGGGCGCACTACGAGCACACGGGCCCCGAGATATATGCGGACGCGGACGGACAAGTGGACGCATTCGTCGCGGGCGTGGGCACGGGCGGCACCATAACGGGCGTTGGCAGATACCTCAAGGAGAAAAATGCGTCCGTAAAGGTGGTCGCGGTGGAGCCTGCGGCGTCTCCCGTGCTGTCTCAGGGCAGAGCGGGCAAGCACGCCATACAGGGCATAGGCGCGGGCTTTGTGCCCGACGTGCTGGATACGTCCGTCTACGACGAGGTGATAACGGTGTCCAATGAGGACGCAATAGACTTCGCGCGCAAGTTGTGCGCCATGGAAGGGTTGTTTGTGGGCATATCCTCCGGCGCGGCGGTGTGCGCGGCAATAGAGGTGGCAAAGCGCAAGCAATTCGAGGGCAAAACGATTGTGACTCTGCTGCCCGACACGGGTATGCGCTATCTGTCCGTACTGTAAGCTACATCACGCGGCACAGCGCGCAGGCGACTACCGCTCCCATCAGTGTGCAAAACAGTGAGACGGGGATGGCGTAGCGCAGCTTTTTGACGGAGCTTGAGGAAAAATATACGGCGGCGATGTAAAATATAGTCTCCGTCGCACCCGAAATGACCGCGGCGCAACGGGCGGGATAACTGTCCGGGCCGCAGTCTTTTATTATGCTCTCCAGCAGCGCGATGGTGCCGTTGCCGGACAGTGGAACGAGGGCGATGAGCTGCGCCAACTCGGAGGGTATGCCAAGATATGACAGAGGTTTTTGAAGAACGTCCGCCAAAGCCTGCGCCAGCCCGCTTGCCTTGAACGCCTCTATACATATAAATATCGCCGCGATATAGGGGAAGATGTTTTTTACCAGCGACAGGCTGTCCCTTGCGCCCGCGAGGAAACAGTCGTACACCTTGACGCGCTTGACGGCGCAATATACTATGAGCAAAATGAGCAGAACGGGCAGGATGTATACGCTCATTTGTCATTCCTGCCGTATTTGAATTTTTTGCAAAAATCGGGTTTTACAATTGAGTTTAAGTCATATGAAATGTCGTTTTTGTTATGTTTGTCCTTAAGCGACAGCGTCTTGCATATCAGTATTCCGCTCAGCGTGGAGACGGCGGTGGATATAAACGTGGGCAAAAATATGTCCGCTGCGTCTGCGCTGCCGTTTGCCGCGCGTATGGCGATGACCGCGGCGGGGATAAGCTGTATTGACGTGGCGTTTATGACCACAAGCAGTATCATGTTGTCGCTTGCGCGCACGCCGTCCGAGCGCATACTACCTATTGCTTTGATGCCCGCGGGAGTGGCGACTCCGCCCATGCCCAGCATGTTGGACGCCAGGTTGACGGAGATGTGATCGTAGGCGTCGTCGCTTTCGCCCTTGAACAGCTTGCGTATGAGTGGACGCAGCCCGCGGGACAGCTTTTTGTCAAGCCCCGTTGCCTCCGCCATTTTCAGCACGCTTAGCCACACGGCGTAGACGGCTACCAGTTTGAAGGCGAGCGCCACAGCTCCGCCCACTCCCTCTATAAGCGTGGGGAACGCCTTTTGCGGGGATAATACGGTCAACATGACGAGGGATATGAGCGTGAGGAGGGTGAATGCGGCGTTCATACTAAAATATAATTGCGCCGCCGCGCGTTTATGACAAGCGGAGAATTTGCGCGCGCGTCAACAAAACAATTTACAACAGTTTACAAAAGGGTTATAATGCAAGGGACAAATACGTTTGCGCCAAGTGCGCCGCGAGGATATATGAACAAGAAATTTTATCTTACCACAGCCATCACCTATACGTCGGGCAAGCCGCACGTGGGCAACACCTACGAAGTTGTGCTTGCCGACCTCATCGCGCGCGCGAAGCGCATGCAGGGCTACGACGTGTTTTTCCAGACGGGCACCGACGAGCACGGCGAAAAGATAGAGCTTAAAGCCGCGGCGGCGGGCGTGTCTCCCAAACAATTTGTGGACGAAGTGGCGGGCGGCATAAAGGAGATGTGGACGCTGATGGACGCGTCGTTTGACAAGTTTATCCGAACCACCGATCCCGAGCACGAGCGCGCCGTGCAGGCGATATTCGAAAAGCTGTACAAACAAGGCGACATCTACAAAGGCACCTACAAGGGAATGTACTGCACGCCCTGCGAATCCTTCTGGACGGAGAGCCAGCTTAAGGACGGCAAATGCCCCGACTGCGGCAGGGAAGTGCATCCCGCCGAGGAGGAGGCGTACTTCTTCAACATGAGCAAGTACGCGGACAGGCTGATGAAGTACTACGACGAACATCCCGACTTCATCACGCCCGTGTCCCGCAAAAACGAGATGGTCAACAACTTCCTCAAGCCCGGCCTTCAGGATCTGTGCGTGTCGCGCACGTCCTTCAAGTGGGGCATACCCGTCAGCTTTGACAGCAGGCACGTCGTGTATGTGTGGCTGGACGCGCTGACCAACTACATCACGGGCATAGGCTACGGCGCGGACGGCAGGACGGAGCAGTTTGACAAGCTGTGGCCTGCGGATCTGCACATCATCGGCAAGGATATCGTGCGCTTCCACGTCATATATTGGCCCATATTCCTCATGGCGCTGGGGCTGCCGTTGCCAAAGAGGATATACGGGCATCCGTGGCTGCTGCAAAACGGCGGCAAGATGTCCAAATCCAAGGGCAACGTGATATACGCCGACGACCTTGTGGAGTTTTTCGGCGTGGACGCGGTCAGGTACTTTATGCTGGGGCAGATGCCCTTTGACAACGACGGCGTCATAAGCTGGGAGTCCGTGATGGACGTGATAAACAGCGACCTCGTCAACGTGTACGGCAACCTCGTGCAGCGCACCGTCGCCATGGCAAACAAGTACTTCGGCGGCGAGTTGTACGATGCGGGCGCGCATGAGCCGCTTGACAGCCAACTGAAGGATATGGCGGTGACTACACGCGACAAGGTGTTCGGACTGTTGGACGAGTACAGGGCGGCGGACGCGCTGGGCGAGATATTCGCTCTGCTGCGCCGCGCGAACAAGTATATCGACGAGACCACGCCTTGGGTGCTCGCAAAGGACGCAGAAAAGGCGGACAGGTTGAGGACAGTGCTGTACAACCTTGCCGAAACCATAGACATCGCTTCGGGTCTGCTTTACCCCTATATGCCCTCTACGGCGCGCCGCGCGGCGGAACAGCTTGGCACCGCACCGAGAGAGTACGCGCAGCTTGACAAATTCGGCGCGGTGGAGAGATATAAGGTGAGCGACAAGCCGCAGTACCTTTTTACGCGCATCGACGTGGAAAAAGTAAAAAAGACGCTTCTGGAGCGCGGACTGCTCGCGTCGGAAAATGACGAACAAGTTGCAAAAACGGAAGTTAAACAGGCAAAAGCGGCAGATAAAGTTGCCAAAACGGAGAACAAGGATATGGAAAACGTTGCGGATGCAGCTATGATAGGCATAGAGGATTTTGCCAAAGTTCAGCTTAAAGTGGCGCATATAAACGCCGCGGAAAAGGTGGAAAAGGCGGACAAACTGCTTAAGCTCTCGGTGCAGGTGGGCGACGAGGTACGCACCGTCGTCAGCGGCATCGCGAAGTACTACGCGCCCGAGGAGCTGGTGGGCAGGGACGTCGTGTTGGTAAGCAACCTCAAGCCCGCAAAGCTGAGAGGGATAGAGAGCAACGGAATGATACTGTGCGCTTGCAACAAACTTGAGGACGGCAGCGAGGACGTCGTGTTGGTGTCGCCCATCAAGCCCGTGGCGAGCGGAAGTCAGGTGAGATGATGCTTATTGACACACATTGCCACCTCAACGACGAAAAATTGTTGCCCCGCGCAGAGGAGATAGTCTCAAACTTCGATCGCGACGGGATAGAGAGCGCCGTCTGCGTGGGCTACGACATGCCTTCAAGCGAACTCGCCGCAGAACTTGCAAACAAGTACGACAAATTGTACGCTGCCATCGGCATACATCCCCACGACTCCGTCACCGCGGATTACGACAAGTACGAGAGGTTGGCTACGCTGTCTTCCTCCCAAAAAGTGGTCGGCATAGGCGAGATAGGGCTGGACTACCACTACGACAACAGTCCGCGCGCAATTCAGCAGGGCGCTTTCCGCGAGCAGATCGAGCTTGCCGACACGCTTGGGTTGCCCATAATACTGCACGTGCGCGACGCGTACGAGGAGGCGAGGCGCATTCTGTTTGAGATGAGCGCGTACCTACGCAACGGCGTGCTGCTGCATTGCTATTCGGGTTCCGCCGAGATGGTCAGGGAGTTTGACAAGGTGGACGCCTACTACGCGTTCGGCGGGGCGATAACCTTCAAAAACGCAAAGCACAACCTCGAGGCGCTGTGCGCCGTGCCAAGGGACAGGCTGCTGTTGGAAACGGATTGCCCATATATGACCCCCGTGCCTTTCAGGGGAGAGCTCAACGAGCCAAAGTACTTGTCGCTTGTCGCAGACAGGGCGGCGCAGCTTTTGGGCGTCGAACGCGCGGAGCTTGAAGAGGTGACATCAAAAAATGCAAAAACGCTGTTTACGCGTATGAAATGACAGTGTAAAGTGTGAGATATGGCAAACAATTATATATATGAATTTGGCGACAGCCTGTATTTCAACATCACAAACAGGTGCGAAAACAATTGCGACTTCTGCATACGCCACGTCAAGGACGGCGTAAGCGGCAGCGAACTTTGGCTTGACAGGGAGCCGTCCGCGGAAGAGCTTATCGCGGCGCTCGACGGCTATGACGCCTCCAAATACAGAGAGGCGGTATTCTGCGGTTTTGGGGAGCCGACTTGCAAGTTGGACGTCATGCTGAGCGTAGCGGAAAAGCTGAAGCAGCTGGGTTACCGCGTGAGGCTCAACACCAACGGACTGGCGGAGCTCAAATATCCCGACCGCGACGTCGTGGGCGAGCTAAAGGGGCGCGTGGACTGCGTTTCCATTTCCCTCAACGAGGCTTCGGCAGAGAAGTACGACGCGGTGTGCCACAGCGCATTCGGCAAGGCGGCGTACGCGGGACTGCTGAACTTCGCAAAACGCTGCGTGCAGGCGGGCATAGACGCTACGCTGAGCGTGGTGGATTGCATAGGCGCGGAGGATGTCGCAAAGTGCGCGGAGATCGCCGCCGGGACGGGCGCGCGCTTCAGGGTGCGCAAACTTATAGAAAAGGATACGGAGTACTGATATAAAAGGAAAGACGGAAGTCGGACTTGCCGAACTTCCGCTTCCATCTTGTGTACGCGTAAGTCTTTTGTACACGCTTAGCATGCGCGGAATAGTGAGTATTATACGCGGTTTTGATTGGAGATATATGGAAGAGCTTACCTTAAGAGAGATACTCGCCGCCACGTCCTTTCGCTTCAACAAGGCGCTTGGACAAAATTTTATATCCGACAAAAATCTGCTTGACGCCATAGTTTCCGACAGCGGCGTGGGCGAGGAGGATACCGTCGTAGAGATAGGCACAGGGGCGGGCACGCTTACGCGCGCGCTTGCGACGAGGGCGAAGAGGGTGATCTCCTTTGAGGTGGACAGGTCGCTGGAGCCTGTGTTGGCGCTGTCGCTAAGGGGTGTGGACAATGCGGAAGTGGTGTTCCGCGATGTGCTCAAGCTCAGCGACGAGGGGCTGGCGGACATCGTCGGCTGTCCGTTCAAGGTGGTAGCCAACCTGCCGTACTATGTGACGACGCCCATGGTCATGCGCTTTGTGGAGAGCGATCTGGACGTGAAAAGCCTCACCGTCATGGTGCAGAAGGAGGTCGCGGACAGGTTTGTCGCCAAGGCGGGCAGCGCGGACTACGCGGCGGTGACGCTTGCGTTGGAGATGGCGGGGCGCGCAACGCTTACTCGCACGGTGTCGCGCAAGCTGTTTTACCCCATGCCAAACGTGGACAGCGCGGTGGTAAGGCTGGACATAAACAGAGACAAGTTGGCGGGTGAAAACGCGGCGCTTTTGCACAAACTTGCGCGTAGCGCGTTCGCGATGAGGCGTAAGACGCTTGCCAACAACCTCAGCGTAGCATTCAACATCTCAAAGCAGGACGCGGCGGCGTACATCGCCGAGGCGGGCTTTGATCCGCTTGTGCGCGGCGAGGCGCTGACTTTGCGGGATTTTATAAAGCTGGCAAGGACGCTTGACAAGGCAGGCGTGCAGTAAACAACAAAAGGCGCGGTTTATGACCGCGTTTTTGATATGTAAAATATGAATAATGCAAAAAAAGCGACTTTACAGCCGCTTTTTGTTTTTGGAAAAGATGACTTAAAACAGTACGGGTTGATACTGTTTGCCCTCAAGCGCGGCGCGCAAGGTGGGGACTATCTGCCCAAAATCCGCAACCAGCGAGTTGGGCTTTTTGTCGGGCGCGTCCTGCCCAAAGGGCACAAAGTACACGTTTTTGACGTTGAGCAGCCTACCTATGTTGCGCGCGTTGGCGGCGAGGCTGTCGTTGCTTGCGACGCACAGCACCACGGGGCGGTTGTTGCGCAGGTGCGCCTTCACCGCCATGGTTACGGGCGTGTCGGTTATGCCGTTTGCCAGCTTCGCCAGCGTGTTGCCCGTGCAGGGCGCGACAAGCATAATGTCCAGACCGCGAGAGGTGCCCAGCGGCTCCGCCTCAACGATGCTTTTGATGGGGCGTTTGCCCGTTTTTTGCTCTATTATCCGCTCAAATTCCGCCTGTTTGAAGAAGCGGGTATCCAGCGACGCGACGTTGAAGCTGAATATGGGCGTGACGTCGTAGCCCTCTTCCAATACGCCGTCCAGCGCGGTCAGCATGCTCTTCAGGGTGCAGAAGGAGCCTGTGACGCAAAGTCCTAATTTTTGCATAGAATCACCTCCGAGATGTATGCCGCCATCGCTTCCGCCGCGCTCAGCGGGCAGGTCTTAGCGGGCAACGCGGGATATATGTCTGCATTCACGCCCAGATAGCGGGCGTATTCGAGGTTGATCGCCGCCGTCGAGGCGAGGTCTATATAGACCGTTCCGTTTCTGAAGGTGGCAAGGTCGCTGTCGGGGACTATGGGCAGCGGCACGGTGTTCACCACCGCGTCATATGGCGCAAAGTCGAAGTTGGCAAGGGGCAGAACGCGCCGGGCAAACGCGTGCGCGGGTCGCACGGAGGACGTGGCTATGTCCATGCGTACGTTCAGCGCCGCAAACAGTTTTGCCACCGCCGCGCCCATCCGCCCGAAGCCCATCACCAGCACGCGGCAGTCGCGGACGGACTTGGGACTGCGGGCTATAAGCGCGCCAAGAGCGCCCTCCGCGGTGAGGCGGGAGTTGACCGCCTGAAAGCGCTCGTTTTCCATCATATTGAATAACCGTATGCCGCGGCTTCGGGCAAGCGTTTTCGCCTCCGCCGTGAACTTGCCGCCCACTATGTCGCTGTCGTTTGCGGCCTGCGCCGTCTCGGCTTCGTCAACAAGTATGTTTGGCGCGTACACGTACAGGGGACGTGTCAGCTTGCGCGCGTCCAACAGGTCGGCGAGGTATGCCATACGCTTATCCGATTGATACACGGTCAACATCTTTTCCATACGGTATGCTATGCGTCCCGCTCAAAAAAGAGTGACAGCGCTCATTCACCAAATTTCAAAAACCGCTCATAGCATAAAGCGAGGTGACTTATGGAAAGATATTTTGTGGGCAACAACACCGCGCACGGCTTTTACGGCAACTATCAGCGGGAGCTTGCGGCGGTAAGCCGCTCCGTACTGCTAAAGGGCGGACCGGGTACGGGCAAGTCGTCGCTGCTTAAGCGTATTGCCGCCGAGGCAAAGTCGCGCGGCATGGACTACGAGCTGTGGTACTGCTCCGGCGATCCCGACAGCCTGGACGGCGTGTATGTCAAGGACTTGGACAGCGCCGTCACCGACGCCACCGCGCCGCACGCCAGCGGAGCGGATCTGCCCAAGATGAAGGACTATATCTTTGACCTTGCGGCAAACCTGTCTGCGGCAAAACTTGCGCCGCATCGGGATGAGATAGATGGACTGCTTAGGTGCAAAAAAGCGCACTTTATGCGTGCATACCAACACTTAAACACGGCTTTATGTCATTTCAACAATCAATTGGAGTCGGAAAGCGTCGGGCTTAAAGTCACGGATGTCCGCTGTCTTGCGGCGGCGTTCGCCTCGCGGCTGAGGGGGGATACGGGCGCTGTGTCAAGACGGCGCGAGCTGTTTGCAAACGCCATCTGTCCCGCCGGCGAAAGCGCCTATTTTGACCACCTCAGAGGCAAGCGTATATTCAAGGTGAGTGGCACGGACGCGGCAAGGCGGGTGTTTTTCGACCAGCTATGCGCGCTGTTTGACGGCGGCACGGTGCTGCAAAACGCCTTGGAGCCGTCCGTGAAGGAGGGCATACTGCTTGGCGACGTAGCGGTGGTAAGCGACGTGGGGCAGTTTACGTCAGAGATATTCGAGGACGTAAATTTGTATATTTTCTGCGCGCAGACTCCCGCCGCGGACGAGGAGAGGGACGGCAGAGATGTGGAGATCGCCTTCGCCCGCGAGGAGCTGAACAGAGCGCGCGAGATGCACCTCGCCGCCGAAAGGTATTTTGTCTCCGCAATGGATTTTGCCGCCAACGACCGCACCTGCAAGGAAATAATAAAGTTGGTGTTTGAAGGGTAGAGAATAAGCAACAAAGAGGAGAAAATTTAACTTTTGGGGACGGAGCAAAAATGTTAAGTTTTTTAACATTTTTGCTCCGTCCCTAGATGTTAAAAAATTTCTTTTTTTCCAATTCTCTTTTCCATTTAAGGCCCACTTTAGTAAGGGGGGCTGCCGCCTTTGGCGGCTGAGGGAATTGTTTAACGGACAGCTTTGGGGACAATCCCTTCAGTCTGCTGCGCACGTTTGCTCGCAGACAGCTCCCCAACTTCACCCCGCAGAAACACTTCGTATTTCCGTGGGGACCCCGATAGTGGGGAGCCTTAAACGCAAAGCGAAATTTTCAGTCGGCGTAAAAACAATATTTCTATTGACATTTAGGCTTTTTTATCATATCATTATATTTGTATAAGTAGCGTACACGTGCTTACGTGCGCGCGAAGGCGGAGAATTATGAAAAAGAAAGTCAGTGTAAGTTTGATTTTGATCGTTATGCTTGCTGTTGTTATGGCGATCTCGCTTGTGGCGTGCAACCGCACCCCCACCAGCATTGACGATCTGCCCGACGACATCGGCGGACAAATCAACAACGGTACATTGCAGCAGAGCACTCCTGCGTATCTCAAGTTTTACTTCCCGATGGCAAACTCGGTGTTTCAGGGCATCTCCCTTGACGAGTTTGACATTTCGGATGTGGAATTTTCCGTGGTATACGTCAGCGCGTCCGGCGTTGCGGTCAGCGAAGTTCCGCTTGGCAACGTGACTGAGGAGATGGTTGCCGAAGAGGATAGACCCAAACTGAAGCAACCCGGTCATCACGAGATACACATTTCCACCACGCTCACCTCGGGCGAGACGGTGTCGGGCACCACAAAGATCCACCTCAAGGACGACAGCGGCAAGCTGGAGAGGGTGACCGTGACCATCACGCTCAACGGCGGTTACACCTCCAATGGCGAGCTGGATGTGGAAAACGGCAAGGCAATTGTCAGGGTGGACAAGGGCTATGAATTTACCGATTGGCAGGAGTTTATCTCCACATTCCGCGTTTTCCGCGACGCGTACGCGCTTTCAAGCGTAACTGTTGAAAAGAAGGACGGCACCGCCGTCACTCTCAGCCCGACCGAGGGCTTCCCCTTTGTGCTGGACAGCGATTGCGACATAGATACCGTCTGGACGCACAACGTTATCACTGTAACTTTCGATCTCAATCTCCCCCAAGGCAATCTCGAGCTCAAGGACGGAGCCAATGATCCAGCGCCCTTGTTTGCAGAGGGCGGCGAGGAGCATTCGCAATCCGTAGAAAAAATGGTCGGCAGGGTCGCAAGGCCCGAAGTCAACAAGTTCAACGTGTACAGCGCGCTCTATTTTGTGGGCTGGTACACCGAGAAGACGGGCGGCACCGCCTGGAATTTCCGCTCATCCGTGGGCAATGAAGACTTCACGCTGTACGCCCGCTGGACGGAGCGCACCTATTCGTTTACGCTGTACACGATGGGCGGCGGTTTTGCCGCAGGCATACAGTCCGACGTGTCCGACTCCGACGCGGCGAACCTCATCCAACTTGACGTGGTCGCAAGCGCAGGCTCTGCCGAAAACGTCATCAACCGCATAATTTTCACCGGCTTCACCTTCAACCAGTCCTATGACAAGTATTATGCCGAGCTCTCCGTCGGCGACAGAAAGGTGATGCTGAAGTTCTCCGACTTCTATGGCGATGACAACAAACTGGGCACGGTGTTTGCAAAGGGCACCTCGTTTATCTTTGCGTCCGCCACGCTTTACAAGGACTCCGAATGTACGGAGGAGTTTGTCACGTCCGACAACGTGACTTCCGACGGCGTGGCGTACGTCTATTGGACGTCCGATTATAACGACGCGGAGGAAACCGACAGGGAAGCGCTGAGCAACTACTTCACGCAATACCTGTTCAAGGATGGCTACACCATCAAGTCCGACGGCTCCATAAGGCTGGACAAGGCTTCGGGCGAGGCTGTCAACGAGATCATCATCCCCGCTCAGCTGAAGATAGGCGACGCCTGGCACAACATCTCCGAGATAGGCCCCCGCGCTTGCCTCAGCATGAAGGCGCTGACCAAGGTGGACATCACGCATGCCGCCAACCTCACCGCCATAGGCGAGGAAGCGTTTGCGCAGTGCAGCGCCCTCAAGGAGATAGCGGGTATAGAGGAGAATGAGACTATAACCTCCGTCGGCAACAACGCGTTCAGCAGCACGCCTTTTGAGGACAACTATTCGGCGTTGAACAACGGCAAACAGTTTATAGTCATCAACAAAACTATATACAAGTATGTCGGCGACGAGAAAGTCGAAACCCTCGATTTGTCCCCGCAAAATTACTATACTCAGGACAATATGCCCGGCGTGGGCGGCGATTTGATGGCCGGATACAACAGCAGATTGTACACCGCGACCAACATAATGAGCGGCGCGTTCAGCAACGCCAAGGAGCTAAAACAGCTCAAGCTGTCTGTCAACATCGAGAGGATAGAAAACGGCGCGTTCTCCGACCTTGAAAAGTTGGTGGCGCTGATCATGCCGGTCGATAGCCGTATCGCGTATATCGGCGAAAACGCGTTCAACGACGTGTTCCTCAGCGCGGCAAACAAATACAACTACAACAACAACGCAATTTACATCGGACACATTCTGTACCGCATGACCAACAGGAATGCGACTTCATTCCAAGTTCCCGCTTCAGTCACGCGCCCGCGTATCGAAGGTTTGAGCGATGGCATTTCGTTTGACGTCACGGCAATTGCGCCTATGGCGTTCACGGGCTGCACGAAGCTACGCGACATAAAATTTGACGACGCGTCCAAGATCACGGTTATTGGCAGAGACGCATTCCTCAACACAGCATACATACAGCACGACAGCGGCGAGGTCAACACCGAGGGCAAAGGCACCTATGTCAACAGCGGCCTCACCGTGGTCAACGGCATTTTGACGGAGTTCTACGGCACGCAGACCACCAACGTCAATGTCGTCGTGCCGAACACGGGCGACATAACGATCGCGGAGTACGCGTTCAACAACTACGCCACCAACCTCAACAGCATACTGCTCAGCGGCAACGTGACAGAGATCGCAAGCAACGCGTTCAGCGGCGCGGTCAACCTCAAGGCGTTGATACTGTCCAACATCGAGGTGGAGAGCGACGAGACAAACGGCTACAAGCTGGTCGGCGCGCCCGCCATATACGGCGACAGCTTTGACAACACCTACGGCGAGATGAATGCCGAGCTGAAGTTCTATTTCCGCAAATCGGTCATGGAGGCATTCGCTGCCATCGAAGGCGGTGCAAAGATAACGGGTGATGACGCCGTAACGGAAGCCTGGTACAACATGTACTTGTTCAACAAGGACAGATTTGTGGAGGAAAAACTCGCGTCCGTCAGTATAGACAGCGCCAAGATCTCCCCAAAACTGTTGCGCACGGGCGAGAGCGGCACAGACGATGAAGGCGGCAACGCATTCCTCGACAAGTACGGTAAAGAGGCGGTCATCGAGGACGCGCTGATCGTCAAGAGCAATGCGGGCGTGGAGCGCCGCGAGCCTCTCAGCGTGGTGGGCAACCAACTTGAGATGGTCAAAGTGAGCGACAACGACTTCGGCGGCGTCTACTCGCTGAAATTTGTATATCAGGAACAGGAATTTAACACGAACGTAGAGGGCGATGTAGAGGGCGATGGTAAATTCCTCATCGAAGTGTACGACTATCGTAAGATAGAGGGCACCACATCGTTCTATTCGTCAAATGAATATAACAAAAACAATCAATCTGTAAGATCCAATTTGCTGACATCGGGCGGCAACGTATCATATCCTTTCTGGATAAGCGGTCTTGAAGGAGATACAAACAGCGCGGGCGACCTTTTGGGTTCGGGCACTCCCACGTTCTGGTCGTCCTCCGATCCCGGCGAATTGAAACCTGTATTCAATTATTCAGACTACAGCGGCAAGACGCACTCAATTGCAATCGACCTCAACGACATCGACGGCCTCAGCTTCACCGACGACAACGGCGGCAGGTCAAAGACCGCAACGATAGAGGTCGACTTCCACGGCATAGGCACTTATATGATAAGCTTTGCCTACATGGTCAGAGTGCCCAAGTATGAAAAAGTGGAGCAGAGGAGAGCGTTCTCCGTGCCCCTCAACGGCAATCCTACCACGTTCAGGTCCGGGCTCAGCGTCATCATGATAAGGGAGGATGGCAGCGAGCAGCAACTTGCCCTCACCAACACCAACGGCTTCTCCCTCACGCAGGTCAACGGACGCGGCGCCTCTGCGCTCAGCACGGATCTGCTGGGCTTCTACAGCGCGAAGTTTGTGTACAACAACCTCAACGAGGCGACCAAGAGGCTTGAATTCTCGGTAATATACTCGGTGGTGTTGCAGGAGGATCCTTCGCTGTTCACGTTTGTTCCCCTCGACGAAGTTGCAAAGACCGCAAAGATAACGGCGACTTCGCTTACTGCGCAGGCGTCCACGGTCAGGACGGTGGTCGTCCCCAAGACTTGCACCATTGACGGAAAGACATACACCGTCACGCAGATAGGCGAGAAAAACGGCGACATTTCCACGGGCGTGTTCGCGGGACTGACCAATCTGGTGACCGTCTATCTCAGCTCCAACATAAGGGTCATCGGCAACTTCACGTTTGCGGGTTGCGTCAATCTCAAAAACGTCTACACCGCGCAGGAGACTACCGCCACAGGCAAGGACGTTACCAAGCTGGAAAAGGCTAATTTTGAGCAATATTCCGATAAAGCGGTGGGCAAAGTCGACGACAAAGACGTATATGAAGCCATTGTGACCAGCGTGCCCGCCACGGCGTATGAAGCCGTTGTGGAAAGCGGCAGAACGCACTACGTGTTCACGCTGGAGTCCGAGTACGAGTTTGACGATGTAATTTACAGAGTGGTCGGCTTTAAGGATGGCATTGTTATGCCCGAACCCGCAACCAACGGCGACGTGTATATGTACCTGCCCAGCTCCATCTATCTGCAGACTTCCACGTATTTCATGAAGAACGGCAAACAGCAGTCTATCCCGCAGTACGGCGGCATATCCGAAAATGTGGAGAGATTCAGAGCTATCGTGTACGACAGCGCCAGCGAGTACCGCGCCAGAGTGTACAGCCGCTTGAACATCTCCCTCACCGACATCGGCAACAGCGCGTTTGCAAGATGCAGCAGCCTGACGTCCGTGGACCTCACTTCGTCCACAAACCTTGCTCTGCTTGGCCCGTCCGCATTCGGTCAGAGCGGCATCACGTCCATCGACCTCAGCAAAAACAGCCGTCTCACAGACCTTGCCGCGTCCACGTTTGGAGAGTGCGTCGCGCTCAAACAGATCGTGCTGCCCACAGGGCTTAAGTCCATCCAAGACAGCTGCTTCAACGGCTGCGAGTCGCTTGTGGACATCTTCGTCGGCGAAGTAGGCAATGTGTTCGGCGTGGGCGACGGCATATTGAAGAATTTGGATTATATAGGCGACGCCGCGTTCTCCCGCTGCACCAGCTTGCTGGAGATACATCTGTCATCGGAAATTGACCATGTAGGCAACAGAGCGTTTGCCACCTGCTATGCGCTTACGGTCTATGTGGACTTCATAGAGACGGCAACGCCCGCCGGCTGGAACAACATGTGGGATGACTGCGCCAACGACGTGTATCCGCAGGCGGAAACCGTGCCCGTGGTCTACAGCGATAAAGAAGGCGTAGCAACGGATGGCAACTACTACTATGTGGCGGAGTATATAGCCAAAGCGGACGGCACGATCGAGGCTGCGGGCAGAGCGCTTGTAGAGGGCGAGCAGATCGTCAAGATGCGCTTCGCGCTTGACCTTGAAAATCACACCGCAACGGTGGTGCGCCAAAGCTCCTACCTCACCAACGTGGTGATCCCCGCGACCGTCATCAAGGCGGGAGATGAAATCGAGTTCAAAGTGACCGCGATCGGCGAGTATGCGTTCAGGGGTCAGACCAATCTGACTTCCGTCACGGTGCAAGAATCCGGTGATAAGACCACCAATTTGACAAGCATTGGCGACTCTGCGTTTATGGGCTGCGTCAATCTTGCCACCACCAACTTCAACGATTTTGACATCGCAAAAGTTGCGCACAACTCGTTCAGCGGATGCACCTCATTGCCCGACGCAATGAATCCCGCCATCGAAATTGCGGATCCCGGCGCCAAAGGCTGATATCGTATCACAACTCAAAAGCCCGCCGTCAGGCGGGCTTTTTGCTACCTGTATTGAGTTTTTTGCCGCTATGCGTCCTCGTATTCGTCCAAAATTTCACGCAGTTTCTCGGCATTTTCGCGACTCAGCGGGGTAAGCGGCAGCCTCACCGCGCCCGAACATAAGCCCATATGCTCCGCCGCCTTTTTGACGGGGATGGGATTCACCTCGCAAAACAGCGCCTTTATAAGCGGCAACAGTTTCAGCTGCCTTGCGCGTGCCTCGGCAATATCGCCGCGCAGCGCCGCGTCCGTCATGCGCACGGTGCAGCGGGGCAGGATGTTGCTCACGACGCTTATCACGCCGCTTGCGCCCATCGCCATCAGCGGGACGGTCAGCGCGTCGTCGCCGCTGTACACCTTGTCGCCCACAAGGCGGATACATTCCTCGATTTGCTCCACATTGCCGCTCGCCTCCTTAAAACCGACGACATTTGGCAGTTTTGCCAGCTCCGCGCAGGTGGATGGCAGCATATTCACGCCCGTGCGCGAGGGGACGTTGTAGCAAATTATGGGCAGGTCGGTGGTCGCCGCTATCGCGCCGTAGTGCTCAATAAGCCCGCGCTGAGTGCATTTGTTGTAGTACGGCGTGACTATCAGCGCTCCGTCCGCGCCCAGCCGCCTCGCCATCGCGCAGTTGTCTATAGCGCCCACGGTGCTGTTGCTGCCCGCGCCCACTATGACGGGTATCTCTCCCTTGCAGCGCGCCACGGCGCAGCGTATCACGCTCTGCTTTTCGGCGGCAGTCATTGTGGCGGGCTCGCCCGTGGTGCCCAACACGACAAGCGCGTTTACGCCCGCCTCAAGCTGGCGGTCTATAAGCCGCTCCAGCGCGGAAATATCCACCCCATCTGCACAAAACGGGGTCATAAGCGCAGTTATTGTACCCTTAAACATCGCCTTTTGCCTCCTTGCGCGATATAAGTAGCTCCACTATCTGCACGGCGTTGGTCGCCGCGCCCTTGCGGATGTTGTCCGCCACCACCCACATGTTAAGCGCGTTGGGCGCGCTTAAATCCTCGCGTATGCGCCCCACAAACACCTCGTCCCGCCCCTCGGCGAGGATGGGCAGGGGATACACGTTGGACGCGGGATCGTCCATCACCTCCACGCCCTTTGCGTCCATAAGCAGTTGCCGCGCGCGCTGTGCGGTGCATGGCGACTTAAGCTGTACGTTGATGGACTCGCAGTGACCGTAAAACACGGGCACGCGCGCCGTGGTCGCCGTGACGCGCAGGTCGGGACGGTGAAGTATCTTGCGAGTTTCAACGATCATCTTCCACTCCTCCTTGGTGTAGCCGTCCTCCATAAACACGTCTATGTGCGGCAAGATATTGTATGCGATGGGATGCGGAAATTTGCGCGGAGGCAGCCCCTTCACGCCGTCGATGAGGTCGTTGTAGCCGCCCATCCCCGCGCCGGACACCGCTTGATAGGTGCTGTACACCACGCGCTCTATGCCAAATTCCCTTTCAAGCGGAGCAAGCGCCGCCACCGCCTGTATGGTGGAGCAGTTGGGGTTGGCGATTATCCCGCTCCCGCAAAACGCGTCCTCAGGATTCACCTCCGGCACCACCAGCGGCACACCTTCGGACATGCGCCACTGCGAGCTGTTGTCCACCACCGTCGCGCCCGCCTCGACAAACAGCGGCGCATATACCTTGGATACCGCCGCTCCCGCCGAAAACAGGGCATAATCTATCATATTTGACAGTTTAAGCACGTTTTCTGGCGTCAACTCCCTCACGACGTAGCTCTTGCCGCCAAAGTCCATACTGCTGCCCGCGCTGCGCGCCGAGGCAAAAAGATATAGATTGTCTATGGGCACTTTGCGCTGGGCAAGCACCGTAAGAAACTTGCGCCCCACCATGCCCGTTGCGCCCACCACGGCTATGTTGTATCTGTTCACGCTGTCGCCTCCCATGCCGCGCGACGTCCCGCCGCACAGCAGTTTTCTAGGGTATTTATATTCGGCGGCAAATATTTTTGTGATTTGTTTGCGCTTTGCGGATTTATAATGTATAATCTTTATAATAAGCATATATCGGCTTAAAAGGAGTCGCAATGGCAAACAACGCATCAAACAACAACTCCGCTCCTAAGCAGACCGCCGTCAAGCAGAAAAAACTGCTGTTGGCAGGCCTCTTTACGGACGCGCCCGTGCGCGTGGAACCCGAGGAACCGCAAAAGGTGCTGGTGGCGGGTCTGGCGCAGGCTCGTCCCCAAAAGGATTATCCCGACACGTTTTTCGGCAGGGCGTTCAAGGTGTTCAAGGGCGAATTCGGGCTGATGATCAAAAGCTCGCTGTTCTTTATGCTGTTCACAATTCCGTTTGTCATCATCATAGCGTGGTTCGCAGGCTATTTTGAGGACATGGTGCTGGGCGGCGCGTTCAACTTTATGGGCGACATAGGCACGGGCTTCCCCGGCGGCGGCGACAGCCTCGCGGTGAGCGTGGCGCGCCTGTATTGGGACGTGAAGGAACCCGTTTTCGCAATGGTCGCGGCGACGCTCATTCTGGGCGGGCTGGGCGCTTCGGGCGCATTTTACTGCGCAAAGCGCTGCTATTTTCAGGACTATTACAGCCGCTTTGTGCGCACATATTGGATGGGCTTTGCAAAGTATTGGTGGAAGTTTTTGCTGACCGCCGCGGTGGAGGTGCTCATCGGGCTTGCCATGGCGACAAGCGTGTTGTATCTGTTGCAGCAGCAGTCGCTGGGTACGGCGGGCGCGGGCGCGTACTGCGCGGTGGTGTTCAGCTTTATATTCGGCGCGCCGCTGATGCTCATCCCCATGGTGATGCTTTCTCTTTACACCACATATGAGCTGACGTTTGCGCAGACCTTCAAAAACGCGCTGGTCATCATCGTCAACAATCCCGTGATGGTCTCTTTGGTGGCTATACTGTCCGCGGCGCCGCTGCTGTTGTGCTTGATAAACATGATATTCTCCATCATCATATACGTTGCCATGCTTGTCGCGGGCTGCAGCTTGATGGAGCTTTGCTGGATAGCTATGGCGTCGCGCGGCATGACAAAGTGCCATTTGCGCAAGCTGGACGCGGATAAACAAAAGCAGCAGGAGCTCAGACAACAGGCGCGCAAGGAGAGCAAGGCAAACAGGCAGCAGAGCAACGCTCCCGCCAAAAAACAGGCTCCCAAGCCCTATCAGAATCCCAAAAAGAAAAAGAAGAAAAACTGAGTGGACAAGGTCATCAAATTTCAACTTAATTGCGATGATTACATTCATCTTGCCGACGAGGCGTTTGGAAAGGGCGATATTGAAAAGGATATCGCCTATCTTTTCAAAGCCGCCCGCCTGGACCCCTCCCGCGCGGATATATACATAAAGTTGGCGGGGGCGTATGCGGCAATAGACGTCGTGGAGCTCAGCAACCGCTACTATTTCAAAGCGCTGTGCGCGCACCCCACGCCCGAACAGGACGACTACGCGCGCACTATGCTCGCGCTCAACTTTGCGGCGATGGGACAGAGCGACGTGTCCGAGTTTTACGTGGAGGACTTTGCGGACTATTTCACCGCCGAACAGCATGACGAGCCGGAGCGCAAATTCCACATAGTCTACCCCGAGGGGGAGGACTACTACGAGAAGCTGACCCAAAGGGCGTACGCGCTTATACGCGAACAGCGCCTTGACGAGGCTATGAGCGTCCTCGACGAGGTGGACAGCCGCAGCAAGCACCGCAACCTTGCGGACTACCTCGCGCTGATGTGCCTTATGCTGAAGGACGACGTGGACGGAGTCATCGCCAACGCCAAAGCTATGCTCGCGCGGGACGGCGACAACCTCGCCACACAATGCGCGCTTGCCACCGCCTACAAGATGGAGGGCAAGGACGAGGAGGCGGACGCGCTTATCGACCTCATCCTGACAAAGGACTATACAACATCCGACGACATCATGCTTGTGCTGCCGCTTATGATCAACGCGGAAAGACACGGCGAGATAGTCAAGTACACCCGCCGCATTCTCGAGCGCGTCAAGTACAACTCCGACGTGATGATCTGGCTGTCCGAGGCGCTGTACAACCTGGGCAACTACAACGAGGCGTTCAACGTCATGCGCAGGGTGGAAAATATCTTCGGCGAGTTTACCCCCGCAAGCGCCATCTTGCAGATGTATCGCCAGGGCGTAAAGACGGTGCCGTACACCGCGGTCACGCCCATGCAGACGCGTATCGACAACTTCAAACACATCGAGGCGTTGCTGCTTATGCCCGTTGAGGCGGCGGCGATCGCGGCAAAAGATATGATCGGGGTCATAAATTGGGCGTTTCTGGAGGGCGACGAGAAGCTTATAGACCTGCTGGTAAGCAAGATGTGCAACATCATTTTGTTTATGCACGGTCCGTTTGATAAAACCATAAACGCTGACGACCTCAACAGGGAGGACATCGCCGACGAACTTCTCGGCGTCATATTCGAACAGCTGGCGGTGGGCGACCATTCCTTCGGCGTGTTCAGCAGGCTTGTCATCGCGCTGCTGGATCTTGCCGACGGCAGATGCGACGTCAACCTCAACGTGGTCGCGCAGGGCTGTTTTAAGGAGAGCGTGACAATGGGCAACAGGTACTATGCCTCGATGCCCAAACCGCTCAAGCAGGCGTACAGGTTTGCGGTGGTGGACATCTTGTATACCGACGACGAGCCTTATCGCGCGCTGAGACTGCTGGGCACGGACATCAACAAACTTATGAGTTTCAAGCGCGACATCCGCAATCAGGCGGAGTCGAAAAGCGCCAAAAGGCTGGAAAAAGTGTCGCATATGCGCAGTCCCGTCACGCTGATGGCGGTGCTGCTTGCGGACGTGTACAAGGACTACGACGACGACAGCGACGCCGCCGCAATAGAGCGCTACAGGCTCAATGAACGCACGTATTTCAAGTATAAGGATATCCTTTTCGGGGAGGACGACGATGATTAAAAACAGGGAAAATATGCTTAAAATGCTTGACGTCATGCTGGACGAGGACGTCGACTACAACAAGCGGCTGGAAGCGTACGAGTTTTTGCTTGAGGACTGCGAGGAGATAGTGGACGATATGCTTGCCAAGCTCTATTCGCTTGAGGGCGAAACGGGCAAGATGCTGATGGAAGTGCTGGCGGGCTACAAGGGCAACAAAGCTATTTTTATGGGACTGGTCAGCTACCTCTATAAGGGCGAGGACGTCGCGTTGTTTGCGCGCCTGATTGGCAGCTACGGCGACGAAAACGGCATACAGGTGCTAAAAACATTCTGCGACGAGTACGAACCGAACTACAACGAGTATATGGAGATCCGCAACGCCGTCGAGGAGCTGGGCGGGGATTTCGACCTCAAGCAGGACTTCACGGACGACCCGCTGTACCGCTACCTCAAGGGGCTTGACGAGCCTGAGGAGGACAGCCGCCGCTCACCGTTTGAGGACTTGTTCAGACCGCGCCGAGAAAGCGAAGAGTTCGAGGACGATTCAGAGGACGAGCTGGGCGACGTCGACGACGAATTGGGCGCGTACGAGGACGACGAGGACGAGTGCGACGATTGCGACTGTCATCACGACGATTGCCAGCACGAGCATTGCGACTGCCATGACGGAGAGTGAGCAAACTATACGGAAATCGCAGGGCGTGTCGCCTTGCTTTTTTTATACCTCTTTTTTGCGCGCGGGGGAGAGGAACTATAAGATCTGCGTCGCTTTATCAACAAAACCGCCTTTATGCAGAACCTGACCAGCACGATCGCGGTCATCAATATGCCGCATACGCTGATGAAGGGGTACATCGTATTGACTATGTTGTCAAAGCCCACAAAGCTGACGGGATATGCGATCAGCAGGCAGAGGAACACCGCGAATGGCGTGTTTTTGACGTCGCCGAAGGAGGATAGCCTCTTTGTGTGCCTCAAAAAAGCCAGCAGACTGTCGGACACTATCTTGAGGGAGGATATTAGCGTGGTGAATATGGCCGCCGCTATCAGCACTCCGCATATCGCCTGCAAGCCGAAGCGCTTTGCAACCGCCAGCACGGGCATCGACGAGACGCATCCGTCCGCCAGCACGACCGTCTGCAACATGAACAACATCCCAAACAAAAACGCGAAAATCAGCATACAGGTGCCAAATATCTGCCGATAGTTGAGCTTTTTGCCCTCGTCCGCGATTATCACCCCGCCCAGCAACACGTCCAGTCCGCTGTATATCATGGGGCGCGCGATGTCAAATGGTAGCTCGCCGCGCAGGTGCGGCAGCTTGAAAAATATCAGCGCAATGGACAGCACGATGAGAGGCACAAGCACGCAGTTGGCCGCTTTCATCTTTTCTATACCCAAAATGACGACGATTGCGCCGAGTATTGCCATGACAAGACCCAACAGAGGTATGCCGCTGAGCGTGCGCATCACATACTCTCCGCCCGCCAGCATGGAACATAGAGATATGCATGCCGACAAAAATATGCCAAAGCGCATCAGCCTGCTTTTGGGCATCATATTCTGCTTGCCCGCAACAAGAAAAAGCCCGCACAACAGCGCCATAAATACAGATGTAAGCGCGACGTTCAGCGGAGACGCCTTGCCAAAGAAAAGCGCTATTTCCTTGCCGGACGAAAAGCCCGCGCCTATCGCCGTACCTATGTATAAAAAGGCGGTCCTCAACGACTTTTTCACCTTAAAGGTTATGCCGCGCACGCGAGATATATGATTTGCGCCAAAAACGGGCAAAAGTTGCACCTGTATTGCAAATTTCTTTTGAAATAGCATACATATGCGCAAAAATAAAAGGCGGCATGCGCCGCCTTTTGACAAATTTGTGATTTATATCCTTGCCACCCCGCTTCTTCGCGCAGCTTCGGCAACGGCGACGGATACCGCCGCAACGACTCGTTTGTCAAAGGGTTTTGGGATTATGTTGGTATCGCTAAGTTCATCCTCGCCAATAAGTCCCGCCAGCGCGCGGGAAGCGGCGATCTTCATTTCCTCGTTGATGTCCTTTGCGCGCACGTCCAGAGCGCCCCTGAATATTCCGGGGAAAGCCAGCACGTTGTTTATTTGATTTGGCAGGTCGCTGCGCCCTGTCGCCACTATCCTTGCGCCCGCCTTGAGGGCGAGTTCCGGCTCTATTTCGGGGGAGGGATTTGCCATTGCAAACACTATGGCGTCGCTGTTCATCGTGCGCACCATCTCCTCGCTGAGGGCGCCCTTGACGCTTACCCCAATAAACGCGTCCGCGCCGGCGATCGCCTCTTTCAGTCCTCCCTTAACGCCGCGGGGATTGGTCTTTTTTGCAAGCGCGTTTTGCGCCGCGTTGAAGCGCCCGCCGTCGTCGATTATGCCAAGGCGGTCGCACACGATTAGGTCGCCCGCCCCCAACGACAGCAAAAATTCCGCTATGGCGATGCCCGCGCTTCCCGCGCCGTTTATCACCAAATGCGCACCTGAGATGTCTTTTTTTACAAGTTTTAGCGCGTTTTGCAGCGCCGCGGCAAGCACGATGGCTGTGCCGTGTTGGTCGTCGTGAAATACGGGGACGTCCACCAGCTGTTTGAGTCTGCGTTCCACCTCGAAACAGCGCGGAGCGGAAATATCCTCCAGATTGATGCCTCCGAAGCTGTCCGCGATGTTCTTTACGGTGGCGACAATTTCGTCCACGTCTTGCGTGCCAATAAGTATGGGGATGGCGTCTATGTCGGCAAACTCCTTGAACAACACGCACTTGCCCTCCATCACGGGCATACCTGCCGCGGCGCCTATGTTGCCAAGCCCCAGCACTGCGGAGCCGTCCGTGACGACGGCGACCGTGTTGTTACGGCGCGTCAGCTCGTAGCTGAGCGTCGGGTCGTCTTTTATGGCAAGGCAGGGAGCGGCGACGCCCGGCGTGTACGCCAGCGACAGCGACTCGCGGTCGGTCACCTTGACGCGCGAATGCATTTCCAGCTTGCCCTTCCATTCGAAGTGCTTTTCAAGCGAGAGCTTCTGATAGTCCATATTGTTGCCTCACGATATGTTTTCGGTCATATTTTACAACATTTGCTCAAAATATACAACTCTATTGGCAAATGTGTTGAAATATGCGGGCAAATCGGCTATAATTCATAATATGAGGACTATTTTTTACGATACTGTCGTCGAGGCGTGCAGCTCTCTGACGTCCGCGTGCCTAAGGATGACCCCCTCCTGCGAGGCGGCGCTGAGACGCGCAAGGGAGACCGAGAGCGAGCCTTCCGCTGCTTTTTCGCTGGATATGCTGCTTCAAAACGCCGCGCTGGCGCAGCAAAAACGCTTGCCTCTGTGCCAGGATACGGGCATGGCGGTGTTTTTTGTAAGGCTGGGACAGGACGTCCATATAGAGGGCGGCCTGCTTGAGGACGCCATCAACGAGGGCGTGCGCAGAGGCTATGCGGCAAACGGCTGCCGTGCAAGCGTGCTCGATCCCATCACGCGCAAAAACACGGGAGACAACACCCCCGCGGTCGTCCACATAGAGCTTACGGCGGGCGACGCGCTGTCGCTGACCTTTCTGCCAAAGGGCTTTGGAAGCGAAAATATGTCGAGGCTGTATATGCTCACACCTTCCGATGGCGTGGAGGGCGTAAAGCGCTGCGTCGTAAATGCCGTGAAGGAGGCGGGCTCCAAACCCTGTCCGCCTATAATCGTCGGCGTGGGCATAGGCGGCACTGCGGACAAGGCGTGCGTGCTTGCAAAGCAACAGTTGCTGCGCGAAGTGGGCGCCCCCTCAGACGATCCGACGCTTGCCGCGCTTGAGATAGAGCTGAAGGACGCCATCAATGCGCTGGGCATAGGCGTTCAGGGATTCGGCGGCAACAACACCGCGCTTGCGGTGCACATAGGCAAGTACCCCACGCACATCGCGGCGCTTCCTGTCGCGGTCAACATACAATGCAACGCAGCGCGCGTTGCGGAGGTCACGCTGTAAATATGGAATTCAAACGACTCAAAGCCCCATTTGCATCAGAGGACGTCGCCGCGCTTCGCGCAGGCGAGTTTGTAAGCGTGTCCGGCACGCTTTATACGGGCAGGGATGCCGCGCACAAGCGTTTGACAGACGCGATAAAAAGCGGTCAACCTCTTCCTATCCCGCTTGAGGGGCAGGGGATATACTATGTGGGTCCATGCATAAAGGACGGCAATCCCGTGTCGGCGGGTCCCACCACTTCGGCAAGGATGGACGTCTACGCACCCGCGCTTTACGACCGCGGAATAAAAGTCACGATAGGCAAAGGTGATAGAACACAAAACGTGTATCAATCAATACAAAAAAACGGAGCAGTATATCTTGCCGCGATAGGCGGAGCGGGGGCGCTGTATGCCGACTGTATCAAGTCCGCGCGCGTTGTGGCGTACGAAGATTTGGGCACGGAGGCAATATTTTGTCTAAGCGTGCAAGATTTTCCGTTGATCGTTGCCATTGATAGCCTGGGCAATAGCATTTACAACCGTTAGATTGCCTTATTTTTGATATGCCATGTCGAAGCGCCGCGAAAATGCGGCGCTTTATGTTTGAAAACTTTCCCTGCCTATCTGCCTGCGTTCGGCGCGATAATGCTTGCGTTGTGTGACTCGTGGCTGAAAGTGTACCGCAGTGAAAAACATATTTATAAAAAACACGATACGTGTTAATATCAAAATCAAAGTCGATAGCTATATGGGTTATAAAACACGTACAGTGTATTTGGTAGCATATAAGTTTTCAATAGTTGCGCGCCGCTATTGACAAATCGCAAAATAAGGTCTACACTTTTTATACAAAATACGATTCTTTGGATCGGGTGTACCCAACCGGTGGTAATGTCGCCTTGAGCGAACAAGTCCAACAGCCCCAACAGCCGATGCGGTGAGATCCCGCAACCGCCTGTAAAGTCAGACTGGGAAAGAATTTTGCCCGCAATTTTTTTTGCATGGCAACCTTCTCGACCTCCTGAACAGCGTGCACCATATTGGTGCATTTTTTATTGAAGGAGATCTTTTTATGAAAAACGCAAAGTTTGCAAAATCGGCGACGAGGTTTGTCGCCTACACCGCGGTCATGACGGCGCTTACGTACGTGGGTACGCTTATAGGATTTTCCGGCGCGCAGTTTTATTTCAACCTCGGCGACAGCGTGATACTCATCTGCGCATCGCTGTTCGGGCCCATCCCCGCGATGATAGCGGGAGGGCTGGGCGCGTTCTTTGCCGACCTCACCGTGTATCCCGCGACGATGCTGTTCACGCTTGTCATCAAAGCGCTTGAAGGGCTCATCGCCGGCATGCTTTTCAAGTTGGTAAAGTTTATGGTGAAGCGTGCCTTTGGCGGGAAGTTTTCCACATCCACCGCAGCAGCCGGTTTCTCGCCTGCGCATAGCCGTGACTCTATGGAGGAAGGCGAATTTGCAGACAGCGACGCGGACGGCGCAACTGACGTCGGGGCGAGCGGCGCTACGGCAGACGACAATTCCGCGCCGACGGATTTGTCCGAAAATATACAAAATTCTCTTTCCGGATCCGATTATATATGTGACGCTCAAGACGGCACCGGCGAGGGCGATCCGGACAACGCGCCCCATGCAAACGATATGGCGGAATATGACGAAAACAGTACTTTATCCAAAGAAAAATGCAATTCAAATTCCGATAGCGCACAAAAACGCACAAACCGCGTCGCCGCTGTCGTACAGATATTGTTGTCTTTTGCGGTGTGTATTTTTTCCTCTGCGTTTATGATGACGGGCTATTTTGTGTGCCAGACTTTCTTTTACGGGACGTACGCAACGGCGCTGGTCGCGCTGCCGATGGACGCCGCGCAAGCCGCAATATCCTCGGTGGTGGCGGTCGCCGCGCTGTACGGCTTGAAGCTTGAGAGGCTTACAAAAAGGTTTGTCGGCGGCAAATAACAAGCCTAAAAAAATGCGGATTTTTTGCGCAAAAGTCGTCTTGGATCTCAAAAAATCACGCGCAAAACACGCGCAAAATATGCATATTTGTATTATAAATAAATATTTCTTGACAAATCGCGCGCGCAAGTATACACTGAAATTATGAAAAATCGCAACAAATATTCTGCTTCCGCATATTACTTTTACTTCGGCTACGTCAGGTAGCTGTGTTTGGTGTGCGGATTTTGAAAGACCGGCACCCAAACACGGTGTTGGATTTTTTTATAAATAGGGCAGAATTTAAGTAAACGAGCTTTTTGGAGGGCACATGATCGTCGTAATCAAAAAGGATAAGGACCCAAAACAGGTCGACAGCCTCATCAATTGGATAAAGGGCCTGGGGCTTGGCGTGCATGTCAGCGAGGGCGAAAACAGCACCGTGTTGGGGCTCATCGGCGACACGTCCAAGGTGGACATCGGGCTGGTGCGCACGCTTGACATTGTGGAGAGCGTCACCCGCGTGCAGGAGCCGTACAAAAATGCCAACCGCAAATTCCACCCCGCGGACACTGTGATAGACGTCGGCGGGCACAAGTTTGGCGGCGGCAGTTTCCAGATCATCGCGGGGCCATGCTCTGTGGAGAGCGAGCGACAGATAATCGAGGTGGCGCAGGCGGTCAAGCGGGCGGGCGCGACCATACTTCGCGGCGGCGCGTTCAAGCCGCGCACATCGCCTTACGCTTTTCAGGGCTTGGGCGTGGACGGCCTCAAACTGCTTAAAAAGGCGAAGCAGGAGACGGGCATGCCCATCATCAGCGAGATAATGAGCGAGGAGCATATCGACGATTTCGAGGGCGTGGACATCTTGCAGGTGGGCGCGCGCAATATGCAGAACTTCGACTTGCTCAAGCGCTTAGGCAGACTTAAAACCCCTGTTTTGCTAAAACGCGGACTCGCCGCCACTATCGAGGAGTGGCTGATGAGCGCGGAGTATATCATGTCCGAGGGTAATCCCAACGTTATACTTTGCGAGCGCGGCATACGCACCTACGAGACGTACACGCGCAACACGCTTGACATCTCGGCCATCCCCATACTCAAGGAGCGCACGCATCTGCCCGTGATAGTCGACCCCTCCCACGCGTCGGGGCTGTCAAGGCTGGTACCTCCGCTCAGCCTCGCTTCGGTAGGCGCGGGCGCGGACGGCTTGATGATAGAGGTGCACAACGATCCCGTCCACGCGCTGTGTGACGGCGCGCAATCGCTGCGCCCGGACCAATTTGACGGCATGGTAAAGGCGATAGATATGATGCTTCCCGCAGTCGGCAAGCACAGGGACGATAAGTGAGGCTTATGAAAATTGCTATCATCGGAATGGGACTCATAGGCGGCTCGCTTGGCAGAGCGTTCGTCAAGTACACCGACAATACGGTGTACGGCTTTGATATCCGCGAGGAAGCGCTGGACGAGGCGGACAAACTTTGCGCCGTCAGCGGCAGGCTGTCTGAGGACAACATAGGCGATATGGACGTCGCCATCGTTGCGCTGAACGAGGCGGATACGATAAGGCAGCTTGACGCGCTGTGCCCCAAACTTAAGGACGGCGCGCTGGTGATGGATGTGTGCGGCAACAAGCGCGGGATCGTCGCACATATGCAGAAACTTATGGCAACTTACGGCAAACTGAACTTCTGCGGATTTCATCCCATGGCGGGACGGGAGTTCAACGGCATAGCGCATTCAGCTCCCACTCTTTTCAAGGGCGCGTACGCCATCCTTGTGCCCGTAAGCCCCGGCGCGGAGGACTTGGCGGCAAAGTTGCTGCTTCCGTTGGGCTTCAAAGACGTTGAAATATGCTCCGCTCAAAAACACGATACGTTGATTTCGTACACGTCCCAGCTGGCGCACGTGGTGTCGGGATGTTACGCTTCCGATCCGCTTTCGGCGCAGCATGCGGGCTACTCAGCGGGCAGTTTTAACGACCTCACACGCGTGGCAAGACTTGACGCAGATATGTGGACAGAGCTGTTTTTGAACAACGCGGACAATCTTGTAAGCCGCATAGACGGCATGATAGACAGGCTTGAACAGTATAAGCGCGCAATAGACATGGGCGATGCGAAAACACTTAACGTGCTTTTAAGACAAAGCACGAATCGTAAACTCGAAGCCGATAGGGCGGCAAGGGAGAGAGGCGATGACAGAGGTTGAAGTGAGGCTTATGCCCGCATATAAGGTTTATATAGGACGCGGCATTCTTGACGAGGCAATAGGCAAGATATGCCAAAAGGACTGCAAAGTAATGGTGGTGACCGACAGCAACGTTGCGCCTCTGCATCTTGCGCGCGTCGTAAAGGCGTTTGACCGCGCGGGATATAAGGTAAGCACATTCTCCTTCGAGGCGGGCGAGGCGTCAAAGACGGTGGAGACCTATCTTGCCGTCATCGAGGCGCTCAGATACAGGCGCTTTTCGAGAAAGGACATCGTTGTGGCGCTTGGCGGAGGCGTAGTCGGTGACATTGCGGGCTTTGCCGCGGCGACCTACATGCGCGGCATATCCGTCGTTCAAATGCCGACCACTCTGCTTGCTATGATAGACAGCAGCGTCGGCGGAAAGACGGGAGTAGACCTCGCAGGCGGCAAAAATCTGCTTGGCGCCTTCCATCAGCCAATACTTGTCGCGGCAGATCTGGATTTTTTGGACACGCTGCCCGAGGCGGAGTGGCGTTGCGGTATAGGCGAGGGCATAAAGTACGCTTGCCTCGCGGGCGGCGAGCTTGAAAAACTGCTTGCCGAGGGGATAGAGCCCCTAGAGCGGTTTGTGGAGCTTTGCGTGAGCTACAAGGCGCAAGTGGTGGAGCAGGACCAATTCGAAGGTGGCAAGCGCATGCTGCTCAACCTTGGGCACACGCTGGGGCACGCGCTGGAGTGCGCAAGCGGCTATACCGTCCCGCACGGCGTGGCGGTGGCAAAGGGCGTGCTTATCATGGCGCGCGCTGCCCTAAAGGCGGGCGAACTTCGCCGGGATGAGCTTAAAAAGGTAGAGGAGCTTGAGCGCAAGTACAGCTTTGACTTGGAGGGCGAGGATATAGACGACTTGCTTGAGTTTGCGCGCGCGGACAAAAAGGCGGACGCGGACGAAGGTATAAACGTGGTGTGTATGCGCGGTATCGGCAACTGCGCGGTAAGGCGTATGAGCTGGGCGCAATTTGGCGAATACGTCAAGGCTTGACGTTGAAAATTGCCGAAAAACGCGATACAGGTATAAATTTTTGTAAAATAAGGGAGTTTTACTATGGGCGAGGTCATGAGGCTTGAGAGATCCGTGCTGCGGGGCAGCGTGCGCGTGCCGTACTCAAAATCGGTGGCGCACAGATTTTTGATAGCCTCGGCGCTTGCAGGGCAGCCCGCCGAACTTCCATATATAAACAAGGACGTGTCGGCTACTGCGCGTTGTCTGGAGCAGTTGAGCGAAAATATCGCGCGCGACAAAAGCGCGCATAAAACGTTGAATGTTGGCGAAAGCGGTTCCACATTGAGGTTTTTGTTGCCCATCGCGGCGGCGCTTGGCGCAAAAGTCACGTTTGAGGGCGAGGGTAGGCTGGCAAAGCGGCCTATGAAGGAGCTTATTGACGCGCTCAACGCGCATGGCGCGCAGATAACCGCGCCCGCAGACGGCTGGTTGCCGCTTGAGGTGCGAGGAAGGTTGAGCGGCGGCGTTTTCAAGGTGCCCGCGGACGTCAGCTCGCAATTTATATCCGGGATGTTGATGGCGCTGCCACTGCTTGGCGAGGACAGCGAGATACATCTTGTGGGCAAAACAGTGTCGCAGGGGTATGTGGATTTGACTCTCGACATGTTGAAAAACAGCGGAATTATGGTAAAAAAACTCAATACAGGTTATTTTTTGCCGTCAAAACAGCGCTATGTTGCGCCTGATGCTGATATGCTTGAGGGGGATTGGTCGTCAGCGGCGGCTATGCTTATCGCGGGCGCGCTGATGGGCGACGTGCGCGTGGACAACGTAAACATGCGCTCCGTTCAGGGCGACAAAGTTGTAGTCGAACTGCTCAAATCGGCTGGTGCAAAAGTTTATAGCAAGGACGGAGTGGGCTGTGTGCAAGGCGAGCTTGATCCCATCGAGTTTGACGCGAAAGACTGCCCCGACCTTGTGCCCGCGCTCAGCGCGGCGTTGGCGTTTGCGAAGGGAAAATCAACTGTTTACGGCGTATCGCGCTTGAGGGATAAGGAGAGCGACAGGCTTGCCGCGGTGGTGGATATGCTGTCGCGCTGCGACATCTCAACACAGGTAGATGGCGACAGACTCGTCATATTCGGCGGAGACCCGCACAGCGCAAACTTTGTTTCATACGGGGATCACCGCATGGCGATGAGCGCCGCGCTGATCGGCTTGAAACTTGGCGGCTGTACCCTTGATGGCGCGGATTGCGTGGGCAAATCCTATCCGAATTTCTTTGAGGATCTGAGGTCTGTGGGCGCGGACATCGAGCGCGACTGATGGCAAAAGTGCCACCTGTATTGTAGTTTTTCACATAAAACAGCGATATGGCGTGGAAAATACGAAAATCATCCGTAAGGGCAAAATATATGAAAGCAAATTTTGAAAAATTGAATGTGGAGATATTCGGCAGCTCCCACGCCGACAAGATCGGGCTGAGGCTGGGCGGCGTCCCCGTCGGGACAAGGCTGACGCTTGGCGATGTGCAAAATATGTTGCTCAGGCGCAAGGGCGGCGCGGGGATATGGTCTACCGCTCGCGCCGAGGAGGACTTGCCGCGTTTTGTCGAAGGGCTTGAAAAGGTGGGCGATGAGTATGTCGTGACGGGCGATATTGTAGCGGAGATACTCAACCGCGACGTGCGATCTGCCGACTACGATCTCACCGTCCCGCGCCCATCGCACGCGGACTATGCCGCGTATTGCCGCGACGGTAGCATTGCCCCCGGCGGAGGCAGATTTTCGGGCAGAATGACCGCGCCGCTATGCATTGCGGGCGGCATCGCCAAGGAACTGCTCCGCTCGCGTGGGATAAGGATAGGCGCGTACATTTCCTCCGTAAACGACGTGCGGCTTGCAAGCTACGACGGCATGCAAGACGAGACTGTTTTTGACAAATTTATAGCGCATATAGACATAGAAGCGGACGCATTTCCCACCTTGGACGGGCAGTGCGAAGCGGCTGCCATCGCAATAAAGAGCGCAAAGGCGCGCGGCGACAGCGTCGGCGGCACAATAGAGTGCGTGGCGTTGGGAGTAAAAGCGGGCAGCATGGGCGACGCGCTGTTCGAGGGGCTGGAAAGCAAACTGGCATACAGCATATTTGCTGTCCCCGCCGTCAAGGGCGTGGAGTTCGGCAAAGGTTTTGCCATCACGACGATGTGCGGCAGCGAGGCAAACGACGCGTTTGAAGTAAGGGACGGAAAGGTGAGGACGACCACCAACAACAGCGGCGGCATAAACGGCGGCATAGCAAACGGAATGCCCCTCACACTTCGCGTAGCGATAAAGCCCACGCCGTCCATTGCCATAAGACAGCAGTCGGTGGACCTGCGCACGATGTCGCCCGCTTCGCTTGAGATTGCGGGACGTCACGACGCGTGCATCGTGCCGCGAGCGGTGCCTTGCGTGGAGAGCGCGGTCGCGCTGGCGCTTGCGGACGAGGCGTTGAAGTACGGAATTATTTAGACAAAATGCGAACCTGTATTGCAAAATTTGCACATGTATTGAAAAATTTGAGGGGTGCATATGGATATTGACGAGATAAGAAGAAACATTGACAGCGTGGACGACGACATCGCCCGCCTCTACGTACAGCGCATGCGCCTGTCCGAGCAGGTGGCCGCCGAAAAGCAGAGGCTGGGCGCGCCCGTGGAGAATGCCGCGCGCGAAAACGACATAATCTGTCGCGTGACCGCAGACATGCCGCAACAACTAAAGCTGTACGGCAAGCAGGTGTTCGAGACGCTGTTTGAAACAAGCAAGGCATATCAGTACGAATTTATGCGCTCTGAGATACGTTCGCAGCTTGAAAGCGCGCTGAGCGAGGGCGTGCAGCCCTTCCCCGTGCAGGCGGGAGTGGCGTGCCAGGGCGTGGCGGGCGCGTACAGCTATATTGCGGCGCGCAAGATGTTTGCCATCCCCAACATCTCCTATTTTCGTGCTTGGGACGCGGTGTTCCGCGCGGTGGAGATGAATATGTGCGAGTTTGGCGTGCTGCCCATCGAAAACAGCACCGTGGGCAGCGTGATAGGCGTGTACGATCTGATGCACGACCACAAATTTTTTATAGCGCGTAGCGTAAAGCTGAAGGTGCAACACTGTCTGCTTGCCGCGGACGGCGTAAAAAAAGAGGATATAAGGGAGATAATCTCCCACGATCAGGCGCTTACACAATGCGCAAAGTTTTTGAAGACCATGCCCGACGTCGCGCTCACGCGCTGCGACAACACGGCGGTCGCCGCAAAGGCCGTGGCGGACAGCGGGCGCAAGGATATCGCTTGCCTCGCGTCAAAGGAGTGCGCAAAACTGTACGGGCTGAAGATAATTGAGGACAAGGTGAGCGATTCGGAGGCGAATTACACCCGCTTCATCGCCATATCCAAGCGGCTTAAGGTGTACGAGGGCGCCAACAGGATAAGCGTCAGCCTGGACCTCGCGCACGAGGCGGGCAGCCTTAACAGATTGCTCAACAGGTTTTCCGCGCTGGGGCTTAACCTCACCAAGCTGGAGTCGCGCCCGATGCCGGGCAGTCCCTTCGAATTCTGCTTCTATTTCGATTTCGAGGCGAAGGTGACCTCGCAAAAGGTGCGCAATCTGCTTGCGGACATAGAGAGCAGCATGGACAATTTCCAATTTTTGGGAGCGTACGAGGAGCTATGAAACATTGCGTTATAGGCAAAAGTCTGCCGCACACGCTCTCGCCGGAGATACACGCGGCGCTGGGCGATGAGGACTACTGCGTGCGGGAGCTTGCAAGCGCTGAGGAGCTTGGCAAGTTTGTCGCCGCGCGGGAGTACGGCGGCTTCAACGTTACAATCCCATACAAGCGTGACGTCATGCCGCTGTTGGACTTTGTGGACGACGAGGCGGCTGAGGTGGGCGCGGTAAACACCGTAGTCAACGAGGGCGGAAAGCTTAAGGGATACAATACGGACGTCGCGGGCATGATACGCGCGCTGGAGCATGCAAAAATACAAATAAACCGCAGGCATGTGCTCATTTTGGGCAGCGGCGGCACGGGGCATACGGCAAATTTCGTGTGCAAAAAGCTGGGCGCGGCAAGCGTCAACACCGTGTCGCGCATGGGAGAGATCAACTACGAAAATTGTTACGAACTTGACGGCACGCAAGTCGTCATCAACGCCACGCCCGTGGGCATGTATCCCGATATGTACGCCTGCCCCATAGACTTAAACAGATTTGAGAGGCTGGAGGGCGTGTTCGACTGCATATACAATCCCACCCGCACGCTGCTCATTCAAAACGCGCTTAGGAGGGGAGTGCGGGCTGCGAACGGCATGCTTATGCTTGTAGAGCAGGGCAGGCTGGCGCACGATCTGTTTGCAAAAGCGGAGGGCGGAGAACTTGTCCCGCCCCGGGTCAGCGTGGATATAGCCGAGCGTATAGAGGGAAGCCGCAGCAATATCGTGCTTATTGGCATGGCGGGCGCTGGCAAAAGCAGCGTAGGCAGGGCGCTGGCGGAGGCGCTTGACATGAAGTTTGCAGATACGGACGATGAGATCTGCAAGCGGACGGGCAGGACCATCCCCGATATATTCGCGATCGACGGCGAAGGGGAGTTCAGAAGGCTGGAGAGCGAAGTTGTAGAGGAAGTCTGTCGCGGAAACGGCAGCGTCATAGCCGTCGGCGGCGGCGCGGTAACTTCCGCGAAAAATGCGTATTTTATGCGCGCAACGGGTTTTGTGGTGCGCTTAGCGCGAGAAGCCGAGCTGCTTTCCACAGACGGCAGACCGCTGTCCAAGGACATCGACAGCGTGCGACAGTTGCTCGGCCAAAGAGAGCCGATTTATAGGCAAAATGCAGACCTGTATGTGGAAAACAATGGAAATTTGCAGGACGCGGTGGATAAGATCGCACGTGAAGCGAGGCGGCGTTTTATAGGCGGCGAAGCAAAAAAAGTGACGTAAAGATTTTCCGCTGTAACGTTACGGCGCGGTAAAAGATGAAAATGGACGCAAGTTACAGCGCAATAGTGTTTGCGCGTACAGGCGCAAAAGGAGGAAGTATGAAAATATTGGTGATAAACGGCGTAAACCTCAATATGCTGGGTATCCGCGAGAGGAATATTTACGGCGACAGCAGCTATGCGGAGCTGGAAAAGTATATAGTAAGTTGCGCTCGGCAGTTCGGCGCGGACGTCGAGGTGAGGCAGAGCAACTTCGAGGGCGAGATAGTGGAGATGATACAGCGCGCGTACGGAAAGGCGGACGGCATAGTCATCAACGCGGGGGCGTACACGCACACCTCCGTCGCCATCCTGGACGCGCTGAAGGCGGTTAACATCCCCACCGTCGAGGTCCACCTGAGCGACATAAACGCCCGCGAGGAGTTCCGTCGCTTTTCCTACATCTCGCTTTACGCCGAAATGACAATATGCGGTAAAGGTTTTGAGGGATACAGGGATGCGATAGCGTACCTTGTTCAAAAAGAAAAAGGCTGACCCGACGGGACAGTCTTTACGCTATGCGCTTGGCGCGGTCACTCAAACAGGTTTTCGTGGATGGACGTATATATGGTGGACGCCTTTTCCACCCATACTTTGTCCAGATATTTGGCGTGCTGACGGCTTGTGACGATAAGTTTAAGCTCCATCAGCGTAGACGATTCGGTGTTTATGCGCATGATGACGGTGTAGGTGCCGTCCGCATTTTTGAAGTAGTCGCAAAAGTACGACTGCTTTTTTTTGAAGCGCATGCGGTTTTCGCCCACATACAGCGCTATCTCCTCGCGCAAAGAGGAGGGGATGTGAGTGTAGAACATGCCAAGGCAGCTTACGCCGTCCTGCGTGATGCCTATAAGAGCGCTTTTATGCACGTTGTACAGCAGGTTGGTGTCGATAAGCTCGTTGAGGTACTGCTTGCACTCCATATATCCCAGCCACTTGTTGTCGGAGGTGCATATATCCAGCACCGTTTCCTCCGTAAGCGGAATAGCCATCTTCTCAAACACGAAGAGGATGACCAATTTTTGTACCTTGCTGTCGAAGGTCTGATTGAAATCCAAGGACGAGGACTGCATAAAAATTTTCCTTTGTTCAGTGTAGTATGCGCGTCTAAATATAATACAGGCGAGCGGCGGCAAATTCAAGCGAAAACAAAAAATATTTTGTCGCAATACAATTTGTTGGGGACATTCTCTTCCCTCGGCACAAGAGCGGAAGGCCGCCGCGCGCACGGGAGCGCGGGAGCACGCGCGGCGCGCGCAAAAATGCGCGCGCTAAAAACGTAAATTTATTGACATGCGACATCAAAATGTTGTATCATTCTATGCGAACGGCAAATAGACTGGATTGCCCGCTCAAACATGCAAGAAAATAATTTTGTGCGACACAATGCACTATATGGAGGTAAAAATGAATTTTCTCAGCAAAGGCGTTGAAAAATTTGTGGACGAAAGCGTAAAGCTGTGCCAGCCCGACAAAGTTGTGCTCATCGACGGCAGCGAACAGCAGCTGGAAGCTCTGCGCGCGGAAGCGGTCGGCACCGGCGAGATGATCAAGCTCAATCAGGAGCTGCTGCCGGGTTGCTACCTGCATCGCACTCTGCCCAACGACGTGGCGCGCGTCGAGGCGAGGACGTTTATCTGCACCGAAAAGCAGGAGACGGCAGGTCCCACCAACAACTGGATGCAAAAGGACGAAGCATACAAGATGCTGGCGGACATCTACCGCGGCGCGATGAAGGGCAGGACGATGTACGTCATCCCCTATTCCATGGGCAAGGTCGGCTCGCCCTTCTCCAAGATAGGTATAGAGCTTACGGACTCCATTTACGTCGTGCTCAACATGGCTATAATGACCAGAGTGGGTCAAAACGTGCTTGACGCGCTTGGAAAGAGCGACGACTTCGTCAAGGGTCTGCATTCCAAGGCGGAAGTTGACGCCGAAAAGAGATACATCTGCCAATTCCCGGAGGACGACACCATCATGTCCGTCAACTCCGCGTACGGCGGCAACGTGCTGCTCGGCAAAAAGTGCTTCGCGCTGCGCATAGCCTCCTACCAGGGCTGGAAAGAGGGCTGGATGGCGGAGCATATGCTCATCCTCGGTCTTGAAAAGCCCAACGGCGAGACCAAATATATCGCGGCGGCATTCCCGTCCGCTTGCGGCAAGACCAACCTGGCAATGCTCATTCCTCCCGAGGAGTTTGCAAAGAAGGGTTACAAGGTGCACACAGTCGGCGACGACATCGCCTGGATCCGCGTGGGCAAGGACGGCAGGCTGTACGCCATCAACCCCGAAAACGGCTTCTTCGGCGTCGCGCCCGGTACCAATGTGAAGTCCAACCCCAACGCTTTGGCTTCCACGCGCAAGAACACCATCTTCACCAACGTCTGCCACAACCTCGAGAACAACACCGTGTGGTGGGAAGGCCTTGACAAGAATCCGCCCAAGAAGGCGATCGATTGGCAGGGCAATCCTTGGGGACCCGAACAGCAGGCTCAGGGCATAAAGGGCGCGCATCCCAATTCCAGATTCACGGCGCCCACGGCAAACTGCCCCTGCCTGTCATCCGAGTTTGAAAATCCCGAGGGCGTGCCGCTTGACGCCATCATCTTCGGCGGCAGGCGCGCAAAGACCGCTCCGTTGGTATACGAAGCCAGAGATTGGAATCACGGCGTGTTTGTGGGTTCCATCATGGCAAGCGAGACCACTGCCGCTGCGGCGGGCGCGGTCGGCGTGGTAAGGCGCGATCCTATGGCAATGCTGCCGTTCTGCGGCTATCATATGGGCGACTACTTCGCACATTGGATAGAGATGGGCAAGAAGGTCAAGCATCAGCCCAAGATATTCAACGTCAACTGGTTCAGGACGGACGAGGAAGGTCACTTCCTGTGGCCCGGCTTCGGCGACAACCTGCGCGTGCTGGATTGGATAATCCGTCGCACGGAGGGCACCGCCAAGGCAAAGGAGACCCCCATCGGCTATGTGCCCGAGGCGGACGACATCAACATCAACGGGCTGGATATGACCGTTGCCGACATCGAGAATCTGCTGACCGTCGACAAGGAGCTGTGGAGACAGGACGCCGACGGCATCGAGGAGTTCTACAAGAAGTTCGGCGACAAGCTGCCCAAGGAGTTGAGGGCGGAGCTGGATAAGCTCAAGGCAAATCTGAAATAACAAACGATTATAGAAAAGGACGGCGACTGCCGTCCTTTTTTTTGTGCCAAACTTAAGGTCAATTGAAGTACAAATCTCGCAATTTTTCGAATACAGGTATGCTTTTTGCCAAAATTTCGCGATCTACGCAGTAGGCGAGGCGGGCGTAGCCGGGGCAGTCGAATTCGTCGCCCGGCACCAACAGTATTCCTTTTTCCGCAGCGCGGGTACAAAATGCCTCCGCATTTTGTTCGGGGGACTTGATAAACAGGTAGAACGCTCCGTTTGGCGGCGCGCACTCAAATCCCAGAGCGGTCAGCGCGCCGTATATCAGCTTTCTGTTTTCGGCGTAAAAATCCAGGTCCGTCTTTACGGGCAGGCAGCTCTCCAGCGCCCTTTGGAAGAGGGAGGGCGCGCAGATGTAACCAAGCGCTCTTGCCGCTCCGTCAATGGCGGCGTAGGCGTCGTCACCGTCCGATATGGTGGGGCTTATGGCGATGTAACCTATGCGTTCGCCGGGCAGGGACAGCGACTTTGAAAAGCTGTAGCACAGTATCGTATCGTCGTATACGCCAAACGGCGAGGGTGGCATTTTGCCGTCGTAGGTCAGCTCCCTGTACGGCTCGTCCGTGATGACGTATATGTGATGTCCCAATTTTCGGGACGCGTCCGACAGCAGCGCGGCAAGCGCGGATATCTGCTGCGCGGGATACACCGCGCCCGAGGGATTGTTGGGGGAGTTGAGCACTATCGCCTTGGTATTTTGGGTTATTGCCGCGCCGATGGCAGCGATGTCGAGGGTAAAATCCTGCGCGCAACGCACCGGCTTTGGCGTGGCGTCCGCGGCGATCGTATATATGGCGTATTCCGGGAAGTAGGGCGCGATCAGTATGACCTCATCGCCCGCGTTGCACACGGCTTTGAGGGATATGGCAAGCCCCGCGGCGGCTCCGCAGGTCATGTAGATGTGCTTTGCCTGCGCGGCCGTTCCGTAGATTCTGTTTACGTCCTGCGCAATCGCGCGCCTCACGCTTTCGACGCCCGGCTCGGATGTGTAGCCGTGTACTCCCTCCTTGTCGGGGGAGGATATGGCGGCGGCAAGCGCGGCCTTTACGTCGGCGGGCACGGGCGCCTGCGGATCTCCTATGGAAAAATCGAAAACGCTGTCCTTGCCGTATGTCGCGGCGCGGCGTTTGCCTATCTCGCTTATCTTTCTTATGGCGGACTGATGTGCCCCCAAACGCAACATATCTTGATTGAGCATAATGCACCTCGGATATATTTTAGCACGAGGCGGCGGGATATGCAACTGCACAATTGCAGAGTATATTACAAATTGTCCGCGCGCTATTGAATCGCCGTGCGAATGATGTTATAATATACGCGAACAAGTAAAGCCGTAAAGCGGAGGGGGTATTTATGGAATATCAAACTGATGAACAGGTCGAAAGGCTTAAAAACGCAATACAGGTTGCAAAAAACATAGTTGTATTGACGGGCGCGGGCATATCCGTGCCCAGCGGAATACCCGATTTCAGAAGCGCGGAAGGGCTGTATACCACGCACATCGGCGCCTTCCCCGCGGAGGTGATGCTGTCGCACGAATTTTTCTTTGAGCACACAAAGAAATTTTACGACTTTTACAGGGAGAAGATGCTCTATCCCGACGCCAAGCCCAACGCGGCGCATCTGTTGCTGGCAAAGCTGGAGCAGATGGGCAAGCTGGGCGCGGTGGTCACGCAAAATATTGACTCCCTGCACACGCTTGCGGGCAACAAAAAGGTGTACGAGCTGCACGGCGCGTGCGCACGCAACTACTGCACGTCCTGTCATACCTTCTACGACCTCGACTATGTGGCGAAGGGCAAGGGGATACCCACCTGCGAGAAGTGCGGCGGGGTGATAAAGCCCGACGTGGTGCTGTACGGCGAGACGCTGGACGAGCGTACTTTGGCGGGCGCGGTCAGGGCGGTAAGCAGGGCGGACCTGTTTATTGTTATAGGCACATCTCTCAACGTCTATCCTGCGGCAGGGCTGGTGGCATACTGCGCGGACAGCGCCGTAACGGCGGTGGTGAACAAAAGCGCGACCTCCTTTGACGGCGAGGCGGATATCGTGATCAACAGCGATTGCGCCGCCGTCGCGCAGCAGATAGCGGGTGAACTTGGCATAGATCTGAACTGAGCGACGCGAGGCAAAATTATATCCAAAAACGTCAAAAACTCAATACAGGTGCAACTTTTGTGTATATGTATTGAGTTTTTTATATATGAAATCAAAATAAATATACAAATATTTTGCCTTCCGACGCCGAAAATGTAAGAAAATTGTAAGCATTTGGTCATAACGTCGTAAGATGGGCGTGTCAAAATGTAGGTGTAAAAGCAAAAGCGACAGGAGGCAAAATATGAAAAACGTCGTTGTGGCGCTGACAGGCGCAAGCGGAAATATGGGCATGGAGACCATGCTGCAGCTTATGGAGCTGGAATGCGTGCAAAAGGTGAAGCTGATCCTTCTGAACGAGGCGAGAGAACGCCGCTATGCGCGCGACTGCAAAAAGAAGTACGGACAGCGCGTGGAGATAATATTCGGCAACCTCGCCGACAAGGAGAAATGTCGTCAGCTGGTGGCGGGCACGGACTATGTGCTCAACCTCGCCGCGGTCATTCCTCCGCTTGCGGACCACTATCCCGATCGGGCGGACGAGTGCAACCGCGTCGGCGCGATAAACATCGTTGATTGCGTCAGCGAGATAAAGGACAAGCAGCCAAAGCTGGTGCATATATCAACTGTGGCTATATACGGCAACCGCAACTACAAGCATCCCTGGGGCAGGGTGGGCGATCCGCTTATATCCAGCGTGTACGACGAGTATTCCGCCAGCAAGATAAAGGGCGAGAGATACGTGCTGGACAGCGACGTCAAGTATTGGGCGGTGCTGCGCCAGACGGGTATGCTGCACAACCGCATGCTTACCAACAACATGAAGGACGGGCTTATGTTCCACACCTGCTTCAACGCTCCCATCGAGTGGGTGACGGCGCGCGACAGCGGCAGGCTGATGAAAAACCTCGTCGCAAAGGACGCCGCGGGCGAGTTGGAGGACGCATTCTGGCGCAAGTGCTACAACATAGGCGGCGGCGCGCGCAACAGAGTGACGGGCTACGATACCTTCGATCAGGGCTTCCGCATCATAGGCGGCTCCACGGAAAAGTTTATGCAGCCGCAGTGGAATTCGCTGAGGAACTTCCATTGCATGTGGTTTGAGGACAGCGACATCCTCAACGACTATTTCGACTTTCAGAAAGAGGATATAAAGGACTATTGGCAGGAGATATTGCGCAAGCACAGCTACTACCAGGTGGCAAAGATCTTCCCCTCCAAGCTTATCTCAAAGCTCGCCATCGAGAGGTTGCTTAAGGATGAAAACGCGCCAAGGAGATGGGTCAACACCAACCAGACGGGCAGGGTAAAGGCGTTTTTCGGAAGTCCCGACAACCTCGATTGTATGCCCACCGATTGGGAACACTTCCCCGTACTCGCCAAGGGACAGCTCGCGGACGGCGAGATAGACTACGACGATATGCGCGACATCACCAAGGTCGCGGAGCACGGCTATCACCTCGACCACGGCTACGACGAGAGCAAACCGGACAGCGAGCTTGACATAGAGGATATGCAGTCCGCGGCGGCGTTCAGGGGCGGTAGGTGTGTGTCCCAAAGCATGACCAAGGGAGATCTGTACACCAAGTTGGAGTGGGAATGCCACGACGGACATCGCTTTTTCGCCTCGCCGTACACGGTGCTTAAGGCGGGACATTGGTGCCCGGAGTGCTGCCAGCCCCAGCCTTGGGACTATGACAGATTGTCCAAATTTATGCCGTTTTACGCGCAGGTGTGGTACGACACCCATGCTACGGGCGAAAATTGCACGTACTATTTTGACAGCAACCACGTCGCGCAGTACAAAAAGTTTTGAGGTAAAATATGAACGCGATCATTTACGTATTTTCGGGGACGGGCAACACAAGGCGCATTTGCTCGCTGTATAAGGATGAGTTTGAGGCAAACGGCGTCGCGACCACACTGTACGACGTGAGGGGCGCGCTGGAAGATCTGCCCGATCCAAACGACTTCGACCTTGTGGGGTTTGCGTATCCCATACACGGATTCAACGCCCCGCACATAATGCTGGATCTTGCCAAAATGTTACCCTGTGTTGAGAAAAAGCGCTATTTTGTGCTGAAATCGTCGGGGGAACCGATAAAACTGAACAACATCTCGTCGCTTAAGATGAACGGCATATTGAAGCGCAAGGGATACGAGCTTCAAAGCGAGTACCACTACGTCATGCCCTACAACATGATCTTCCGTCACACCGACGACGTGGCGACGCATATGTGGCGCACCGCAAAGGCGCTTGCCCCCATCGAGGCGAGAGAGGTCCTCGCGGGAAAGAGCCATCTGCTTGAAAGAGTGGCGTTCGGGCACGCCATCGCCTGGCTGTTCCGCATAGAGCATCCCGCAATGCGCGTAAACGGCAGAATGTTCAGGGTGGACGCGGACAAGTGCATACATTGCGGCAAGTGTCAGCGCGTGTGCCCTATGGGCAATATCCATATCGGCGAGGACGGCAAATTCTCCTTTGGCGGCAAGTGTCTGATGTGTACGCGCTGCTCCTTCGGATGCCCGACGGACGCGTTCAATATAGCCATGCTAAACGGGTGGAGGATAAACGGCAACTACAATATGGACTACGACGGCGCTCCCCAGCCCAATAAGCACGCAAAGTATTGCAAAAAGGCGTATATCCGCTACTTTGAAAACGCGGATAAAAAAATCGCCGAAGCGCAAAAAATATGTGGTGTAAATCAAGATAATGTAGTATAATGCACTTAAGACGTGAAATTTGACGCATGACGGCACAAAAAGAATGCAATTTGTAAACGGAGAAAGGACTATGAGGAAAATTCTTATCGCTGAGGACAATCTCGAAATTTCCGACATGATGCGCAACTACCTTATAAAGGCGGGGCACACGGTGTATCAGGCGTACGACGGCGCGCAGGCGCTGGATATCGCCAAAAACATGCGCCCGGATCTGGTGCTTCTGGACATCATGATGCCCGTCATAGACGGCTACGAGGTGTGCGAGACCTTGCGTCAAACGATGACGATACCCGTCATAGTGGTGTCCGCAAAGGTAGCCGAGGAGGACAAGGAAAGGATGTTCGCGTTGGGCGCCGACGACTACATAACGAAACCGTTTTCCTTCAAGGAGATGGTGATGAGGGTCAACGCGCAGCTCAGGCGCTACTACGACCTCAACACCAGACAGACGGCGGGCGACCGCTACTATGGCAGGCTGATGATATGCTCCAACCGCTTCGAGGCAAAGGTGGACGACAAACCCATCGCCCTCACTGCCAAGGAGTTCAAGATGCTTGACTACCTTACTCTCAATGAAAACCAGATAATCCCCAAGCAGAAACTCATCGACGAGGTGTGGGGCGTCGCGGAATATATAGACGAAAACACCGTCGCCGTGACTATCACAAGGCTCAGGGAGAAGCTTGCAAAGGTTGGCGTCAACAACGTTGTCACCGTGTGGGGCCTTGGCTACAAGTGGCAGGATTGAGTGGCAAAATGATGACCTGTATTGCAAAATTTGCAATATGAGTGGCAAAATATAGGATAATATGTTGAAATCCAGGATGTCCAGAATAGAGGCAGGGCTTACAAGGTTGCAGGAAGGCAACCTTGCCGTGCCTTTCAAGATCGAGGGCGTGGGCGTATACCGCTCGATATGCAAGCGGCTTGAAAAGCTGCGCCTCACTATGCTCAAAATGCAGGACGAACAGCTGGACACAACAAAGCGCGCCAACAACGCCATCGCGTCCGTCGCGCACGACATGAAAACGCCGCTTGCTGTCATCGCGGGCTATGCGGAGTGCCTGAGCGACGGCATGGACGATAAGGACTACGCCTCGCTGATACTTCAGCGCACGCAACAGATGAACGATATGGTGCTGGAGATGGTGTCGTCCTCGCGCAAGGCGCTGGAGGAACAGGCGAGCGGCAAGACGATACAGAGCGGACGCGTGTACTTTTCGGAGGTGACGCGCCGCCTGCAGCAATTTGCGGACAGCAAAAATATAACCGTAAAACTTGGAAAAATCGAGGACGCAAGGCTGCGGCTGGACAGCAAACAGTTTGGAAGAGTCATGCAAAACCTCGTCACCAACGCCATCAAGTACTCGCCCGCGGGCAGTACCGTGACGGTAAGCTGCCGCCTTTGGGCAAAAAAGTATGTTATATCCGTAAAGGATCACGGCGACGGTATCGCCAAGGAGGACCTGCCATATGTGTTTGACCAATATTTCAGGTCGGACAAGGCAAGGACGGACAGCAAGAGCAGCGGGCTGGGACTGTATATAACAAAGGAAATTGTGCTTGATCACGGCGGAAACATATCCGTGCACAGCAAGTTGGGCAAGGGCAGCACATTTTACGTGACGTTGCCTGTAGAGCCGGACATAGACGACACATCCAAAAAGTCGCTGACGACGGGCTTCAATGCGCTTAAGCTGTGGCAGAAGTTGCTGGTGGAGCTGCTTTTCGGGTGGCTTATGGCGTCGCTGTATCGCATTGTCAGGTGGTTTGAGACGCGCAACCTGGCGACGCTGATGTTTGGGCTTTTGTGTATGGCGCTGTTCCCGTTTGTGTGGATGATAGACTTTTTGAGCATAGCGGTGTACGGCAAGATATCGTTTTTGGCGGATTGAGAGACGGAACGCTCTTGACGCATGAGAGAACAAAAACGGCGACGAATTGTCGCCGTTTTTGCAACCTGTATTGAGTTTTTCGGGTTTTTGTCAAATGGCAGAGACGTGGACAAAATACGATACAGTATAAAAAAACGGCGGCAAATTGCCACCGTTTTTTTCATGAATTGTCCGATCACTTAAGCTCGGAGAAGTACTTGATGGTGCGCACCATCTGAGAGGTGTAGCTGTTCTCGTTGTCGTACCAGCTGACCACCTGCACCTGATAGGTGTTGTCGTCGATCTTGGACACCATGGTCTGGGTGGCGTCAAAGATGGAGCCGTAGCGGCTGCCGATGATGTCGCTGGACACGATCTCGTCCTCGTTGTAGGCAAAGGACTCGGTGGCTTCAGCCTTCATTGCGGCGTTGATGCCTTCCTTGGTGATGTTCTCGCCCTTGACGACTGCCACGAGGATGGTGGTGGAACCGGTGGGGGTGGGGACGCGCTGTGCGGAGCCGATGAGCTTGCCGTTCAGTTCGGGGATGACAAGGCCGATCGCCTTTGCTGCGCCGGTGCTGTTGGGCACGATGTTGATCGCCGCCGCGCGGGATCTGCGCAGATCGCCCTTTCTTTGCGGTCCGTCAAGAGGCATCTGGTCGCCGGTGTAGGCGTGAACGGTGGTCATGATACCGGACACAATGGGCGCATAATCGTTGAGCGCTTTTGCCATGGGCGCCAGGCAGTTGGTGGTGCAGCTTGCCGCGGAGATGATCTTGTCCTCGGCTTTGAGCGTCTGATGGTTGACGTTGTAAACGATGGTGGGCAGATCGTTGCCTGCGGGTGCGGAGATGACGACCTTGCGCGCGCCTGCGTCGATGTGAGCCTGCGCCTTCGCCTTCGAGGTGTAGAAGCCCGTGCACTCAAGCACTACGTCGACGTGCAGCTTCTTCCAGGGGAGTTCCGCTGCCTTTGCCTTGGCGTAGACGGTGATCTTCTGACCGTCGACCACGATGTAGCCGTCTTCCTTGACAGTGCCGTCCTCGTTAAGGACAGCCTCGCCGTATTCCACAGTGTGCTGATTGGCGTAGTTGCCCTGCGTGGAATCGTACTTGAGCAGGTGAGCCAGCATCTTGGGGCTGGTGAGGTCATTGATCGCGACGATGCGATAGCCCTTTGCGCCGAACATCTGTCTGAAAGCCAGACGACCGATACGACCGAAACCGTTGATAGCGACTTTTACGTTTGCCATAGTTATTCCTCCATAAAGGTGTTTTTTTGTTAAGGCTTACATTTTCAGCCGCAATCATTTTACAATTATTGTTTGAAATAAGCAAGTGAAATTTGAAAGTTGAGCGCACAAATTTGATTATTTTTTGCGCCGCGCCGCCGCTTTGGACAAAATCTCCCGCTTGTAAAGCGGAAAGGGCAAAATCATTGCAATTTTTTTGAGGAGTGATATAATATAAAATTGTTGCAAAACACACTTGCGTTTACACAAAAAGGAGCGGGATATGAAAAAGATCGACGAAAAATATTTTGGATCCGACGCCATGCGCAGCAACGCCGTCGAGGACGTGCTGATGGAGGGCGAAAGCGTGCTGTGGCGCAGCAAGCCGCAGCGTAAGGCATATATGCTGGCGGCGGTGCTCAAGATGATGCCCATCGCGCTGATCTGGCTGGTGTTCGACGCGGGCTTCATCACGATGCTCGCGCTGTCGGGCGGGGATATGCCCAAGTCGATGATCGCCATGATTTGCGTGTTTTTTGTGATACACCTCGCGCCTGTGTGGGTGTGGATAGTGGGCATCGTCAAGGCGGCGATGGAGCTTAAACATATCGAATATGTTTTTACGCAAAAGCGCATAATCATCAGGACGGGCATCATCGTGGACTACAAATTTGTGTTCTACGACAAGATCCAGAGCGTCAACGTCAAGGTGGGGCTGTTCGACAGACTGTTCCGAGTGGGGGACATCTATCTGACCACGCCCACCGACAAGGCGGTCATATTTGACCAGACGGATCCATACAGACTTGCCGCCAAGCTGCAAAAGATAGCGCAGGACGTCCTTGCGGACATAAGTTATCCCAACGCGCTGCGCCCCGACAGCAATCCCGGCTATGCCACGACTTACACCGCCAATCCGTTTGAGCAAGCGGAAAACGAGACCTCAAATCCCAACCGATCCGACAGCTGAAATCGAGAGAAAAACAGCCGCAAAATAAGGATAGCATAACCGAAAAAAAAGAAATAACTTAGCCGAAAAAGGGAGAATGACATATCCAAGAAAGAAGGAATAACATAGCCGAGAAAGAAGGGAAAAATCACAACCGAAAAAAAGGAATAACATAGCTGAAAAAGATAAAAATTTATCAAAAAATCGCACTCAGGTGCGATTTTTTGTGTGCTCGTAGTGAAATTTTTGATGGTTTCAATGTTAAGCATAATTTGTTCTATTGAGAAAAAGGTAACATTTTACCAAAATTCTCAATAGAAAAAATGTACGGTGAGTTTGGGACGAAATTAGATAAGTCAAATGAAGATTTGAAGGGGAGTGGAAACCGAAATTTTCTCGTCAATATATATGAAGTTTGGCGGTTGGAGCGTATTAGGTTTGACAATTTAAGTGATACATAGGTTTGGTGGTCGAAGGACGCATAGAGTTGGGTGATTAGGGGACGGAGCAACACCGCCTGAAATGTTAGATTTGGCAAAGACAAATGTAACATTTTTGCTCCGTCCCCAAAGCGGAAGAGCATGGTTGCTCGCGTCCCCGAAGAGGAAGAGAGGAATGTTGTGCATTGTTGGCGACAGGAAATTGTTGTGCATGTTGATTGATAGTGAAGAGAGTTTGAAAGGGTGACTTTGAGTCGGGCGAAAACAGCAAAATTTAACATTTGGGGACGGAGCAAAAAAGTAAAAAAATTTAACATTTTTGCCCCGTCCCCAATTGACAAAAAAAGGAAAAAGATGTATAATTTTAGCAAGAAATCACAAAGGAGATTTGTCTTATGTCCAGATTGCCGCGTTGCGCGTTTGAGACTGAATTTTTTCACGTTATAGTGCAAGGGATCAACAAAGAGAACATCTTTTCCGCTCCGCATTTTAAGGAAAGATATATGCAGCTGGTGGTTGACCGCAAGCAGGAGTTTGAGGTGAAGCTGCTGGCGTATTGCGTGATGGACAATCACTGCCACATGTTGTTGCACGTGCCCGATGTTGAGGCGCTTGGCGAGTTTATGCGCAAAGTCAACACGATGTATGCGCAATACTACAATTATATGAAACAGCGCGTCGGGTATGTGTTCCGCGACAGGTACAAAAGCCAGGCGATAATGGATGAACAATATTTGATAAATTGCGCCCTGTATATCCAAAACAACCCCGTCAAGGCGGGAATCGTGCAAAACCCGTTGGACTATGCGATGGACAGCATGCGCGATTATATCCTCGGCAGCGGACGCGTTGATTTTGATGACGCCAAGGAATTTATGCCCACCTCGCCTAAGGATATGCTTGAGCTGATGGAGCAATATTCGGCTGCCGATGACGAGATGGAGTGGATCGACATCAAGGAGGAGCAGCCGACCGATTCCGAGTTGTTTGCCAAGGCGGTGGAGACGCATCGCGGGGACGCGGCGGCGGATCTTGTTGACAAAAAGACTGCCAAGGTGGTTGCGCGCGAGATGTCCGGCAAGGGGATGAAGTTGAAGGCAATCGCGCAACAGCTTGGCAAGACCCGCCAGACGGTCGCGAACTGGTTGAAAGAATGAAAAATTTAACTTTTGGGGACGGGGCAAAAATGTTAAAAAACTTAACTTTTTTGCCCCGTCCCCAGATGTTAAAAAAATTTTTGTTGGGGACGGAGCAAAAATGTTACATTTGCCTTTGTCAAATCTAACATTTCAGGCGGTGTTCCTCCGTCCCCTAAG
>CANQNQ010000003.1 GCA_947625225.1 uncultured Clostridia bacterium | reverse complement strand
GCACGGCTCACTCCGGGTTCGTCAACTGCATTGTTTTGGAAGATGAGGAATTGCAGAAAAATGGCGACTGAAAGACAGACCGAGATTGACGCTCCGTCCCTGGAAGAAATTCTTCAAAAACATTTCGGCTTGAAAGGGAGCTTGTATTTGAAGCGACCTGTCATTACAGGCTGGGTTGGTGGCAATAAAGAGAGGGGAGACTTCGATGCGCCTTCCCCAGAATACAGGTATTTCACCCTGGCGGGCTTTCGGGCTTACGAACGGTTTATTTCCGCTCTGTATGACCTGGCGAACCATGTTGAGACATTCATCGATACCGATCTTGGGAAGCGCATCAGCCACCTTGATGACACCTTCGATGAATATGAGCATGAACCGTGGAATTCTTAAAAAGGAAAGCAAAGACTGGCGTAGGGGTTGAGTGAAAAGATGAGAAAGGAAAAACCGAAATTGAATTACAAATTCCATCATCCGAATCCGGAGCAGTTGATTGGGACGATTTTGCAGGTTTGCATCGAAGCGAATATCCCTCGTGTCGATAAACTCCTGGCGCAAGAGTCGATGGAAAGCCAGGGAAAAGACGAGGAGAAAAATGAGGGAAAAACAGTTTGACTTTCCAATCTCCTCGTGATACAATAAAAGAGCGTTTGAACGCCCGGCGGTGCATTTGAACGGTCAGAGGGCAATTTGAACGGTCAAGTGGCGTTTTGAACGGGCGATTGAAATGGTATCAAAATTAGATACCTTTCACAATTGAGCGAGCAGTCTCGATGCGAGACTGCTTTTTTTATCGGGCGCCACATAGTGGCAAGCCGTTTTGATATGGGGCATGTTGCTTGCAACAAGTGACCCATAGCAAAACGGCTTATATAATGCGAAGCATGCCGATAAAAAAAAGCAGGCGAGCGTTGAACTGTGAACGAAAGCAGGTAGCGGAATGAGCGATGCGAAATACCGCACCACGCAAAAATCCCCATTGACATGATGTGCGTTTGCAAAGCAAAAGCACATAGATGTCATAGGGATTTTTGCTTCTTACCTCACATAAAAATCCTCACGGTTCACGATATCACGCAGTGGATGCGGATATGGCTCACCTGATTTTTATGTTCGGTGATGGGCTGCGCCCTGTGCCTTTTTATGAGCATGCGGCTTATATAATGCGAAGCATGGTAAAAAAATATACAGCTGAGAGAGGATGTGAGCGAAAGCAGATAGCGGAATTTACCTGCAGAAACACTACGTGTTTTCGCGGGGATCCTAATAACTTCTCAACAAATTTTCAGTCTGTTATAATATTTCCCCGAAAATTTTTAATTATGATCCTATCAATATAATTGTCTATCTGCTACCTCACCAGTCTTTTGATTATACTCTCAAGAGCAGTGCAGAATGAAGTGATGTCGGAGGGAGTGGTTTCAACGCCCAAACTTACCCTCACTGCGCCCTGTTCCAATGTGCCTAGGCGCTTGTGCACAAGGGGAGCGCAGTGCAGCCCGCTTCGCACGGCGATGTCGCTGTCGTCAAGCAGTTGAGCGACAAGAGAGCTGTCCGTATCGCCGATGTTGAACGATACTATGCCATACTTGTTTTTGACTGAATACACGGTTGATTTGAGCAATTTGAGATTATAAACCAGCTGTTCGGTCATATTATCAAATTTTTTGCGCGTATGCGCGGCGTTTTCAAAAGACCATTTTGCGCCTGCATGCAGAGCGGCGATTCCGCCTGCGAACTGCGTGCCTGCCTCATATGCTTCCGGTGCGTCAAGGGGCTGATATATGCTTGACGAATATGTTCCCGTGCCGCCGAATATCAGAGGCTTCAACTTTATATTGCCGCGCTTCAGCAAAAATCCAGTCCCTTGCAGGGCGTGCAGTCCCTTGTGTCCCGGGCATGCCAGCATACTTATGCCGAAGTTCTCAACATTGATGTCGGCAAGCGGCACGCATTGTGCGCCGTCAACAATCAGCGTTGCATTGTTGCGCATTGCTATTTTACCCACTTCGCGCAGATCTGTCTCCGCGCCCGTGACGTTGCATGCGCCGCCGAACACCATTATATCCGCATGCTCTGCGTGTTCGGAAATATCTTCAATAGATATTTTGCCGTCTGCCGATTGGGGCAGGATGTCCAAAGTTATTTGCCTGTTTCGCTCAAGCTCGGCAAGCGGGCGGAGGACGGAATTGTGCTCGTTGGCGGAGGTCAGCACACGTTCGCCGCCCTTTATAAGTCCGAATATCGACAGATTTAGCGCCTCCGTGCAGCTCTTTGTGAAGATGACGTCGGCGTCCTCGGCGTGCAGGGCGCGCTTTAAGAAGTCGCGGCAATTTTCTATTTTAAGACCCGCGGCGATGGCGTCGCGATGTCCGCTTCTGCCGCTGTTTGCGCTGTGAGTCAGGTCATATGAGATAGCCTCAAGGACGGAGCGCGGCTTGAAGCGGGAGGTTGCGGCATTGTCCAGATAAATCATACTTACACCTTTTGTCCAGCATATGCCGGCATTTGCGGCGCGGTGACAAAATATTGCGATTTTTCCGCCTCAATATCGCTTTTTTGCGCAAAAGTAACCCCAAAAGAAAATTTTTTATATATTGTCAGTGAGCGGATACATATAATTGGAGGGGCTATGAGAGAGTTTTTTATTCCGTTCCGCTCGCGCTCGGAGGCGATACGCTTCTACGAGCAACTGCTGAGCTATAATATAAACGCCAAACTTATAAACACGCCGTCCTCAGCAAAGCTGGGCTGCGGGCTGTCCGTCAAGCTGTTCGCGCGGGACATGGCGCAGGCGAAGATAGTGCTTGAGCGCGGCAGATTTACCTCCGCGGTGGGGGTGTACTACTTTTCCGCAAGCGGAGTCGCCATACGCGTGTAGCCTTGCGCGCAATATAAAAAATATGTTCAACAAACTGTTGGCTATTCGCGCGGGGATATGTTATACTTAATACATGACCGACCGCAATTTGAAAATTTACGATCTGCTTGACGCGCAGCACTCACATGCCGAGTGCGAGCTTGACTATGGCACGCCGTTTGAACTGCTGGTGGCGGTGGTGCTGTCCGCCCAATGCACGGACAAGCGCGTGAATATGGTCACGGATAAGCTGTTCAAGGTGGCTTCCACTCCCGAGGCGTTTGACGCAATGCCCATCGAGGAGCTTGAAAGCTATATATTTTCCTGCGGTTTTTACCATAATAAGGCCAAGGCGATAAAGCAGCTGAGTCGCTCCATAATAGAGCGCGGCGGCATGCCTGAAACGCGCGAGGGACTTATGGAGCTCAGCGGCGTGGGCAGAAAGACTGCAAACGTGGTGTACTCCGTGGCGTACGGCGGCAACGCCATAGCCGTGGATACGCATGTTTTCAGGGTGGCAAACAGGCTGGGGCTTGTGGACGCCAAAACGCCCGAATTGACCGAAACGGGACTTATGCAGGCGTTTGACGAGGATAAATGGTCGCATTTGCATCATTTGCTGATTTTTCACGGCAGATATGTATGCCACTCGCAGCGCCCCGATTGCGGCGCATGTACGCTGAGGGAATATTGCAAATATTTCCTTTCCACCAGCGGTGTAAGTAATGATAATGAAACGCTTTGAGATATTGTCAAAAGCAAGGCGCGCTCTCAACGTGACGGAGTACGTCGTCTATGCGCCCCTTGTCGCGCGACATGCGCGGGCGGGGCAATTTGTCATACTCAGGACTGACGAGGACGGCGAGAGGGTGCCGTTTACTATTTGCGATTATGACAAAGAGCGCGGAAGCGTCAGCATACTTGTACAGGAAGTGGGGTACACTACAATGCGCCTTGCGCAGATGAGCGCGGGCGACTGCCTTGCCGACTTTGTGGGGCCGCTTGGCGATCCGACCGATCTGAGCGGGTACAAGCACATTTGCCTTGTCGGCGGGGGAATAGGCGCGGCGGTGATCTATCCGCAGGCAAAACAACTGTACGGCGTTAAGCGCGTGGACGTCATTCTCGGTGCGCGCACAAAGGAGCTGTTGATGTATAGAGAAGAGTTTGCGTCGCTGTGCGGGGATCTCTACGTTGTCACCGACGACGGCAGCGCGGGCGAAAAGGGATTGGTCACAGACGTTTTGCGGAAGAACATAGAAAACGGCGCAAAATATGACTGCGTGTTTGCGGTGGGGCCTCTGCCCATGATGAAGGCGGTGTGCGACCTCACGCGCGAGTACGGCATAAAGACTGTCGTCAGCATGAATTCGCTGATGGTGGACGGCACGGGAATGTGCGGCTGCTGCAGAGTGACCGTCGGCGGCAAAGTTCGCTACGCGTGCATAGACGGCCCCGAATTTGACGGGCACGAGGTGGATTTTGACGAGGCGCGGGCGCGCAACAATATATACAAGGCGCAGGAGCACCAATGCGCGCTGAGGAGGGGATTATGAGTTCAGAGCGCAATCCCATGCCCGTACAGCCCGCCGATACAAGGATATTCAACTTCGACGAAGTCGCGCTGGGCTATACCCCCATGCTTGCCAAGGCGGAGGCGGAGCGTTGCCTCTCTTGCAAAAACGCGCCCTGCATGAAGGGCTGTCCCGTGGGCGTGCGTATACCCGATTTCATCGCATGCGTAAAGCGCGGCGATATGGATCGCGCGGCGGATATATTGAGCGCCGACAACAACCTTGCGGCAGTGTGCGGCAGGGTGTGCCCGCAGGAAAATCAGTGCGAAAAGCTGTGCGTCAGACGCGAAAAATTGAGCGGTTCGGTGGCGATAGGCAACCTCGAAAGGTACGTCGCCGATTGGACTTTGACAAGCGGAAACAACCTCCCAAAACGCGAAAAACCCGACCTCAACCTCAAAGTTGCGGTGGTGGGCTCAGGTCCCGCTTCGCTGTCCTGCGCGGCGGATCTGGCGATAATGGGCGCAAAAGTAACTATGTATGAGGCGCTGCACAAGGCGGGCGGCGTGCTGATGTACGGCATCCCGCAGTTCAGGTTGCCAAAGGACGTCGTGGAGAAGCAGCTTGACGGCGTGCGCGCGCTGGGCGTGGATATCGTGACCGACGTGGTGATCGGCAAATCGCTGTTTATTGAGGAGTTGCTGGAGGAGTTCGACGCCGTGTTTATCGGCTCCGGCGCGGGGCTGCCGTCCTTTTTGGGCGTGCAAGGCGAAAATCTGGGCGGAGTTTACTCCGCAAACGAGTATCTCACTCGTGTAAACCTTATGGGCGCAGGCAGGGAAGGCGCAGTGACGCCGCTCATCATAGGCAAAAAAGTGGCTGTGGTGGGCGCGGGCAACGTGGCGATGGACAGCGCAAGGACGGCGCGCAGGCTTGGCGCGGAAGTAACGCTTGTATATCGCCGCAGTCGCACCGAGATGCCCGCCCGCGAGGAGGAGATAGTCCACGCCGAGGAGGAGGGCGTGCGCTTCATGCTGCTGACCAATCCCGTTGCCATACTCGGCGAGGGCGCGGTAGAGGGCATGCGCTGCGTAAAAATGCAGCTTGGCGAGCCCGATCAAAGCGGCAGGCGCAGACCCATACCCGTTGCGGGGAGCGAGTTTGACATACAGTGCGACAGCGTGATAGTAGCTCTTGGCACAACGCCCAATCCCATCATCAAAAACAGCTGTCCGAACCTTGCCACTTCCGCCAAAGGCACAATAGAGGTGGACGAGTGCGGCAGAACAAATATACCTCGCTTGTATGCGGGCGGGGACGCGACTACGGGCGCGGCGACAGTCATTTTGGCAATGGGCGCGGGCAAGCGCGCGGCGAGGGCTATATTGACCGATATGGCAGTTGATATACGCAAAATGTGAGGATAAAGTATGTTTCTTGACTACGTAAAGATTTTTATCAAGGCAGGCAACGGCGGCGACGGCAAGGTGTCGTTCCACCGCGAAAAGTTTGTGCCAAACGGCGGGCCGGACGGCGGCGACGGCGGCAAGGGCGGCGACGTGGTGTTTGTTGCGGACAGCAGCATGAATACGCTTGTTGACTTCAGGTATCAGAAGTTTTACCGCGCGGGAGACGGCGGCAACGGCGAGGCAAAAAATTGCACCGGCGCCTCTGCTCCCGACCTTGTCATACGCGTTCCCGCAGGCACTGTCGTGCGCGACACGCAGAGCGGAAGTGTGATCGCGGATCTGTACGACGACGGCGAACGGGTCACGGTGCTTTACGGCGGCAGGGGAGGCAAGGGCAACGCCCGCTTCACTCATGCGCGCAGACAGGCCCCGTCCTTCTCACAGTTGGGCGAAAAGACGGAGGAGCATCAGGTCACTCTGGAGCTTAAGACGATAGCGGACGTGGGTCTTGTCGGCTTCCCCAATGTGGGCAAATCCACGCTGCTCAGCGTGCTGACCTCCGCAAAACCCAAAATTGCAAACTATCATTTCACAACTCTCGACCCCAATCTGGGCGTGGTGCAGATGTATGACGACAGTTTTGTCATTGCGGACATCCCCGGCCTCATAGAGGGCGCCAGCGCGGGCGCGGGGCTTGGGCACTACTTCCTTCGCCACATCGAGCGCGTGCGTCTCATCGTGCACATAGTGGATATAAGCGGCAGCGAGGGGCGAGATCCCGTGGAGGACTACAACACCATAAATGCCGAACTTGCCTCCTACAGCGAGAAGCTTGCCGAGATACCGCAGATCGTTGTCGCCGGCAAATGCGATCTGCTTACGGACGAGGACGCCGTCGAGGCGTTTTCAAAGGCGATCGGCAAAAAGGTGTACACCATCTCCGCGCTGACAAGGCAGGGCATTGACGAGCTGCTGCGCGTTATGAAAGAGCTTGTCGATCAACTGCCGCCCCCCAAACGCATCGAGGTGGACGCCGACTTCGAGCTGGAGCCAAAGGCCGACCAGCGCTTCACCATATCCCGCGCGGACGACGGCTCGTTTATCGTGGAGGGCGGACTTGTGGATTTTCTGGAACAGAACGTCACGCTTTCCTCGCAGGACAGCTTCGCCTTCTTCCAGAAGGTGCTTAAGGACAGAGGCGTCATCGCCGAGCTCAAGCGCAGAGGCATGAAGGAAGGGGACACCGTCGTCATCGGCGAGATAGAGTTTGAATATATCGAATGATGCAAAATGCGCACCTGTATTGCGAATTTTCACATTTTTGTGTGGTGAAAACGCATAACGGCGCGCTTTTTTTTGTAGTTTTATTTCATGATTTTTTCAAATATATAACTGTACGTATGCGCGCACCGCGCGAGGACGCATAAATACCGTGGGTCTTACGTCGCGGGTGTACAAGATGCAAATTTTTGCCGATCGCAGTTTGTGCGACGACGAGATGCAGAGGGGGTATTTTGCCTCCTTTTTTATATAAGGAAGCCTTAGTTGCCGCAAAATGAGCTGAAGCAGTCCGAACTGTCATACCAAAGCATGTATTTATCAAAATGCATAAAATGTATGCAAAAACTGTATAATTATAAATTGTGGACAACATTTATAAATTTTTTTCTTAAAAATTCGATATTTAATAAATTTTTTTACAATAAATCGGTTGAAAAGTAACTGGGGGGGGGGGTATTATAGAATAAAATAGAATAAACAGTATTATCTGTAGATAACTTGTGGCATATAGTTTTGTAATATTGTTTTATCTTGTAGGAGGCTTTGTATGAAGAGGAAAGTTTATATCTCCGTACTATGCGTTGCGCTTGCGCTGGCTCTTTCGCTTTGCGTGCTGGCGGCATGTAACAACGACAACGATAAAAACGCGCCGCCGGTAGCGGCGGGACCCGAAGGAGGCACGTACTATTTCGATCCGGGCACGGCGGAGATGTACACCCTTGTGCTTTCGGACAACAACGCGTTCAGATTGGTCATGGACGCTACGGTGCGCAACGGTAAATATTCGCTTGCCGGCAGCCTCCTGTCGCTGACCTTTGACGACGGCAATCGCGAGACCATAAGCGCGCAGCTCACAAACAATTACGGCAAGATCGCCTTTGACTACAATGGCAAGTCCTACGAATTTTTGCGTTATCAGAACTTTACGGTTTCGTTTGTGACGGGCGACGACTGCACGCAGATTGAGCCGCAGGCGGTGCTCAACGGCAAGACGGCGGCAAAACCCGCAAATCCCAAAAAGAACGGCGCATACGTGTTTGAGGGTTGGTACAGTGACGCACTGCATCAGGTCAAATACGACTTCGATACGCCCGTCGTGGGCAACGTGACGCTGTACGCCAACTTCATTGAAGCCATCAGAGCCGACTTTGAGTACACGGCGACTTTTGCGGGCGAGGGCGCGCAGGGATTGCAACCCATCCAAACCATACAGGGCGTGCTGTACGAGCTGTACGAGCCGACCAAGGAAGGCGATACATTTGTAGGTTGGTGGGTCAGCGATTCCAACAATGGCAACAAACTTACATATATGTACAACGGCCAGCAGCTGAATGAAAACACCGTGCTGTACGCGGTGTGGCAAAGCCAGCTGATCGGCGGCATTGCAGTTTCCGTCACGTCGAGCGGCGTGTATTGGACGGGTGCGGACGAAGTGAGCATCAGCATACTTTCTCCCGCGGGCGTCACTTCCGCCGAGATAAAGGCGAAGGGCGGCGAGTATCTGTTTGGCGACGGCTATACGCTTAGCGAGACGGGCGAGTACAAGATATCCGTCAAGGCAAGCGGCGCGGCGATCGCCACCGAGCGTTATATTGTAAACAACAAGCTGACGAGGGTGTCCCACTACGAAGTGGAGGGCGACAACTTCAAGTTCAACGAAGTAAACGGCGCCACAAACTATGCGATCACACTGATCACAAAGACGGGCACCGTCAACGCCAATCTGACATCTGCCGACGCGCAAAACGGCACCCTGGTGTATGATTTCTCGGCCTATGACATCCCGTCGGACGGCTATGTATTCACCATAGTTGCAAGCGCGGACGGCTATGCAAGCTCCACGTCGGAACAGTTCAAGTACAACCGCTTCCTCAACGCGGTAGACGCGCCCACGCTGGACGCCGCCACTCAGCTGTACAGCTGGCAGACGGTGGCGCACGCCTCTCGTTACGTGGTCAAGGTCAACGGCAGTGAAGTGCTCAACGGCAACTACACTTCGCTGTCCTTCATAGATGACGATCCCGGCGAATATGAGATATCCATACAGCCTTTCGGCTTCGGCTACAATGCGCCGGCGCCCACTGTTGTAACGTTCAACAAGACTAAGCTTGCAAAGCCCACGGGACTCAGAGCGGGCGCGGACGGCACCACCATTGTGTGGGACGCCGTTACGGGCGCAAACGGCTACACCGTATACAAGGGCAGTGAGAAGTTGGCGGACGTCACCCGTCCCGAATACAACATCACCGGTGTTGAAGGTCAGGGCGCCATTTCCATCAGCATAGAGGCGAAGGCGCAAAATGCCGCCGACAATTCGCCGATGTCCGACGCGCTGGCTCTTGACGACCACGTAAGCAGCATATCGTACGCGCACAACACCATAAGCTGGAACATGGTTTACGGCGCGCCGTCCTACTACGTGTCCATCAATGGCGGCGCGGAGCAGGAGGCGAGTATAACCTCCATCAAGATGCCGCTTGTCGCAAAGACCAACACGATCACCGTGCGTCCGTCCAACGGCAGCAGCGCGTTTTCCGTGACGGTCAACGCGGACGAAATTTCGCTGAATTTGGGATATGAGGGCGGAAAACTCGAGTCTTTGTTCCTTGTAAGGGGCGACGATCTGGTGCTGCCTTCGCCCATGCGTACAGGCTATGAGCTTGCAAATTGGGCAAACGCCGTGGGCGACGTCGTGACCAACGGAACGTTTGCGGGCGGCGACGTCACGTATACCGCAAAATGGAACGCGCGCGAGTACGGCATCGCATTCGCATTTGAAGGCAAGGGCAAGGAAGAGGACATCAATTCTCCCGAATACGCGGACGTGACAGTGGCGTACGACAGCAGCAACTTCACGCTTCCCGCGCCCGTACAGAGCGGCGACAACGTGTACGCGTTCGAGGGTTGGTACCTCGGCCGCGGCGCCGACAGCATGAAATTGACCGATCATCTGGGCAATTCGCTGTTGACGTTCAACTTCCTGCCGGGCGCCGAAACGGGCAAAGTCACGCTGTTTGCGCACTGGGTGGAAGTGTTTGAGTTCAGCCCCGCTTCGGGCGGCGTGCGCGTCTCCAAAAAGGTGGAGAAGGGACAGGCGACCAACAACATAGACTTCCTCACGGAGATCACCATTCCCGCAATGTACAACGGGCAGTGGGTCACCGCCATATCCGACTTCTCGGGCCTGACAAATCTGCAAGTACTCAACATCCCGTCCTGTGTGTCCGACATCAACTTTGCGGACGCGGCGGTTTCCTTTGCAAACGACACTGCGCTTTACGAAGTAAACGTGTATCCCGCAAAGGACGCCAACGGCAATGATTACGACGACGACGTAGCAAAGTTCTCATCCATCGATGGCGTGCTGTTTGACAACGACGCGTCGGGCAAGCCCGTAACGCTGAGGTTCTGCCCCTTGGGCAAGCTGACCAAGGTCACCGAGTACACCGTACCCAGCGGCACCAGGGAGATAGCCAGCGGCGCATTCTACAGCTCTAAAAACAGATTCAATTACTTCACAGTGACCGCGATCAATTTCCCGGCAACTCTGGAGAGGATAGCCAAAAACGCGTTTGTCTTTATCAGCGACATTAGCACGCTCAACTTCCTGCCCGTGCAGGACGGCGAGACGGAGGCGTCCGGTCTTATTATAGAATCGCAGGCGTTCAGCGCCATGCCTTCCGGCAGCACTTCGAAATACGATTGCACTTCGTTTGACGTGAAGACGATTCATCTGCCAAAGCGCTTTAACGCCACCTCATTTGACGTTTTTGCCGAGTTTGACAACCTTGAATCCATCACCGTGGAGGAGGGCGGCGCTTTCACAAGCCTCAACGGCGTGCTGTGCAAAAATGTGGATAACACGCTTGAGCTTGCCTTCTTCCCCAAGGAATACAAAGTGGACGGAGTTGAAGTAAAAGAGTACGCAATTCCCGACGGCGTGACCAGGGTTGGCGCAAAGGCGTTTTATCACAATCTCAACCTTACAACAGTCACCATAGGCGGCCATGTCACAAGCATAGGCGAAAGCGCCTTTGAGGGCTGCATGTACATCACAAAGCTCGAATTCCTCGGCATAAAGAATTCAAGCGACCTGCGTATAGAAAAGAAGGCGTTCTACGGAAAGAACGACGACAGCACCTCGCTCTTTATCTCCAGGCTGTCCGAGGTCACATTGCCCGCAAACCTGGTTTATCTCGGCGTGATGGCGTTTGGCCGCAACAACAACCTCAAGACCGTCAACGTCAACGTCGACAGGGCAAGCGTAGACTTCGAGGACAACGCGTTTGTCGATATCGAGCAATACAGGACGTCCTTCGTCACCGATGTCAATCTTGGCGCGGGCGTGCCCGAATTCAATATAGCTTCCGTGTTCGGCGGCGCCCTGCTGAGGGTCAACGTCAATCCCGGCAACACATCCTACGCAAATGACGACACCGGCAACGGCGTGCTTTACAAGAAGGGCCTGACTGAGATAGTGTTCTTCCCCAAGAGCTATTCGGGCAGCTACACCATTCCCGAGCAGATGACGGAGATAGCAAGCTCGCTGTTCAGCGGCTGCACGGAGCTTACCGAGATCGTGTTCCACAACACGCTGAAGCGCATAGGCGACCTCGCGTTCAACGGTTGCACCAAGCTGCAGAATGTGAACTTCGGCGAGGAAGCATACACCGACCTCGAAGTGGGCGTAGGCGCGTTCCGCGGTTGCAGCAAGCTTGTCGGCATAAAACTTCCCGAAGGACTTGCGTCCCTTGGCGACAGCGTGTTTGCAAACTGCTCGGTATTGCAGTCCGTGAGTCTGCCTTCAACTCTGAAGACCATCAGCCTGTCCGCGGACGGTACGTTCACTGTGTTTGACGGCTGCGACGCACTGTCCACGCTGACCATTGCGGAGGACAACTCCTACTACGGCACCTACGAAGACGTATTCTATAGCATGCGCGAAATCAAGGGCGAGGATGGAAACGAATTTGTCCACAGCGACCTGCTGTTCTGCCCGCGCGGCAAGAGCGGCGTTGTCAATGTGCCCGGCACAGTGCGCAACGTGCAGAAGCTGGCGTTTGATGGCTGCGCCATTACGGAATTGGTATTCCAAGACCTCGTCGCCACCGAAAATGTGGGCGAGATAGCGGACACCAACGACCTGATGTTACAAGAGGGCGCTTTGCACAACACGCCCGAACTTCAGCGCTTGCACCTGCCCGAGGGCATGACAAAGATAGAAACGGCAATATTCTACTCCACGTTTGTTGAGTACGAATATGCGTTTGAAAAGCTGGAGATCCCCGCCACGATGACCTACCTCACTGTCGACCTGTTCAAGGGCGCGAATATCACTGCGGCAAACAACGTGGTCATAACCTTTGCGGAAGCGGGGGAGAAGGAAGTTGGCGGCTTGACCATCGCCGACTCAGATAGTAGCTCAAGCGGCGTGTTTGCGGGATTGAATCTTGCTTCCATCACATTCCCGTCCCAGCTTGTACACCTTGGCAACTACGCTCTGTACAACGGCCTCAACGGCAACAATCGCTTGACGGAAGTGAACTTCACCGTGCCAGCCAAGGACGGCGAAGCATACAAATTCAACCTCGAGATAGGCAACAACGTGTTCTACTACGCAAGGCAGCTGACGAAGATCACTTTGCCCGAAAACCTTACCTCAATTGGCAATTACGCGTTCTACAACACGGGTCTCACATCCGTGAATATTCCCGCAAACGTCACTTCCATCGGCAACAGCGCGTTTGCAGGCGACAGCGGCAACCTCGGCATAAAGCCGCTCAATCAGTTGACCTTTGCGCCCGGCTCCAAACTTGAGACCATAGGCAGCAGCGCGTTCAACTCGCAGAGCTTGGTGGAGGTAAACATCCCCGCGTCCGTCAAGGAGATACAACAGGGCGCGTTCAGCAAAAACGTGATGTTGTCAAGCTTCACCTTTGCCGCACCCGCAGAGGGCGAGGCCGTTGCGGACCTTGTCATCGGCAACAACGCATTCTCGGCAGACAGCGCGCTTGCGACAATAAATATACCCGCGCGCACAATATCGATAGGCAACAACGCGTTTATCAACAGCGGCCTTGCAAGCATAACCTTTGAGGGAGGCGCAGAGCTTGAAACGGAAGCGGGCCCCGAAGGCGCAGTGGGCGCTGTGGACGACGCTCCCGCAGCGGACGAGCCCGACGGCAGCCATTTGGAGAGCATAGGCGACATGGCGTTCAACTACACGCAACTTAAGTCCATCGTGTTCCCCAGGACGGTGAACGACGACGGCGAGCTTAAACTGGGCAACAACCTGTTTGTGGGCTGCACGGCGCTGAAAGAGGTCACGCTGTCCTCAACGGTGCTGAGCATAAGCAACGTATTTGCCGGCAACGGCACGATAGAGACCATAAAGGTCGCCAAGGCAAACAGCAAGTACGTCGTGGACGAAAACGGCGCACCCATCATCTACGAAAAGGGCGAGGACGGCGGTCTGTCCATCGCGCTGATGTACGCCGACACCACCGAATCGCTTACCCTTGGCGGAACCAGGATAGGCGCGGGCGCGCTTACCAACATAACCGGCATCAAGCACATAATCATCTCCGCTTCCGTTGTGGAGATAGGCGACAGGGCATTTGAAAACTGCACCTCGCTTGAGGACGTGACCATCATGCCCGACAGCGCGCTGCAGACCGTGGGCGCATACGTGTTCCAGAACTGCCTCTCGCTGACCACCGTGGACTTCAGCAACGCAACGCGTCTGAGCACATTCGCGGACGGCGCGTTCCCGTCGTCGGGCGCTTATTCAAGCAACGGTAAAGCGGCGGATTGCAAGGGCTTGTTCAACGGCTGCGTCAGCCTGCAAAAGGTCATCCTCGGCAGCGGCGTCACAAAGCTGGGCGTCTCCATGTTCAGCGGCAGCGCAGTGCAGGAAGTCGACCTGTCCAGGGCGACAAAGCTGAAGGAGTTTGCCAACTACGCGTTTGCAAACACGCCCAACCTCAGGACCGTGACCCTGCCCGCGGCGGAAAGCAACAATATAGAGCACCTCGGCGCGTTCGCGTTCTACTGCTCGGGCATTGTGGAGCTGGATCTGTCAAGCTGCGTAAAGCTTAAGTACACCGCTCCCGACCTTGCGATAGCGCAGAAACCCACCTCCGGCAAGGGCATTGGCGGCTCCAGCCAATACGCCGCGACATTCGCATATGCCGCAAGCTTGCAGACAGTCACGTTCCCAAGCTCCATGCTGGGATTCGGCCAGTGCACGTTCAGGGGCTGCAAATCCCTCACGACTCTCAACGGCATTCAAAATGTAAACGAATTCTACGATTACTGCTTTGCCGAAGTCGGCGACTTTACGCTTGTGACGGGCGACTTGGACGTGACGTTCTACAAATACGCGTTCCAGAAGGCGGGCGATGTGAAGATCACGCCTCCCGCAAACCATGCGATGACCTTTAAGGGCACCTCAAGCAACAACGACATGTTCAGCGAGTCCGGCATCACGACCTGGACCATCCGCACGCAGGACGTCTACGAAAACTGCAAGAATATGTTCAAAAAGTGCGCAAGTCTGCGCACGGTGAACGTGGAAAAGGGCGGCGCAGACAACTTCACCGAAATATACGGCAGCATGTTTGAGGATTGCTCCGCGCTTGAAAGCATTGACTTTGCGGGCTTGACCAATTTGCAGTACATCAGGTCCTCTGCGTTTAAGGTCACCAAGGACAGCAAGACGGGTTACAACACCTCGCTGGACGGAGTCATCGACCTCAGCGGCACAAAGGTGGAGACCATAGAGGCTTCCGCGTTCACCGGTCAGATAAAGATAGACAAGATCATAATGCCTTCGACTCTGACTACAGTGGGCAGCGCAACGGGCAACGCCGCGTTCCAGGATTGCACGGAGCTTGCCACCGTGGACTTCACGCAGTGCACACAGCTAAGCATGCTTGGCAAGTCCGCGTTTTCGGGCTGCACGAAACTGGACCACATCGATCTGTCAAATACGGCTATCACCAGGATATACAGCAACGTATTCCAGAACTGCTCGTCGCTCAACGACATCAAGTTGCCCGCCAAACAGCAGCTCACAATGATAGACCAGTACGCCTTCCAGAACTGCGTCGCGCTGACAAGCATGGACCTGTCCGATACGGCGATACAGAGGTTCACCACCTCCGGCACGACTGCGGTAAGCCTTACCTCGGCGGCATATACGTTTGACGGCTGCACCAATCTTGCCACTGTCAAATTGCCCGCCACCTTGACGCAGATAGGCGCCTACACCTTCCGCAACTGCCCGTCTTTGCAGACATTCGTAGGTCCCGACAACACCGCTCCCAAGGGCATAACCATCGTTGGCAACTACGCCTTCCAGAACTGCGAGGAGCTCACCGCGTTTGACTTTACGGATATGACCAAGCTGGGCACCAGCTGCTTTGCAGGCTCCGGTCTGACCGCGGTCACGTTGCCGGACAGGTCATTTGCAAAGGCGGACATCAACGCAAGCGTATTCGAGGGCTGCCCGTCGCTGAAGACGGTCAACATCCCCGCGGGCTTCGGCATTGCCGCCGGCGGAGCAAACTATATGTTCAGGAACTGCCCGCAGCTTGACACGATAGTGTTTGTGACGGGCGACGCGTCCGAGGCAAGCGATCTGCCAACCGGCATGTTTGCTGGCTGCACGGCGCTGAACGTTGTGGATATGAAGGACGCCAATATCGAGGCGATACCCGATGGCATGTTCTCGGGCGCGACAAACCTCAAGCAGGTGACATTGGGCGAGGGCATAGTTACGATCGGCGCCAACGCGTTTGCGGGCTGCTCTATCCTGGACGACGTCAACCTTGACAAAGTGGAGACCATCGGCGCCGCCGCATTCGAGGGCTGCGCGTTTACGGGGCTGACCTTTGACGCGCTCGCCTCGCTGGCGCAAGACGCATTCGCGGGCAACCATAAACTCACAGAAGTGACGCTTACGGGCGACGCGGCGACAAAATTCAAGTTCGAGAACAACGCGTTCACCAGTTTCGACACTAAAACGACGTACGTGTACGTCTATCCCGAACTGAGCGAGGGCGGCTTGCTTGATCTCAGCAACGTGGAGGATGTCAAACTCAGCGCATATATGTTTGAGGATATGGACGACGTCACCGTCGTCAAACTGCCCAACGGTATACTCAATATACCCAAATACACGTTTGCAAACAGCAGCGTGCAGAACGTCGATCTGACCGAGAGCAAAATGCTGCTCACGATAGAAGAGGGCGCGTTCAAGGATTCCGCGCTGAAATCCATTTCATTGCCTGCGTCTGTGTACTCGATAGGCAAGCAGGCGTTTGCGGGTACACAGCTCAGCACTCTGACCATCCCCGCAAGCGTACTCAAGATAGAGGCGGGCGCATTTGCCAACTGCGAACAGCTGACGTCCGTAACCTTTGAAAGCGGTCAAGAAGCGTTGACGCTTGGCGCGCCTCCCGCGGGCAAATCCAACTACCCCAAAGCAGGCAACGCCAACCTCGGCGTGTTTGAAAACGACCCGATCACTTCGCTGACGCTGGGCAACAGGATAAAGAGCGTCCCGATGAGCGCGTTTGCAAATACGGTGGAGCGCGAGATAGACAGCGAGGGCTACGACCTCGACCTGTCCGACGTGACCAAGGTGGACGATTACGCCTTCTACGGCAGCTACATCCACTCCGTGTCATTCGGCGTATCCTTCAACTATCTGGGCGCAGCGGCGTTTGCGCACACAAGCAAGCTCGCCACCGTGACCTTCAATTCCCTCGACGATCAGAAGGTGGAGTTCAAGATCAACGGCTACGAGTCGCTGGATACAAGCAACAACGAAGACACCGGCTCCAGCAAGCAGACCCCCAACTATATGGGCGCGTTCGAAGGCTCCGCGGTAAGCACGGTCACCAACCTGCCCAAACTGCTGACCAACAAGAACAGAAACGCTCTGGAAGTCGGTCCTCGTATGTTCAAGGATTGCCCCAATTTGACGGAAATAACGCACAGCGCAAACGTCATAGGCAACTACGCGTTCAAGAATACGCCCATTGAAAGCATCGACCTGACGGGCGTTACCGCCATCGGCGCGCGCGCATTCTACGGCACCAATATAACCCAGGTCACCATACCCGACACGGTCACATCACTCGGCGCAGGCGCGTTCTCGTTTATGGAAGCGCTCAACACCGTGACGATAGAGAGCGGCGACGGCGAACTTACGCTGCCCAGGGGCACCACAAGTCGTCCCGATCCCAACTCCTCGACGGGCGAGTACAGCCTTGCGGCAAGGAACGGCGCGTTCGAATCCTGCCCGCAGCTTGCAAACGTGACGCTTGGCAACAGGGTCAAGACCATAAACGCCTCGACATTCTACAACTGCACGGCATTGCAGCAGATAGCGTTCCCGGAGGGAGTAACGATAGAGCAGGCGGCATTTGCGCTGACAGGTCTTACAAGCGTGGACCTCACCAACGTGACGTCCATCAACGTAGGCGCGTTTATGCACACGCAGATAACCGAGCTGCAGCTGCCCATACACATCCACATGGAAAACGCCGTGTTCAAAGATTGCGACGAGCTGCAAACCGTGACATTTGTCAATCCCACAAACGTCACGCTTGCCACCACCGAAAACTTCAACCAGCTGTTTGTCGGATGTGACAAGCTGCAATCTGTCGAGATATGCGAGGGCGTCACGATGCTCAACATGCCGTTTGTAGATTGTACAAATCTTGAAAACGTCACCTTGCCCGACAGTCTCTCGTCTCTCAGCGGTCGCGTGTTTGAAAACTGCACGGGAATCAAGAAACTTGTGCTGCCCACAATGCTGACGACGATCAACGAAACCGCTTTCAACGGCTGGGGCAAGGAACAGCAGATCTGCTTCCAAATCTCCCGCTCCACGGCGTACGCGATGACTTACACCGTCACAAAGAACAACAACGGCGTCATCACCGGCACATCTTCGCCGCTGGTCACGCTGGAGCAGCAGTGCACCGTGGTCTACGACTACGACCCCGCCTCTCAGGCGGATCATCAGCCGTCCGCGCTTATGGCGCAGGCGCTTGCCAACGTCCCCGCAGAGGTCAAAAAGTACGAGTGGTAAAAGCAAAACAATACCAACTTGCGGCGGCGCGACCGCGCCGCCGCGCAGACAAAATACATTTTGCAATATAATGTAGAGAACGCGATATGAGGAGGATTTTTTTCCGTCCTCATATTGTGCAAATTTGAGGATGTCCCCATTTTGAGGGCAAAGGAGGCAAATATGTCCGACAGAGGCAACATCAAACGCTACGGCGCGCGCGTGAAACGCGAGGCGGTGCTGAAAGCATTGCTCATAGGTCTCACGGCGGGCGCTTCGGCGGCGACGTTGACGGAGCTGATAAGTTGGTTTGTCGGCTTCAAGGAAGGGCTGTACGTGGCGCTGGGACTGCTTGTGGTTATCACGACGGTATTGACCGTCGCGCTTTACTTTGCAAAGTTCAGACCCTCCGCAAAGGCTGTGGCGGCGCGCATAGACGGCATCGGGCTTGAGGAGCGCGTGCTCACCATGATGGGCATGGAGGGCAACGATTCCTACATCGCAAAGGCGCAGAGGGAGGACACCAGGCAAGTCCTTGAAAAGACAAAGCACACAATGCTCAAATTCAACGTGGCGGCTTCGCTTATAATCGCGGTCACCGTCATGTGCTTTGTCATGACGCGTATGACGGCTTTGAGCGGCCTGGCGTACGCGGGGATAATCCCCAGCGGGCCGGAACTTCTCAACCGCTCCAAAGTGAACGTCTACTACGTCAACTACACCGTGCGCGACGAGGAAGCGGGCAAGATATATTACGTCACCGGGCATTGGGAACAGCCCGAACTGTTTGGCGACAGGGTAGAGGTCGCAGAGGGCGAGGACGCTCCCGCGGTCATCGCTGTTGCAAACGAGGGGTACGTGTTCACGGGTTGGTCGGACGGAGCTGTAGATCCGCTGAGGCAGGACGCAGCCCTTAAAGGCAATGTGGACGTGTTCGCGCTGTTCCGCAGCATAGCGGATGACGTTGAGGACGACGCAGATCCCGAGAGCGACGGCATAAGCGCGCCTCAGACTCAATCTCCGCCGCCACAGTCGTCGGATGACCCCAATGGCGGTGGCAACAACCCCTCTGACGGCAGCGGAAGCGGACGCACCGAGAACCGCAATCAGATAGTGGACGGCAGCACATATTACGGCGACAACTACGGCGACGCCATGAACGAGGCGTACGACTCCATGAACGGCGAAAACGTGGACAACAACTATAAGGACGCGGCTTCGGGCTATCTGGACGCGCTTGACCCCGGCTCGGAAGACAGCGACGGCGAATGAAATAAAAGGAGTGATCTATGGCAAGAAAATTCAAATGCGTCGCCTGCGGCACGCTGAACGATATTGACGAAAACAAAAAGATATTTGTGTGCGGCAACTGCGGCAAAAAATACCTCAACAAAAACTATAAGGACGAGGAAAAGATCGAGGCGCCTCAGTCTCAGGTCCTGCCTACGCCCAAGATCGCCGCAAAGGCGCACAAGCCAGTAGTTAAAAAGGAAGTGACCGAAAAGGACATACAACAGTTCAGCGAGCAGTGCAAACAGATATTCTACCAACTGTCCCGCGACATAATCGGGCAAAAAGAAGTGGTGGAAAACACCGTCATTGCGATGATCGCGGGCGGCAACGTACTGCTTGAAGGCGTCCCGGGAGTGGGCAAAACGCGCTTGGTGCGCAGCTTGGGCAGAGTTTTCGACTTGCCCTTTGCAAGGATACAGTTCACTCCCGACCTCATGCCCGCCGACGTCACGGGCACCAACATAATCGTAAAGGACCAGAGAGGCAATTCGACGTTCAGCTTCCAGCCCGGTCCCATATTCAGCAACATCATCCTCGCGGACGAGATCAACCGCGCCACGCCAAAGACGCAGTCGGCGCTGCTTGAGGCGATGCAGGAGCACACCGTCACCGTCATGGGCGTATCGAGAAAGTTGGAGGAGCCGTTCTTTGTGCTAGCCACCCAAAATCCCATAGAGCAGGACGGCACATACCCGCTGCCCGAGGCGCAGATGGATCGCTTTATGTTCAAGATCCTTGTGCCCAATCCGTCCATGATGGACTTGATGAACATCGTCACCATGACCCAAAAAACCATGGATGAAGTAGCAGAACCCGCGTGCAACGGCGACGATCTGTTGTCCATGCGCGCCACCGCCAATCAGATACCCGTTGCGGACGAGGTGTTGCGCTACGCGATGATGCTTGTTGCGTCCACGCATGCCGACAGCCCGCTGGCTACGGAGGCGGCAAAGAAGTATATACGCATTGGCGCCAGCCCCCGTGCGGGACAGGCGATCATATCCGCGGCAAAGGTGCTTGCGCTCATCAAGGGTAGATTCAACGTTGCGTATTCGGACATAGATCAGCTGGCATATCCCGTGCTGCGCCACCGCATAAAGCTAAACTTTGAGGCTATCGCAAACGGCGTGTCTGCGGACGCGGTGATAGGCATGATGCTCGCCGAGCTGGGCAAAGCGCCCAAAAAGGCGGATTTCTACGACGAAGAGGCTACGGCGGAGCAACAACTTGAGCAGCCCAATGCAGAGGAGCCCGAAGAAGTCGCGCAGTCAAAGCCGCGCAAGGGCAAGAGAGGCAGATTTAAGAAGTAAGAGGACGTATGAGCAAACAGTACCTCAATGACGCGTTTTTCAGCAGGCTGGAGACCCTGTCGTTGAATTTGAGAGCGGATCTTAAGGGATATTTCGGCGGAAAACACCTGGTCAAGACTTATGGCCAGACCGTCGAGTTTTCCGATTTCAGGGAATACCAACTTGGCGACGACATCCGCCGCATAGATTGGAACCTGTTCAGCCGCTTTGAAAAGTACTTCCTAAAGCTGTTTACGGACGAAAGGCAGATGCACGTGCAGATATTTCTGGATTGTTCGGCGTCGATGGGCAGGGATATGCCGGACAAGGCGGCATACTCGACCGCAGTCGCGGCGGCGCTGGGCTTTTTGGCGGTGCAGAGCATGGACAAGCTGTCTTTTAATTTTATGCGCGGGCGCGCAAGCGAGGATCCGTTTGGCACGATCGTCGGCAAAAACGCCTTTTTCAGAGCGATAAGCCGCATGGAAGGGCTGGAATTTGACGGCGAAGTCGACATAGAACAGTGCGTCATCTCAAGCGGCGACGCGGGGCAAAGCAACGGCATAAGCGTCATCATATCCGACTTTTTGACGGACAGCAATTGGAAAAAGGCGGTTGACTACCTTGTGTACAAGCACAGGCAGGTGCTGCTTATACAGGTGCTGACTCCGCAGGAGATCTCGCCGGATTTTGACGGCAGGGTACACCTCATCGACAGCGAAACGCCCGATCTGCTTGACGACCGCAATCTCAAGATAAAGGTGACAAAGGCGCTGCTGCTCAACTACGACCGCGCCCTTGCCGACCTCAAGCAGGATATGCTGTCATTCTGCAACAAGCGTGAAGCGGGCTTCATAAGCGTGCGCACGGACAAGCCCATAGAGGACATGCTGTTCAAAGAACTTCTGAGGGGGGAGATAATATCATGATGAAATTGCTTATACCCCTCGGACTGTTGGGACTCATCGGACTGTTGGTCTTGCTGCTTATTTACATAATCAAGCCCAATTTCCTCATCAAATACACTTCCAGCAACTATATCTGGAAGCTGGCTTTGAAGTACAAGCGCAAAAGGCTTGTCACAAACAAGCTGCGCAATATTTTGATAATCATATGTCAGGTGCTGATTATCGGGTGCATGGCGCTCATTCTGGCGCAGCCCGTGCTTGACAACAGCGCCAAAGGGGACTCCAACGAGTCCGTCATCATCATAGATTCCTCCGCAAGCATGCGCACTGCCGACGAGGACGGCGTGACGCGCTACGAGAGGGCGATAAAACTTGCCATTGACCGCATCAACGATACGGTAGGCAAAAAGAGCTTGGCATCCGTCATATTGGCGGACGCTGACCCGCGCTATCTGGCAAGCAGGTCGGACGCGTCAAACGCGATGGCGGTGATAGACGACCTGCTGACTTTGCAGAGCGACAACGAAAGTTGCTCCTATTCAACCGCCGACATCGCGGGCGCAATGAGACTGTGCGAGGACATCGTCAACCTCAATCCCGACGCGAAGATATATCTGTACACGGACGCGGACTACGCCTCCGTGCCCGACTCCGTATCCGTGGTCAACGTCGCCAAGGAAGGGGAGTGGAATCTTGGCATACTCGGCGCGACCGCGCAACTTGACGGAGGCCATTATGCCGTCACCGTACAGGTGGGGCTGTACGGCAAATCGGGCAGCTATCCGCTTCAAATAGAGGTGGAACACACCGACGGCAGCAAGGAGACGCTGACGTCCGACCCGCTGTTTTTCGCCGAGGACGTGCCCGCAACGGTGATATTTACGGGCAATGTCGGCGCGGATATAGAAAACAGAATGTACTACGTCGAGGTTACGGGCGCTTCGCAATTTGCGGAATTTAACTCCATACGCGCTTACTTTGACGACCCGCAAGACAGCTTCGAGGAGGACGACGAGTTTTATATATACGGAGGCAAGAAGGAGCAGATAAACATCCAATACGTCTCCAACGACCCAAACCCCTTCTTCGAGGTGCTGCTCAACAGGCTGCCCGGCGACTACGCCGACAGGTGGGACGTCAGGGTGAAGATAGTGTCGCTGAGCGATTACAATAATAACAAATTTGCGACCAATGGCTACGACTTTTACATATTCGAGCACGCAGATAAGCTTGCCGAGCTGCCCACGGACGGCGTGTCGCTTATAATGGATCCGCCCTTTGGCAACATACCGGGGCTGTCCGTCACGGTGACGGGCACAAGGGGAGACCTTAAAAACGAGCTTCACTTCTCCTCCGGCGAGGGCGACGCCATAACGGGGCACATAAACGCGGACAACATATTTGTAACGCAATATTCCACGATGACGTACGATTCGGCGTATGGCAAGGTGCTGCTGTATTGTGAAAACAATCCCGCGGCGCTGCTTGTCGACGGCACGCTCAACGGCGCGTTGCGCAAGGCGGTGGTAATGCCGTTTTCCGTCCACTACTCAAATATTGCCCGCAGGCCGGAATTTGTGTACCTGATGTACGGCATTTTCGATCACTTCTTCCCGCCGACGGTGCAGAAGTACGCGTACGAGGTCAACGAAAGCGTCACACTCAATTGCAGAGGGCCCGAACTTGTGTACGGCGACGAGAAGTACGAGCAGTTTCCTATAGATATGAAGTTTGCCGTGCCGGGGACTTACACATTCAAGCAGAGTTCCTATTTCGGCAAAGATACAGCCGACGTAAAAATTTACGTCAACCTGCCCAAGGCGGAAAGCAACATTTTCGCCACGGCAACGGCGTTGGAGGCTCCCGTTGCGGACTCCGACGCGGGCAGCGGCATAGACGACCTGCTGATCTGGTTTGCGGCCGGATTGGTGGCGTTGCTGTTTGTTGAATGGCTGCTGCATTCCTTTGAAAACAGATAAAGGAGGGAGCGATGTTTACGATCAATTTCACTCAGCCATGGTTGCTCCTTCTGCTTATCCCCGCAGTGGGGCTTACGGTGCTCAACTACTTTTTGGTGTACAAGCGCTACCGCAACACGCGCAACCGCATCATATCCATAGTTGCGCACACGCTTGTTATGTTGCTTGCTATCACGGTGCTTGCGGGCATAACCTTCGAGTATGACGTGAGGAACGACTCCAACGAGATGTTGGTGCTTGTGGATATGTCCGACACCCAGCCCGAAATCAGCGCCGACAGGGAGCTTTACCTCAAGGAACTGCTCAACGAGGCGCAGTACGACAACATCAAGGTGGGGCTTGTCAAATTCGGCTTCGACCAGGTCTACGCCGCGCCCATGACCTACGACACGCCCAAGGCGTACGATCAATTTGTCAACGCGCCGCAACCCGATACGGGCGCAACGGACATCGCCGCCGCGATAAACTACGCGGTGATGCTGTTTGAGCATCCCACCACCGCAAAGATATTGATATTGAGCGACGGGCTGGAAACGGACGAAAACGCCGTCGAGGCGGTAAGAAACGCCGCTCTTAAGGGCATCAAAGTGGACGCCACGCGGCTTGATAGCAACTATAAGGACGACAGCATACAGATATCCGCCGTGGAAACGCCCAACTACTATGTGCGCGTCAATCAGCAGTGCCAGGTCAACGTCACCGTCAACAGCAAGGCCGACTCCAATCTGGACGGCGTAAGGGTGGAGCTGTTTGACAACGGCAGATCCGTCGGCGTGCAGGAGGACGCCGTTATATCCGCAGGCGAGCAGTCCGTCAGCTTCAACGAGGTGGTGTTTGGCAGCGAAGGGCTGCACGAGCTCAGGGCTGAGATAAGCTACAACGGCGAAGATAAAGATGAAAAAAACAACGCCTATTGCGCGTATTACTACATACAAGTGCACGATAGCATGCTTGTGCTGGAGCATCGCAACGGCGATTCCGACTCGCTTGTGCGCATGATAGACGAGCAATTCGGGAAGGACGTCAAGGTGATCAACGTGACCACCGATCCCGACGTCCCCACAAGCGTGGAGGAGCTTTGCGGCTACGACCAGGTTGTGCTCAACAACGTGTCCAACGCCGACCTCGGCGATGAACTTGCCGATTTGCTGTACACATACGTATACGAAAACGGCGGCAGCGTGTTCACGGTGGGCGGCGACAACGATGACGACAGCGCGCACGCCTACAACCGCAAGGATCTGTATGGCAGCAAGTTGCAGGAAATGCTGCCCGTTGAAGCGGTCAATTACAGACCTCCCATGGGCGTGGTGCTCATTGTGGACGATTCCGGTTCCATGCAGCAGAACGATCGCTTGCCCGCGGCAAAAGCGGGCGCATACGGGTGCCTGGAGGTGCTTGACGACAGCGACTATGTGGGCGTCATGACGTTTTCCAACACATATACCTACGAGACCACGCTTATAAGTTGCGTGTACGACACTCAGATCAAAAATGCCATCGACTCGCTTGGCGGCGGAGGCGGCGGCACCTATTTCCGTCCTGCGCTTGAGGCGGCGGCAAAGGCGCTGAAAGCCGAATCGCGTATAAACAGGCGACACATAGTGTTTGTCACCGATTGTCAGGTGTTTGACGTGGATGATGTCGTAGAGCTTGCCAAGAACGAGAACTATTCGGATATAACCGTATCCGTCGTGGGTATAGAGCCGGATACGGGGGATTTCAACGCAATGAACAAGGTAGCCGAGGCTTGGGGCGGCACCGCGCAGACGGCGCGAGGCACGGGCGAGACGCTGAAGAACAGAGTTATGGATCTTATGAAAGACGACCTCAAATCGCCCGATATAAACGAGTATAAAGAAGAAGAATTCAATCCCGAGATAAGCGCTCCCGGCTCGCCCATAGTGGTGGGCGTGGAGCACGGTCTTGGCGGCAGAGCGTGGGCGCTGTCCACAACGCTGGGCGGATACTACGGCGTGAGGGCAAAGACGGACGCGGAGGTCATACTGACGGGTCCCTATGAGGTGCCGCTTTACGCGCAATGGCAGTTTGGCGCGGGGCGCGTTGGCAGCTTTATGTGCGACTTGTACGGCAAATGGTCGGCGGGATTCTTGCAGGACGACAACTGCGTACGTCTGCTGTGCAACGCGATGACCAACATAATGCCGCTTACGGATATCGAGGTCACGGGCGTCAAGATAAGCGTTAGCGAAAGCAACTATATCAACACGCTTTACGTGGCGGCGGATCTTAAGGAGGGCGAAAGCCTGTCCGGGCGCATAGAGTACGCGGATGAGAGCGGCAAACATTCCGTCACGCTCAACGAAGTCGGGCAGGATGGCGACGTCTACGTCAAGTCCGAGCTTGGCAACAACAAACGCGCCGTATTCGTCATAAAGAGGACGGGCGCGTACAAGATAATCGTGGACAAGCTGGATGAGGACGGCAACGTGCTTGGCTCATCCGAGACGTACAAAGCGTTCGCGTTTTCAAAGGAATACGATCTGTTCAACGACGCGGACCCCTATCTGCTTGAAAACCTCGCGAGGGAGGGCGGCGGCAAGATGGTGGATATTGCGGCTCCGCTTGAATCGTTGTCCAACTTTGTGGTGGATATCCACAACGTATACGATCCGCGCCTCGCGCTTATCATAACCGCGATGGTACTGTTCCTTTTGGATATATGGGTGCGCAAATTCAAGTTCAGGTGGCCGCACGAAATAATAAAAGCCCGCAAGGCTAAAAAGGGAGGGAAGTGATGAAAAAAATTAAGACTGTGGTCACGATTTTGCTTATGCTGTCCCTCATGATAGCGCTATTTGCGTGCAACGGCGACGACGTTTCGCTGACCACGCCGGACGGACTGTATCTTGACGAAAACTTCACGCTCAGCTGGCGTTCCGTGGAGGGCGCGCGCGGCTACGATGTGGAGATAAGCGCGGAGAGCGGCTCGCCCATAGTGCGCAAAGTGACCAGGGCTTCCATATCCCTGTCCAATCTTGCGGCGGGCAACTATTCCGTGCGCGTAAGGGCGTTTGGAGGCGCGGACAAGGACAAATATTCCGCGTACACCCAGCCATATACATTCGCGCGCGACCTGGAGTCGGGATTGGTCTACTCGTTGTCCGCTGACGGCTCGCAGTATGCGGTCACATCCATAGGCACGGCGACGGGAGACATTGTGATAGAGGACACCTACCACGGCCGTCCCGTGACCTCTGTCGGAGCGGCGGCGTTCAGGGGCAGATCGCTTGTAACAAGCGTAAAGATAGGCGCAAACGTCAGAGAGATCGCCGCCAACGCCTTCTTCAACTGCATAAACCTTACTTTCGTCACGTTGCCCGACGGGCTCCAGACGCTTGGCGAATCCGCCTTCCAGGGCTGCACCTCGCTTGAAAGCATTGACGTGCCGTCCGGCGTGAGCGTCATCAACAAACTGTGCTTCGGTTACTGCCGCAGCCTTAGCAGCATAACCTTGCACGAGGGTTTGCAGTACATTGACGAAAGCGCGTTTTACGAGTGCAATTCCGTGAAGGAACTGACCTTGCCCGACAGCGTTATGTACGTTGGACTCAGCGCGTTTGCCAACACCTCCGCGCTCAAGACGTTCAACTTCGGCGAGGGGATAAGGTATATAGGCGCCGGCTCATTTGTGGATAGCGGCGTACAGGATATAAATTTCAAATCCACGCTCGATACGCTCACAGTGGGAGCAAGCGCATTTGCCGGCTGCGTCATGACCGACATAGACCTGCCCGAGGGCACTCAGACGATAGAGTACGGCGCGTTTGCGGGCTGCGAACAGCTTGCGCACATAGGCTTGCCCGATACGCTTACCTCGGTGGGCGCGTTCGCGTTTTTGGGGACAAAGGTATACGACGACCAGCTTGAAGGCGAGATGATATACGTCGACGATTGGCTTGTGGGCGTAAGCGCCAAAGTGGCGAGGAACGTACGCTACCTCAAGGGCGAGGGAGATCCCGTGGACGGAGCGGACAGCTACGACAAAGACCACGACAACATTCCCGACAGCTGGCAGGGCGCGGTCCAATTCCGCGCGGAGGACGTTGATGAGGAAAATCTCAAAAACTACTACGAGATACGCCGCGGCACCGTGGGCATTGCGGACAATACCTTCCAATATACCCAAAGCGCTGAGGACGAAAGCTCCGCCACGCTGTACGACCTCATCGTACCCGACAGCGTGAAGTATATAGGCAACAGCGCGTTCGGATATCAGTCAAATCTGTATATGATGCAGTGCAACGCCGCAAGCTCCCTGCAGATTTTGGGCGCTTCCGCGTTTGAAAACTGTTCCGCGCTTGCCAATATATCCCTGCCCAACGGACTTAAAGAGATAGGCAGCGGCGCGTTTGCGGGCTGTATGAGCCTTCACAACAGCGGCTGGAATCCCGAAAACATAACTCCGTCCACGCTTGAGCGCATAGGCGCGTACGCGTTTTACGACACCGCTATATGGAATGACGCGCAGGGCACGGGCGGACTTGTCGTGGCAGGCAATTGGATAGTCGGCTACGACGAAAGCGGACAGTGGAATTTTGACGGTACGCTGGACAGCTACATGACCAACGGCATGGCCATAAGCGGCATTGCGGACTACGCGCTGTACAACTGCATAAATCTGCAATCCATTGACATAAGCGGCATTCGCAAGATCGGCAGAAGCGCGTTTTCTGGCTGCACGGGGCTTATAAGTGTGGAACTTAGCAGCAATCTGCACGAGATACCGGACTTCGCCTTCTACAACTGCACGTCATTGCAGGCGCTTACCTTGCCTTTCGACTTGCAATCCATAGGCAGGTACGCGTTTTACGAGACCGCCCTGCAACGCGTGGATATGGCGGCAAGGCGAGTGAGCTATATAGGCGATCATGCGTTCTACGGCTGCGACAACATGACTCAGCTGTTGCTGTCCCGCTATCTCACTTCGATAGAGCCTTACACTTTCTACGGGTGCAGGCTGCTTGAGCGGGTGGACATCCCCGACAGCGTGACGTACATCGGCGAGAGAGCGTTTGGCAAATGCGCTTCGCTTGAGCAGGTTACTTTCGGCGAAGGACTGAAGGAGATAGGCGAGTACGCGTTCAGGGACTGCGAGAGGCTGGCTTCGGTGCAATTTGCGGCGGTCGAGACTGTGGATAGTCACGCATTTTACAACTGCGCCGCGCTCGCTGCGCTTGATCTTGGAGACGGCATAATCAGCATAGGGGAGTACGCCTTTGCCAACGCTTCGTTGAGCGAGGTGCCTCTGCCCGCAAGCGTAAACTTTGTGGGCGACGGCGCGTTCAGAGGATGCGACACGCTTAAAGTCGCATACATAGAGGGCGCGCCCGCATATATAGGCGCAAACGCGTTTGGCGACTGCAATCAGCTTACATTCTACGCGGCGTGCGACGAGGCGACGACAGAGGGTTGGAGCGTAATGTGGAACTCGGCGTTCAGGCCCGTCATCCTCGATTGTGGATTTGAGGATGGCGTACTGACTTACATCTCAGGCAACACAAGTCACATACAGGCGTATATGGGCGTCAGCGCGCCCACGCGCGACGGATACGACTTTGTCGGATGGTCAGACATCGAGGGAACAACTACGGCAAAATACGGCATGGAGCAGCTGGACTCGCTTGCCGCAGGGGACAGACTGTACGCGGTCTGGACAGTAAAAGCGGAGGACGTCGATGACGTCACGCCGCAATAAAATGCGCATATGTATTGAGCTATTTGCGCATACAACATTTGAAATGTGAGGTGCAACATGAAAAGACGCAATTTCAAGGTGTTGCTGTTGCTGGCAACGGTACTGATCCTGGTGTTGGCGCTGTGCGCATGCAACAAGGACAAGTCCTATACCGTTTCGTTTGAAACAAACGGCGGGGACGCCATTGCAAGCGCCACGGTAAAGGGCGGCGAGACGTATACTTTGCCCGCTACCGCTCAGAGATCGGGCTATATGTTCGAGGGCTGGTACTTAAACGCCGACCTCACGGGGGATCCCGTCACCGAGGTCAAAGTGGACAACAACGTAACCGTCTACGCCAAGTGGTCTCCCGCTGTGGCGTTGACGCTCAGGCTGTCCGCTTCCGACGTCAGGACAATATACCTCAAAAGCGGCACAAATATCAGATCTGCGCTTGAGAGCGTGCAATTAGACATACCCGCCGACCACATATTCGGCGATTGGTTTGTGGACGGCAACGTGCTCAGTGCGTCTATGACCATGCCCGCGACCCCCATCACTGTGGAGGCAAGGTTCAAGGCGCATTACACCGTAAACGTATATCTGGAGCAAGCAAACGGCTCCTACGCGGCTGCGACGGGCGTGGACAGCTACGGCTATGCGGGCGACTATCCGCAGATAAGCTACAAGGGCTACAGGCTTGTAGATGACGCGGCGGGCACCGTGTACGGCGCAATAAGCGACAACGCGAGTCAAAACGCCTTTACTGTGTATCTCAGCCGGCATGGATTTACTATGTCCGTCCGTCCCAATTGTCCCGACCCCGACGTCATGCTGGACAGTGTGTACTACAACGCGCTTGACTATGGCGAAAGCGTGGAGCTGCCGCAATACGAGTTGCGCGGCGACTACCTCTTCCTCGGTTGGAGCCTTGACCGCACGGCGACAGACGCTCAGTGGCGTTCCTCATACATATACAACAACCTTTACAACGGCGGCGAGCAGATCGCCTCGGACAAGTACACGGTCGAGGAGGACAACGTTGTTCTGTACGGCGTATGGCTTAAGGGTGCGACAGACATATTCGGAGGCAACGATCTCGTGTTCCTCACCGGAGGCACGCAGCCCGAGGCGTACGTGTGGCGCGGCGGGAAGTTCTTCAAGGGCGACTATACCGACGTCACGGGCGAGTTCGCCGTAAGAGACGCGGGCGGTAACACCGTCATTATAGGCAAACTCAACGGCGACGGCACTTTCAGCTACAGAGATTCTACAAGAAGGACGTTGGGCACATACTTCCTGTATAAAGTCGGCAAGATAGATCAACAGGTCACGCTGATCGCGGACGAGTACAACGGCATAACTTATACCGACCTCAACCTGGACAGGGATCGCGTGTCAAACGGAACATATGTTCTGGATGAGGACGGAAACTACGTCGTGACTTTTGGCGAGGACGGCCCGATGAGCGGCAAGCAGGTCACCATCATGACCGCGCAGGCAACGTCGGGCAGCGCAAGCACAAGGGTGTTTGTCGTGCGCAACGACGACGATATCGCGCTTGGCGAGATATTCCGCAAGATCGGCGACAATCTTTACTATCCCTCTATGACGCTGGACGGGTTCTTCACCGCGACGCTCACCATCGGGGACAGCACAAGCACATATTTCTACTCGCGCATGAGCGAGGACGAGATATGGATAGGCGATAACCTAGGTACTTTTGGGAACGATCATCAAGTACTTAAAATAAGTCAGACCACTTTGCAAAACAGGAAAGTATGGGTGTATGCCTCATACAACGCGGCGCTCGACCACGAGTTCAAACTTGAAAACGGGCAGGGCACGCTGAAGCTTGACGGCATTTACACCGGCGAGTACGCAGAGGACTTCAACGTCCTGCAAGGCGTGTTTATGACCGTCGGCACATCTCAGGTATCGTCGGGCGGTCACATCCTTGTAGGACTGTATTCGGACAACTTTTCGGGTATGACCTTGCAATATCTGTTTGAGGTATACTCGGTCACCACGGGCGAGGGCGAGGACGCGGTCACGGAGTACTTCTACCGCGATCTCGACAAGCAATATGCGGAGCTGACCAGGCTTGACAGTCAGACGGGTAATATCACAAACGACCTGATAATCGTGTTGAAAAACGACCATGAAGCCTCGATTTATGCAGTTTCGACGCTTTTGGGATATGTGATCGACGTGAAAAAAGTCGTCGACGGGACATATGTTTTGGAAAACGAGGACAACAGTACATACAGGTTTACAATTGACCAATCCACGTTTGAGGAGGAAGTGTCAAAGGCGTCCGGGCTGGGCTTGGATTTCGATCAACTTGACTACTTCGAGTTCGGCATGGCAAGCTCGTCGGGCAGGCAGCTGTTCTATTACGTCGCGTACAAACCCGCGGACGGCGAGGCGGTGCGCTTCGACCATGTGTATCATAGCGCTTCGGGCGACGAAACGCTGACCATCATAGGCACCGAGACCGCGGGCTTCGCCACCCTCAAAGACGACAGCGGCGTGTTCAGCGGCAACTACCGGGTGCAGGATTCCATATTTATCCTCACCTACACCGACGACGAGCAGATCAATCGTACGCTGTATCTGGAGATCAACGACGTTGACGGCACATATGAACAGTTGTCCCTGCCGCTGGGCAGATTCCCGGAATACGCGGGCGGACAACTGATAAGCGACAACTACCTCACCTTTGACGGCAAGGGCGGCGCAACTCTGCACGAGGGCGAAAGCGAGATCGTCGGCACGTTTGCGGAGAGCGAGGACTATACGCTGTTTGCGGACCTTGAGATACACTTCATGACCTTCACCTCAAACGACAACGACACGCAGTTCAATTACGTATTTATGAGGAGCGGCAACTATGTGTACTTCGTGCGCTACAACGCGGAGGCATACGGCAAATTTACGCAGATAGCTGCCGCGGGCGAAACGCTTGAGCAGACCTCTTCGCTTGAGCTGGACGGCTACTTCATCGCGAGATATACGCCCGACGTCAGCAACGCGGACGAGCATATCGACGTGCCGTACTCCTACGTTCAAACTAACGTCGTAAGGCTGGAGCTGTCCACGACAAGCGGCACATTCTATGCGTACTTCGACTTGAAGGGCGACAACAAATACACGGAGCGCGGGCAGGAGTACACGACCCTGTGCCTGCTGTACGACAACTCCACGCTGGATCTTGAGTATTCGTTTACGCTGGACGGCTACGGCAATCTTACCGTGCTGGACGGCGAGACGGGCGACAAGATAGGCGCGGGCACATATACGCTTGACAGGCAGACCAACGCCGCTACATTTACATACAAGCTCACGGCGGACGGCGCGCAAAAGACCTTGAAGGGACAGTTGGGCACCGTCACCATCGGCGGAGTCAGAGTGGAGGCGCTGCTCATCGAGCATGACAGCAGTTTCGAGGGCACATACGTGGTCACCGACGACTTCACGGTGCTCAGTCTCGACCGCTTCGGCAACGCGGTGTTCATCAACAAGATGGGCTTGGCGTATCGCGCGATGTATCAGGTGGTGGACGCGCAGATGTCCGACGGCAACGTACTGATATTCTTCACGGGCGTGAATTCCGGTTCCACCAACACAAGCAAGGAAGCTGGTCTGTTTATTCTTGATATGACGGCGCTTACGGTCACTCCCGTGACGTACAGCAGACCGTACAGTTACTATACGCAAAATCTTGATTCCATGCTGTTTACAAGGACGGGCTGCGTGTACATAGGCGCGGAACTTGCGTTCTACGTGATGGACAAGGCCGGCAACGTCACCATCTACCGCGAGAGCGACGCCGCGGGCGCAAGCGAGTACGGCTTTATAAAGGACAACAGCTTCGGAACGTTTGCTCAAGGCCAGGAAAAGAATTTTGACAGCAAGACCTACTTCTACAACGTAGAGGAGGGCTTTGACATCCACTTCAGCCGCTCCGGCAATGTGAGCGAATATCCCTTTGCTTACAGCAAGGACAACGCGGAAGTGAAAAATCCCGTGACGGACATTTACTTCACGCCCACCTATTCTTCCACAGAGAGCGCAAACTTCTCCGTCAGCGGCACCGTCAGGTTCAAAAACGATGAGACCTCATATCGCTGCACGATAGTCAGGCGCGCCGTGGACGGCGGAGAGTTCGAAACCTACATCGCCATTGACGACGGCGGTTACGGCTATTTCAGATTTGACATAACGGTCAACTACGGCGGCAGCAATAACACATTTACCATCACCGGACTCAAGCACGTGGTGGAGCTCAACGCGTGGGACTACGAGTACGCATATTGGATGCTCGCGCTGATGTACGGTGCGTCGTATGCCAACAGACTTGAAAACACGCTGGGCAGCATAAAGGTGGAGACGCCTTACGACGCGCAGGGCAAAATTATCGAGGCAGAGGATAAGTTCTACGGCACATTCGGCGAGGACAGCGATTGGACGGACGACTTGGGACAGAAGTTCGATCTGTCCGACTGCGAGTACGAGCAGGTCAACGTCAGAGTGGGATTCTACAGCATACCTTGCTACGCCGTCACAGTGACTGGTACGGACAATGTGACCTACACGCTGTACTTCTCGCCGCAAAACGTGACGCTGATGGGCAGCATGACGGTGTCCGTCGGCTACGTTGTCGCGATGATAACCCGCACGCAGGTACTGACTTTCGCCGCGCCGAGCGATTGCCAACTCAGCATAGAAACAGTCATATGGGGTGATGAAAGCTTCGCCGCATACGGCATTGCGCAGGGCGCCGTTTACGATTGGTCCATAACATACGGCGGGCAGGAATACCAGCCCTCATACAGCTTCAACGACGAGGTGGAGGGCACAACTTACACCACATACGTCGTGAGGCTGACGGCGGACGGCGTCGAACACGAAACCTCCGCCAAGTACTTCAAGTTCAAGCTGGTGCAGGGCACGTTCGCGGACGGCTCTAAGTATAATGTGCCCGCCTACGACAACGCGCAATCGACTTTTGAGGGCGTGGAGGATTATGAGGTGGTGTACTCCGAGGACGGCTCGCAATGGGTCGATTATGATACGGCGGGAAAGAAGATAGGCATGTTCTGCTATGGCAGAGTTATCTACGTCGCCGACAGCTGCACGTACAACGCCGACAGCGATACCTACACTTTGACGGTCTCGCTCAGAAACGGCGAGAAAGCCGAATATACCGCAAAAATCACGGCGGGAGAGGACGGTGGCGAAAGCACCGTCACCATCACCGAGGTGGAACAGCCCGCATAAATTGATGTTGTCAAAGGCGTCCCGCGCGCTCCGCAAGTGGCGGAAAGGGCAGTCGGGGCGCCTTTTGCGTACTTGTTTTAACAACTTAGCGCAAAATCATTGCATTTTGCGTCAACCTTTGCTATAATCATACGGCAAAGATAAATTGCTGGTGTGGCTCAGTCGGTAGAGCAGCTGATTCGTAATCAGCAGGTCGGCGGTTCGAGTCCGCCCACCAGCTCCAAACCCGTCTAGCGACGGGTTTTTTGTTAAAGCGGACTCTCACCGCCGACTGCGTCTTGCTACGCAATCCGCTCGGCCTGCACGAGATTGAGCCTGTGGCTAGCAATCGCTGTAAGGCGAGTCCGCCCACCAGCTCCAAAGCTCCCATTTCGGGGGCTTTTTCTTTGCCCTTTTTTCCTCGAATTTTACCCCACTTGTTTATGTATTATTAAAACAGAATATACTAGCTAAAGCTAGTACTAACTAGCGCGCGCGGGCGGAATGGGCGCGCGTATGCGCGCGAGGAGATATGAAAAGAGGCACTTTTTCAAGCACCTCTTTCCACAAAAGGAGAAATATATGAACGTCAGCAATGCTGACAGGGCAGCGATTTTGTTGAACTGTTTTGTGTATCTGTCAGCAAGTTGTCAAACTGATACTCGGTACACCCACACACCTCGCACACGAAGTGTTTAAGCTGTTCCTCGGTCGTTTCGTTCAGAAGCTCGTCAACCTCTTTGGACAAGCGATAAAGCTCGCCCCATGAGCTTATCAACCTTCTTCCCTTAACGACCCGCATCAGCTCGTTAATTGCCTTTGGATCTTATGTTGCACGTCAAGTCTCTTACTATTGACAATATGTGATAATATGTTATAATAATTTTACAGAAGTACAAAAATGACTATTGTCATTCGTGCATTTGCAATCTACTGAATTTGAATATTGCATAATGTTGGGAGAACATAGTGAAATATTGTGAGAAATGTGGCAATGAGCTTTTTGACGAAGCGGTTATTTGCCCTAAATGTGGATGTGCTGTAAGAAATGAGAAACTGCAGAAAGCGGGGGAACTTTCCGGTCGTATCAGTGTCTGCGCCCTTGTGGGATTTATTCTTTCTTTGGCATCAATCATATCAATTTTTAACATTCTCGGTCTACTTGCTATTGCGGGTTTTGTCAATTCTGTGATAGGACTTGTGAATTGCACCAAAAAGAACCAGCGCGGGAAGGGTTTTGCAATTGCGGGTATTGTTGTCGGCGCGATTTTCGGAGTTATCGGACTTTTTGCGTGGATTAAATTCATATCAGGCGGTGGAACGTGGGGCTCATTGTTGAGCCTGTGGCTAGCTTAATGAAAAACAATAAATTTTAATTAGGAGAAAAAATATGAAGTATTGTACAAAATGCGGAGCAGAACTGTATGATGAAGCGGTGGTGTGCCCCACTTGCGGGTGCCCAACGGATGGGTACAAGGCGCGCTCGTCCAAATCGGATGGAAAGGATATGATCATAAAGATATTTATGATAATCGGTTGCGTCTTTTCGGGCTTCGGCTTTTTGTTGCCGCTTGCCTGGACGATCCCAATGACGGTGACTGTCTGCCGCCGATTGGATAATCACGAGCCGATCGGGACTGGTCTGAAGGTATGCACATTGCTGTTTTGCAGCCTGATCGCCGGGATATTGTTGCTTTGCGATGACAATTCCCCCGAGGGTTGACCAATCGTATTGACTTACAATTGTGCGCGTCAAAGTTACGCGCATTTTTGTTGCTTTGTGATGACAATTCTTTGGCGAATTGACAACCTGTATTGACATATTGAAATGATAAGCATATAAGTTATGCTCATTGTTGTTTGCCATTTTTGAAAAAATCGTATAAAAAAAGCGGGCGCGCGGCGTCCGCTTTTTGCAAGTTACAGATCACAGAGGCAGCAGATCCCAATCGGGGAAGCCTTTTGCAAATCCGTCGAGATCCTCGGTGAGGACAACGCCTTCAAATGCGGCTTGCGCGTCGGCGTGGGAGCCGGTGGCAAACTCTGCCAAATCGTCGTCGTTGTCGGCGGTGGAGAACTCGGAGAGATCGTCGTTCAGTTCATCGTTGTTTTCGATATCTTCGTTGTAGTTGGCCATATTACTTTGCCTCCGTCAATAAAAGTTTTTCACAGCTTTGCACTGCGTTGAAGGACAGCGCCACGCCGTTGATTGCGATAAGTTGCTGCACAGCCTTGTCCAGTGTGGTGGTGCCTGTTTCAAGCTGTTTGGCGTATTCCGCGATGATAGCGGATTTCTTTTTCTTGAGCTTGTTTGTGAAGATGGCGCCAAGCACCAGGAATGCCAATGTGCCGATGATGCCTACCACACCCAGTGCGATGAGGCTGCCGCCGACAGCAAAGCCGACTATGGTGAGGATAAGCATGACTGCGGCGACGCACCAGAAAGCTATCATTGCGGTGGGTTTGACCTTCTTCAGCTCTTCGTCGCGCTTGCCTTCGATATATGCCTTATAGTTGTCAAGCAGTTGTTTCTTGTTGGAGCCGTCCTTGGTCTTGCCGCTCCAGCCGAAGGTGGTGAGGGTGACTTCCTCGGGATAGTCGTCCGCCTTCTCGGTGATGAAGTCCTTGAAAGCGTCCTTGATGAAGTCGCCAACGAAGCGGATAGCGGTCTTCTTTGCGGAGATGTTCTGATTGCCGTTGCTGGTGATAGCCTCGGACAGACGTGAAGCGAGGTTGACCTTGTTGTCCAGTCTGTTGCGTGCGCGAAGGGCGCGGCGCATCTTTGCAACTTTTTCGTCGCCGTTGTTGTCCTTGATGTCGGTGAGGTATGCTTCCTCCTCACGCAGAGGAGCTTCCGCCTCGTCGTAGTTGGTGACCAATTTGATAAGTTCCTTGTCGATGGCTATCTTCAATTCGTCTTGATCGACTTCGGCGTTCATTATGTTGGAGAAGAAGGAGAGTATGCCCGCGGACGCGTTGATGCGCTCAACATAAGCGTCCATCTTGGCAAACTCGTCGGGAGCGCATTGCGCAAGTTGCGGATACTGCGCCTTGACGTCGTGGCACATGCTGAGATATATGCCTCTCCAATACTTTTTCTGATCCTCGATGAAGTTGGCGTTGGTCTGCTGCAATTCGTCCATCCAATGTTGGATGTATTCCTCGCACAGATTGTCGCGATCTTCGCCGAACACGCCGTTGGTGTACGCGTCAATGTAAGCGATTATGCTTTCCTTCATGTCGTTGGCGTTTTGCTTGGAGAAGTAGCGTGCCAGCCACTGGAAGCTCGCTTGCTGTCTGCCGTTACGGCGGCAAATGAGCGCGAAGGTCAGCGACGTCTTTTCATCGTCGCGGCGCAGAGCCTCTTTCAAAGCGCGCTCTGCAAGCGGTCTGTTGTCGGCGATCCAACCGGCAAGCGCGATGAGCACGGGCGCCAGCCAATATTTGGGGGTGGAGAGCATAAGTTCTTCCGTGCAGGTCGCGATGGTCGTTTCCCTGACAAGGCTGAGATCCGTAGCCTCCAGAATGCCGAGCATGGTCTGTCTGACAAGTTTGTAGTTGCCATAGTCGCGCTCCAGCTCCTGACGCACGCGGATGATCTCGGTGAGTGCGCGCTGCAAAGCGGCCTGACGCACGCTCTGATCCTTGAGGTCAAGCAGTTCGCGTTTGATCGCCTCAAGTTCTTTGTCTACCGAGTCCATGTGGTTGTCGAGTGCGCTCACTCTGTTGTCCACATGTTGGACGGCATTGCCGACGTTGTTTACGGCTCTGATGATTGGACTGAAGTCAATTGATACATATCCGTCAGCCATTGTTTGATCCTCCTTCCATTTTGTTTTTGTAAACCTCCTTGGTGTTTATATAAGCACGGAAAAATTTGTTTTTCAATTCCGCGTTATTCATAGATGAAATTATTTCTCCCACAGGCTCCACAAACTCGTTCAAAAAGCGCGCGGTCTTTGTTTTTAGGAAAAATTTGTTGTTGACAAACGGGGAGTCCGGATTGGTCTTTATCGCCTGTAACAGCGCGTAGCACATCTTTGGCGCGGAGGCGCTTGCGGCTATCCTCTTGTACAGCGCCGCCATATCCGGCGTGAAAAAGTCTATATTCTGGCGGGAGTTGATGATGAGGGGACTGAATGCGTCCGCAAAATCGCACAACGATTTGCCGCCGAGGTATTGCGACATAAGATCCAGCGCCTCATATTCGCAGTCCACAAGCCTGTTTATGCAGGACAGGAACATAACTTTGAGGGCGTCGATCTCCTCGTAATCAAGATCTATGTTTTTTATTTGGGCAAAAAATTGGTCTATGCGCTCCGAATGACGCACGGGCGCGGCAAACGCGTCGTAATATGCCAACATAAACATTGCGGGCGCGTTGTCAATGGCGACGGAAAGCACGTCAAGGGCGTGCGCCTTGGCGAGGTCGAAGCGTTTTTCGGTGAAGTAACGGGTGCAAAGCTCTATCTCGTTTTGCACCTTTTCGTCGCTGTTGAAGCTCTTGCGCGGGAAGGTGACAATGCTGTTGCAAAATTCGCAATGCCCCTTGCGGGTATCATAGTCTATGTCTACGGGCGCGCCGCATGATGTGCAATAGAAAACTAAAGCGTCCATTGTTCCTCGTTTTTTTATATCGTATGTCGCATATATGATATCTGCCCATTCGTTTGAACGGGCAGACAAATTTACTTAAGTGTTCTAAGCAATGCGTTGCGCTCCTCAAGACGGTTGGAGGCGACTCTTATCTTTTTGAGTATCATCTCCGCGTCCTCGCCGTCCTCAACGAGCACTCTGATGGCAGCGAGGGACTTCTTGAAGTTTTCCTCGGACTCTTGAGAGCCTTCCACGCCCATGGGATCGCTGTACTCGACTTCTTCTTTGAGCTTCGCCAGGGCAGACTTGACCTCGGCGTTGTCGCAAAGATTGCTTATGGAGTTGATTTCTATTGCGGTCTGGCGCAGAGAGGTGACCTTCTCGGTGACTTCCTTGTTGGAGTCCGCAATGTGGCTGAGCGCCCTCAGCGCCACTATCAATGCCGCCGCGTACAGCAGCAACAGGATGACGTTGGGGATGATGCTGGCTTTGGCGTCGTCCTTGGTGGGCATTGCCATGTAGATTATGTTGATGATCAGCGACAGCGCAAAGTATACGCCGCTGACAATGTATGCGGGGAACACCGCGTTGACGTTGACGTGTTTGTTGGTCCTTATAAACACCAGCGCGACCGTCACTGCGATAAAGGTGACCAGCGTGAAGGAATATCCCACCCAGAAGAATGTCTTTGCCGCCTTGAGGTCGGTCAGCGTGAGCGCAAGTATGTTGAATATTACAAACATTATGGCTCCGATGATCAGAGCATAGTAACGCTTAAAAAAGTTTTTCATGACATCCTCCTTACATCTGCGGGGCGCCGCATCCGTCGCAGAATTTTGCGCCGACGGGCAGTTCCTTACCGCATTTTACGCATGTGTTGCTAAGCTTCGCGCCGCAGTTTGAGCAGAATTTTGCGCCTTCGGGCAGCACGGCGGAGCACTTGGGGCACAGTATTGTGCCGGGAGCCGGCACGGGTTTGCCGCAGTTGGGGCAGAACTTCGCGCCCTCCGCAACGGGATTGCCGCAGTTGGAACAAGCGACGGTCTTTGGTCTTTGCGTGTTGGATACGTCGATCTGCTGACCCATGGTGCCCATGCCCGCGCCGAACGCGCCGCCTATGCCGAAGCCCATACCGAGTCCCATTCCGGTGCCCATCATCGAGCCCGCCATGCCCTCGTTTTTAGCTGCGGTCTTGAGCACGTCGAAGCTGTGCTCTTGTTGATAGGTGTAGCCCTCGCGTTCACGCATCCTTGCGCGCGCCGCGGATTCGAGGTCAGCGCGTTTGGCGGCTATCTTCGCCTCGTTGACCATGCGCAGATCCTCTTCGAGGGGCATTATGGAGTTGAATGAAAAGTTGACAAGCTCTATGCCGTAATCCGCAAAGAAGGGAGTCATCTGCGCCTTCAATTCGTCGGAGAGGGGAGTCATCAGTGCGCTTATGTTGAGCACGCCTATCTTCTTTGCCACCAGCACCTCGCCCAGCGTGCCCTTGACGCGCTCTATCAGCTTTGCGCGCAGATAGTCGGCAAATTCCGTGCGGGTGTAGGCGCCGCGAGTGCCAACGACCTTGCGCATAAACTTTCTGCCGTCCGTGATGGTGGCGCCTATATAGCCGTTTGCGCGCAGATGCACGTTGACGTTTTCAATGGGGTCCTCAACCAGGATGGGCTCCGTAGTGCCCCATTTGAGGTCCTGAAGATGTATCTTGTTGATAAAGTAAACTTCGCAATGGAAGGGCGATTCGCCGCCTGTGGGGATGTTGACCAGCTTGCGCAAAAGGGGAATGTTGTTTGTGGACAGCGTGTGACGTCCTGCGTCAAACACGTCCAGGTCAATTCCGTCTTTATAAAGTATGGCTTCCTGTGAAGAGTGAACGATAAGCTGAGTGTGCGTGTTGAAATCTTCCGCCTCATGCTTATAAACCAAAATTTCTTTTGCGTCGGGTCCTTCGGGATCCCACTTGACGATATCGTAAAGTTTCAATTGCGGTTCTCCTTGTCGTATTTGTAATGGTATGTTTTATTCAATTGTTTTGTTCGACATATTTCGGGATACGTTCGGTAACATTCTAAAACCGCCGAATACAATTGTCAAGTATTAAAGCCAAAAATCACAACATATTGTTTGGGATTTTTTCGTAAAGCAATATATATAGTACAAATATTATTGATTTTTTTCGCCGTCCGTATTATAGTATTTGTGAGGTGAAATATGCAAATTATAGACGGCAAAGCGGTCGCGGCAAAATTGCGCGGCGAGATAAAACAGCAGGTCGCAAAGCTCGGCTCTCAGCCCGGACTTGCTGTGGTGCTGGTGGGCAACGACCCCGCAAGCGAAGTGTACGTGCGCAACAAACTTAAGGCGTGCGAAGAGGTGGGGATGAAGTCTTTCCTTGTGCGACTGGAGGCGGACAGCAGTTTTCAGAAGGTGGCAAATGCGATCGGTCAGCTCAACGCCAACGCGGACGTGCACGGTATCATTGTGCAATTGCCGCTGCCGAAGCATCTTGACGAGAACGCGCTTATCGATCTCATCAGCCCCGAAAAGGACGTGGACGGTTGCACCGCGCTGCAAAAGGGCAGGCTTTGGACGGGCAGGGACAGCCTGGTCGCTTGCACTCCTTACGGCGTGATGGAGCTGCTTAAACACTACGATATATCGCTTGAAGGAAAGCGTGCTGTGGTGATAGGACGCTCCAATCTTGTGGGCAAGCCGCTGGCGCAACTGCTGATGAATGCCAATTGTACGGTGACGGTGTGCCACTCCCGCACGCGAGACCTTGGCGAGATCACCCGCTCGGCGGACATAGTGTGCGTCGCGATAGGCAAGGCGAAGTTTTTGAAAGCGGATATGGTCAAGGAGGGCGCCATGGTCGTAGACGTAGGCATGGACAGGGACGAAAACGGCAAGCTGTGCGGCGATGTGGACTTTGCAGAGGTCGCGCCCAAGTGCAGTTTTATCACTCCCGTGCCCGGCGGCGTGGGGCCTATGACGGTCACTATGCTCATAAAAAATACTCTGAATGCCTATATTGCTTGTTTTAAACAAAAATAATAGCGCAAAATCTTGAACAATTTGTATGTTTATGTTATAATACGATCGTAAATGCGCTGTGAGGCGCATAAAAAAGGATAGAGAGATGGATTACAAAATGTTGTTTACGCCTATGAAAATAGGCAATTGCGAGATCAAAAACCGCATAGTTATGTCGCCGATGCTTATGGGATTCGGACAGCTGGACGGCTGCGTTACCCAAAAGTTGATGGACTACTATGAGGAGCGCGCAAAGGGCGGCACGGGTCTCATCATCACAGAGATCACGCGCGTCAACGACAAACACGGCGCGGCGGCGTTCGCTCAGTTGGGCGTCAGCCATGACTATCAGATAGACGGACTTAAAGAGTTTGCCGAGCGCATACACAAGCACGGCGCAAAACTGTTTGTGCAGTTGCACCATCCCGGCAGACAGAATGTGGGACTTGCCGTGGGCACCGTGCCCATGTGCATTGCGGCTACAAGGGTGTGCAAAAGCTTTCCCAAATTGCTGTTCAAAGTTGCGCCCAAACTTGGCAAGACGCTGTGCGACAAAAACTTGACCCTGCGTTCGGTTGCACCCTCCGCGTGCGAGCCGTCATATTTTGCGGGCGGCAGGGTGAGAGCGCTGAGGCACTCCGAGATAAAACAGCTCGTCCAACAATTTGTGGACGGCGCGGTGCGCTGCCAAAAGGCGGGCGTGGACGGCGTGGAACTTCACGGCACGCACGGCTACCTCATACAGCAATTTTTGAGCCGCAACACCAATCAGCGCAAGGACGAGTACGGCGGCAGTTTTGAAAACAGGCTGCGTTTCCTCAAAGAGATCATAGAGGGCATCCGCGAAAAATGCGGAGATTATCCCATCATCGTCAGGCTCACTCTGGACGAGTTCTACGACAAGATCGGCAAGCCCGGAAAGGGGTATGACTTTGAGGAAGGATTGAAGTACGCCAAGATGGTTGAAGCCTTTGGAGCCGACGCAATCGACGTTTCATCCGCTGCATATGACACGTTTAACTATTGGTTGGAGCCAACAAGTTTCGAACCCGGCTGGCGCAAATACCTCGCCGCGGGCGTCAAAAAAGAGGTCAAGATCCCCGTGCTTGCCGCAAACCTCATCCGCACTCCTGAGCAGGCGGAACAGCAGCTCGAGGAGGGCACGCAAGACTTTGTGTCGCTTGGGCGTCCCCACATAGCAGACCCCCATTGGGCAAACAAGACCCTTGAGGGCAGAGAGAGCGAGATCAAGCGCTGCATATGCTGCCTCAATTGCATAGAGAGTATGCAGGAGAACGCGTACGTGGGCGATCACGGCTATTGCTCCGTCAACCCCACCGTGGGCAGCGAGCGCGAATTCAACGAGCTCAAGAAGGACGGCAATGGCAGGACGGTAGTCGTCGTCGGCGCCGGCGTAGGCGGACTTACCGCGGCGGAAATGGCGGCAAGGCGCGGCTTTAAGGTCGTGGTGCTCGAGGCGGAAGAGAAGGTCGGCGGACAGATCAACCTCGCCACCCGTCCTCCCAGAAAGAGCAAACTGGGCTGGTGCATAGAGGATATGTACACCAATGCGGTCAAGCAAGGCGCGGAGATAGTGTGCGGCGTCAAGGCGGACTATGAAAAGATAGCGGCGTATGACCCATATGCGGTGATAATCGCAACCGGCGCAAAGGCGTTCAAGCCAAAGAGTATAGAGGGCGCCGACCGCGACAACGTGTATACCACTACGGAAATTATAGACGGCACAGTCAAACTGTACGGCAAGAACGTCGCGATAATCGGCTCCGGTATGACGGGACTTGAAACCGCCGAGTTGCTTAAAGAGTGCGGCAATCATCTGACAATTGTGGAGATGGCGGATACGGTCGCTCCCGGCACCTGGTTCCAGCATGTGGACGACGCAAAGGCGCGTTTGGGCGAAACGGCAAAATATATGTTGCGCCGCAAACTTGTGCGTATTGACGACAGCGGCGTGGTGGTCGTGCCCGTCAAGATAAACAAGAAACACAAGGTGACGGTGAAGGGCGCGGAGGAGCATATCGACTGCGACGCGGTAGTGTTGTCGCTTGGCTCACATCCTTGCAACGAGCTTGCAAAGGAGCTTGAGGGTAAGTTTGAAAATATGTACGTGATAGGCGACGCAGCCAAGATAGGGCGCATTGCAAACGCCACCGCCGAGGCTTACGACGTTGCCGTTCACAAACTGTAAGAATTTTGAGAATATAACAAAAACGCGTGTTTATCACGCGTTTTTGTTTATGTAAAGTCATTATTTTGTAAAATTTTATTTATTGTAGCAGCCCGATCCTTTCAGGAATTCCTCTATGAGATTGAGCGCGCGCACGATTATATCCATGGAATATGCGTAACTTATGCGTATAAAATCCTTGCCGCTCTTGCCAAACGCGTTGCCCGGGACCACCGCGACATTTTTGGCGTCCAGCAGTGCGTAGGCAAACTTTTCGCCGTCCATACCCGTTATCTTTACGCTGGGGAAGGCGTAGAACGCGCCGCGCGGCTCGAAGCAGTCCAGACCCATGGAGTTTAGCCTCTCCACAAGATATTTGCGGCGTGTGTCGTATGTTTGCCTCATCTGTCCCACTTCCTTGAAGTTGTTGCGGAAAGAGGCATCCAGCGCGGCAAGCGCCACATATTGGGCGGACGTGGACGCGCACATTATAGCGTATTGATGTATCTTGAATATCACGTCGCTTATCTGCTTTGGCGCGCACACATAGCCAAGTCTCCAACCGGTCATAGCGAAGTATTTGGAAAATCCGCTGACCACCACCGTGCGCTCCCGCATACCCTCGAAGGACGCTATGGAGCAGAATTTTGCGCCGCCGTATATCAGCTCGCCGTATATCTCGTCGCTGAGTACAAGCAGATCGTGCTTTTTGATGATGGGCAGCAGCGCCTCAAGGTCGCTCTTTTCCATTATGCCGCCCGTGGGGTTATTGGGATAGGCGAGTATAAGCAGCTTTGTATGCGGCGTTATCTTGGCTTCAAGAGCTTCCGGCGTGAGGCGAAACTCCTCATCTATGCGCGTCTGAATGGGTACGGGCGTCCCTCCGCACAGGCTGACAAGCGGCTCGTAGCAAACAAAGCATGGTTCGGGCACAAGTATCTCGTCGCCGGGAGCGCACAGCGCGCGCAAAGCGATGTCTATGCCTTCCGACGCGCCCACCGTGATGATTATCTCGCTTTCGGGGTCGTATTCAACGCCGATGAAACGCCGCGTGTAGCGCGCGATCGCCTGCCTCAACTCTATGAGCCCCGCGTTGGCGGTGTAGCCGGTAAGTCCCGCGTATATGCTGTTGATCCCCGCTTGGCTGAACACGGAGGGCGTGGAAAAGTCCGGCTCGCCCACGCCGAGCGACAGACAGCCCTTGCGACTTGCCGCTATGCCGAAAAATTCGCGTATCCCGGACGGCTTGAGCGCGCGCGCCACGGGATTGAGTTTGCTTGATATGTCCATATAGCACCTCGCTGCAAATTGTTGACAATATAATATTAACATCACATTTGAAAATATTCCATAAAAACTTTTGCAACTTTTGCATTTTGTGTGTACAATATATATAAAGAATCCTATCGTGCCATCTATGACGCGGTAAAGCGAGGTTTATTATATGAAGAAGATGGTTTCCATTATAGGCGACAGCTCCGTCCCCGAGGGCGACAGCAGATTGACGTTTGCCTACGAACTGGGCAAAGCGCTTGTGGACAACGGCTACAGAGTGGTGTCCGGCGGCATGGGCGGCGTTATGCAGGCTGCTTTTGAGGGCGCAAAGGCGTCCGAATGCTATACAGAGGGCGACACCATCGCTATACTTCCCATGTTCGACCGCAAGGCCGGCAACAAGTTTGCGGACATAACCATCGCAACGGGGCTGGATATATATCGCAATGTGATCGTCGCCAATTCCGACGCGGTGGTCGCAGTGGGCGGTGGATCGGGCACGCTTGCGGAGATCTCCTCCGCCTGGACGCTTAAGAGGCTTATATTGGCGTACGACAGAGGAGCGGGCTGGAGCAGCAAAGTGGCGGATACTCGTCTTGACGGTCGCGTTCGCTATGAGGAAATCCCCGAGGACAGAATTTTCGGCGTCGCCAACGCGCAGGAAGCCATCGCCGTGCTTGAAAAGTATATAGGGCAGTACACCTCCTCCTTCGCCGGTATAAGATAATTAGCCAAAAAAACCAATTAGATATCCAAAAGCGCCCCTCTCGGAGCGCTTTTACTTAATTTGGATTTTACTTTTGGATGATTCTATTCCGATTTTGAATGAGTGTCATAATATACATTTAAATATGCGTCCATGGTAAGCAATGTTCCGGGAGGCACAAGCTTAACCGCTTCGTCGGGATTGTCATTGACCCATTGTTTAATGCTTTTAAATGCCTTGATATAATTTATGATAAATGCCGATGACAGTCATCGGAATAAAAAATAGATGATGACACTCATCGGGTTGTAACGTCTATAATTTTGGTAAACAAACGGTAAACAATTTATACATTTTCTATACATTTTTGGTTAACAAGTAAACAGTCCCCAAAATCGGGAGCTGTTCCAATATTGCTATAGCGCTACTAAACAGTAGGTTTTTTTACTTGGCGAGAGCTTCTTGCACTGCCACCGCGCAAGCGACTGATGCACCAACCATTGGGTTGTTGCCCATGCTTGGTACGGGTTTTTAGCTCTCATTTATTATCACTTAGTGTCACTACGTTTCATTAGTATTTAGTGACAATTTTGGACTTTTTTGAGGTATGTCATAACCTACGTTTCACTACCTCTCATTTGGTTTCATTTGGTATCATTTTCTCAGGTGGTAAACAAACGGTAAACAAATTGTCAAAATTATATTGAGTTTTATGCAATTATGCATTTTTCCAATTTTAGGAGATAATGCATAAAAATCCAGGCATTTTTGCCTTTTAAATAGATTTGGGCTGGGTTGAAATTCCCAAGGCCCACCGCGGCGGGGGCTATCCTCGCCAAATAAATCTTGAACGAAGATGGTGCCCTCGTGTGAGCGGGGCATTATAATTTCCAAGAAAAATCGGCATATTATATAGTGACGCTTATATTTCGAAAAAAGTTGGCACAAACCACTTGCCAGCGGATAGAACCCGTGTTATAATATAAGCGTCAAAAAAGCGGTGTACCCTACCGTAGAGTGGGAATGAAAAAAGCGGTGTACCCTACCGTAGAGTGGGAATGAAAAAAGCGGTGTACCCTACCATGAGTGGGAGTGAAAAAAGGTGAGGTCGGGGCAACTCGACCTCACCTTTTTTGGGGTAGAATATGGCAAGGCTTTCGTTTTATGTAATTGATACCGCCTACTGTGATTTTTTGCGCAAGTGGGATCCGTGTGTTCCGTATAACATGGACAAGAAGGCGAACCGCCCGTTTGTCGGGATTTTGCTTGAAGTCAATGGAGCGGAGTATTATGCGCCGTTAAGTTCTCCGAAGCCCAAGCATCAATCTATGAAGAACCAAGTTGACTTCATCAAGATCGACAATGGGAATTATGGGGTCATCAACCTGAACAACATGATACCAGTACATAAGAACTCCATTACAGCCGTTAACCCCGTTGTCCAGTCCGGCGACAGTGCAGCGGATGTAGCGTACAAAGCCCTGCTTGCCAATCAGTTGACATGGTGCAATGCTCATCGAACGGAAATTCTGGATAAGGCACAGAAACTTTATACTAGAATTACGACGGGAAGAGGATACCCTCAACTTATTGCGCGGTGCTGCAATTTTACTCTTGATGAGCAAAATTTGCGTTTTTATTGCAGCGAGCGCGGATGGGAGATATAGATGGTAAGATGATAATAAAAATTAGGCGACCAATGGATTAAGTTCCGTGGTCGCCTTATTTTTTTGGTTCCATCAAATGTGTATTTTATTGAAAAATAATTTGCTGTGTTTATTTAAGGAATATAAAGGAACAGCGAGCGTCTATTATGGCGCTCGCTTTGTAAAAGGAGAATTTTATGGATTGGCAGGAAATTATATTGTCGGTTGTTAGCGTTGTTCTGACGGCGCTTGTGTCTTGGCTTACCCAAAGACTTGTGGTCTGGATCAACAGCAAGATATCCAACACAAAGAATGCGAAGTACCTGACGGACGCCGTTGAGATTATCAGCCGGGCGGTCAAGGTGACATATCAGACCTATGTTCAAAGCTTAAAGGACCAAAACCTGTTTGACAAGGATGCGCAGATGCAGGCCTTATCTCAAGCAAAGGAGATGGCATTATCTCAGCTGTCCCAGGATACTAAGGATTACATAGCCAACAGTTTCGGGGATATTGAGGCGTGGATTGGGGACATGATCGAGTCCACGATTTATGACCTCAAAAACTGGGGCATAAGCAGTGAAATCGTTTGAAATGGGTAGTGTATACCGCTTGGTTTGACACAAATTTGTTGACAAAGGGCCTAAAGCGCGGCCTTTGTTGATATTGCAGCCTGGGCTCGCTGTCTCTTTGGTGAAAATTTTTGAGTAGATTGCACTAAAGTGGTGTTGTGTAATTTGTTGAATGGCCGGACAGATGTAGTCCGGCCTCATACTTTTTATTGTCTATAATGTTTTTACGCTTGGCAGTTGAACGTATTCAAAAGCGCCCACTAGGGCGCTTTTACTTTGTGCGATCGGAATAAACAATTCAATTCTTTTTCTTTTGACAGAAGTCTATGCTGTTAAGTTCAGCACCTTTTATCAATAGTTTGCTTATCGCGTCTGTATTGAGTTGCTCTATATCGCTGATTTTGATTTTTATTGTAACTTGCACATCGTTTGCATTGTCGGATAGAGTGCCTACCTCTTTTTTGATAAACTCAAAGTTTTTTGGTACGTTTTCTTTGTCTGGATGATAGTGTCCACTGATGGTTTTACTCCTCGGTCTTAAGTTGTATTTGACGTGCGGAGTAGACGTGCTCTTTTGCGCAAGCGCCTTGCTTTCATCGGATTTTGGCGTTTCATATTTGCCGCCGTGCGCGTGTGACGTTTTGATTTTCAAGTCCAATGTGCCAGCTTTAATTTTGTCAGAAATTGAGATAAGATTGGCTTTATATTCGTCCAACTTAAGAGGATTGAAAACTTCGGGGGATATTTCGGGGTCGACAAATCTTATTGAAATTATTCTGTCATTATATTGTCTGATAAGATAAAATCTTAAGCGCTCGCCATCTCGTTTTACGCCCAAAATCATATCGTTTTTGTTCGTGCGATAGTCGAGCCTGACGCCATCGACGGATTTGTTCAGAAAATAATATAGCCTCTTGAATGCTTCTATAGAAATCGGGTCAGCAAACAAAAAGTTTCTTATCTTGTTCATTTGTTCGTGTGTAAGCGTTGCCATAAGTTGCCCTCCGAAAAACATTTTAGCATACTCACTATTTGTTGTAAAGAATCAAAAAATCGTGTTTCTTGAATTTTTTTTGTTTGCATCTATTTTGCATAATTATACCATCATGCCGATGACAGTCATCGGAATAAAAAATAGATGATGACACTCATCGGGTTGTAACGTCTATAATTTTGGTAAACAAACGGTAAACAATTTATACATTTTCTATACATTTTTGGTTAACAAGTAAACAGCCCCCAAAAATCGGGAGCTGTTCCAATATTGCTATAGCGCTACTAAACAGTAGGTTTTTTTACTTCGCCAGTGCTTCCTGCACGGCGACCGCGCAAGCGACTGATGCACCAACCATCGGGTTGTTGCCCATGCCGATGAGGCCCATCATCTCAACATGGGCGGGGACGGAGCTGCTGCCCGCAAATTGCGCGTCGGAGTGCATCCTGCCCATCGTATCCGTCATGCCGTAGCTTGCGGGACCTGCAGCCATATTGTCGGGATGCAGCGTTCTGCCCGTGCCACCGCCGGACGCGACGGAGAAGTACTTTTTGCCGTTGTCCCAGCACCATTTTTTGTAGGTGCCCGCGACGGGATGCTGGAAGCGTGTGGGGTTGGTGGAGTTGCCCGTGATGGACACGTCCACGTCCTCGAGGCGCATTATAGCGACGCCCTCGGTGACGTCGTCGGCGCCGTACACTCTGACAGCCGCGCGTTCGCCGTTGCTGTAGGCGGTCTCTTTGATCACTTTGACTTCGCCGGTGAAGTAGTCCATCTTGGTCTGCACATAGGTGAAACCGTTTATGCGCGATATGATGAACGCCGCGTCCTTGCCAAGGCCGTTGAGGATGACCTTGAGGGGAGTCTTTCTCACTTTGTTTGCGGTTTTTGCGATGCCTATTGCGCCCTCAGCCGCCGCGAACGATTCGTGACCGGCAAGGAATGCAAAGCACTTCGTGCTTTCCCTAAGCAGCATTGCGGCAAGGTTGCCGTGACCCAGACCCACTTTGCGCTGTTCGGCAACGGAGCCCGGGATGCAGAAGGATTGCAGACCTTCGCCTATGGCTTCTGCGGCGTCGGCGGCCTCCTTGCAGTTTTTCTTGATGGCGATGGCACAGCCCACCGTGTATGCCCACACCGCATTTTCAAACGCGATGGGTTGCACGCCCTTTACGATGGCTTCGCAATCTACGCCGTGGTCGAGGCAGATCTGCCTTGCTTGCTCAAGATCCTTTATGCCGTAGTTTTTAAGCGTGGCGTTGATCTTGTCTATACGTCTTTCATAGCCTTCAAATGTTACGCTCATATTCTGCCTCCTTTACTCCTGACGGGGATCTATCCATTTGACGGCTCCGTCCTCTTTGTTGAACCTGCCGTAGGTCTTGGTGTTGTCCTTAAGCGCCTGATTGGCGTCCACGCCCTTCTTGACGGCGTCCATAAACTGTCCCAGACGGCAGAATTGATAGCCGATTATCTCATTGTTGGCGTCCAGGGCGAGCTTTGTAACATAACCCTCTGCCATCTCCAGATAGCGGGGACCTTTTGCGACGGTAGAGTACATTGTGCCCACTTGGCTGCGATGGCCTTTGCCCAAGTCTTCCAGGCCCGCGCCGATGACAAGTCCGTCCTCGGAAAAAGCGGATTGCGTCCTGCCGTACACGATCTGCAAAAACAGCTCGCGCATAGCGGTGTTGATGGCGTCGCAGACGAGGTCGGTGTTGAGCGCCTCAAGTATGGTCTTGCCGGCGAGGATCTCTGCAGCCATAGCGGCGGAGTGCGTCATGCCCGAGCAGCCGATGGTCTCTACCAGCGCTTCCTGGATCACGCCGTTTTTGACGTTGAGGCTGAGTTTGCACGCGCCCTGTTGAGGAGCGCACCAGCCAATACCGTGTGAAAAACCGCTGATGTCCTTGATTTCCTTGGCTTGTACCCATTTCCCTTCCTCGGGGATGGGAGCCGGACCGTGGTTTGGTCCCTTTGCAATGCAGCACATTTGTTCAACTTCGCGTGAATATTGCATAGTTTTTGTTTCCGCAACGAGGCGGAAAAGCCCTCCTTGAAAATTTGGTTTTACCAACAAGTATATTAGCATATTTTCAAAATATTTACAACAAGAAATTACCATATATTGCGGTTATTTTATTTCTCGCGCCCAAAATGGCGCAAGAGGGCGGAATATAAAAATCCTCCGCCTCGGCGAAGGATAATTTTGATTATGCAATTTGTCAATCTTCGGGATTGTAGTCTATGTTATCGCGTTTTGCAAGCTCCTGTTTTGTGAGGTATATCGCGATGAATATGCCGCTCCCCGCAAGCAACACCACTATAGAGAGTACGATAGATACTATCTGCACGGTGGTAAGCCCGTTTATCTTGAGTTCGTCGCTACGCATATAGCCTATGACGTCGCCGTATTTGACAAGATAACAATCCTCGTATTGCGAGATGACTTCCACCTTTGTGCCGTCCACTATCTCGACAGTCATGTTTGACAGAGCGTCGTCGGAATATATGCCTACAAGTCCGCCGACTCTGCCTGCGTTGGCCCTGCCGAACACCTGCGACTTGTCCTCGGATGGAGGATTTATCTGCACGTGTTCTTTGAGGTTCGCCGCGCTTACAAAGTACTTTTTCCCATCATATTGCACAATGTCCCAAACGTTTCCGTCATAGCCCGCGCAGTCGGACAAAACGGTGAGAGTGGCGCCCGCGCCAAGCGCTATCCTGCCGTCCTCAAAGTAGGGCAGTGTGTAAAGCGTGCATGCCTCTATAACGTCATATCTGCCCGTTAAAGTGGTAGGTTGGACGCCGTTAAGTGCGTTTTCGGGCACAACTATCAATTCGCTGCCAAGCAATGCGTATTTGTATCCGTCCATCGGCGCGGCGTTTTCAAGCACCAGCAACACGTCGTTGATGGGCGCGTGTGCTTCTTCGGGACGGCAGTTGTAGGGCAGGTAGTGACCGCTTGAAGAAAGCCTTGCAAAGCTGTATTCGCCCGCGCTTAGCGTCGGTCGTTCGTTTGAAAAATCTTTTTCGTCTGCCGCGTCCACGCTCAGCCTGCCCGCGAAGCATTCTTCCGCAGTGAAGGTGACCTCTTCGTCGTCCAGATATGCTGAATTCGCAGTGGCGTCCACGGTGGCGTTTTTAAGTTCTGTCGAGCTTATTAGCTCCAGCGAACTCAGGTTGTTTTTGTATTTTTCTATCCTGTCCGCGTACAGCGCGAATACGTCGCCCGCGTAGTCTATCATTATGTCCTTTACGTCCGCAAATTCGCCAGCGATGCGGCTGACTGTGTTGCCCTTGGAGTCCGCGATGGTCAATCCGTCGTCCGCGAGGATGTAGAGGTTGTTGCCGTCCTTTGCGGTGGCGATGCGTCTGCCGCGTATGCCGCCTGCCACTTCCACAAGTGAGGCGCCGATCTTTGCGTACAGTCCACCGTCCGTCAGCGCGTATAGCATGCCGCTCAGGCAAACTATGTCGCTTATGGAACCTTCGGCTTTGACGACTTCGGTGCGGCATTCGCCGTTTGTTACATAGCGTATTCCGCCGTCCTCCGAAAGTATGTAGACTCCCTTGTCGTCCGCCGCGAGTCTTACGGGAGCGGAGGGGACGCTGATGCGCTGCATAACTCCGTCGTTGCCTATAAACGCCAGCCTACTGTTAAGCCTGTCGGCGATCACTGTGTTTTCGCCAAATTTCACCACGTCCGTCGGCCCGTTGAGGTGCTGCGCGTCGTCGCCCGCCATGCTGATGGTAGCGGTCTGCTCCAGACCGTCGTTGGTCTTGTTGAGGGAGTACACCTTGACGATAGACTTGCCGCCCTTGTCCTCTATGGCGTACAGCGTCCTGCCGTATGCGTAGAAGTAGTCGGGGCAGAGGTCGGTCACGCTTATCAGCTCGCCTGTGGACTTGTTTGCCAGCGCGATATTGGTGCGCTCGGTGACGGTGCCGTGCTCGTCGGTTATCTCCGAATAGACGTTGACGTACAGCACGTCGCCCACGTACATATAGTCGCGCACGTTATAACTTATCTCGGTGTGCAGGGTGGAGTTGCCCTCGCTGTCTATCACGTCGTAGTGGGGTTTGCCGCCCGGGAAGGTGTAGGCGTAGAAGTTGACGCCGTCGCCCGTGGCGTAGACGTCGTTGGTTATGTATTCGTTGTAAATTTCCTTTTGTTCTTGCAGCGCGCCGTCATACACGGTTATGTCGCCCGTTGGCGCCTTTGCTATCAAAATGCTGCCGTTTGAGTTGAAGTAGTTTACTCTGGCGGGAGACGTTACGTCTCTCAGTACGGGAGTCGCCTCTCTTGAGGACAGGTCCAGGGTGTAGTATTTGCCGTCGGCAATTATGAATGCCGACGCGCCCACTGCGTACAGTCCGCTGACATTTTCAAGCGATAGCGAGTAGTTGTACGACGTGTCGCCGCTTGAGACAAACAACTTGCTCAGCGCGTCGTCGTACATCGCCAGATATTCGTCGTTTGCCGCGACAAGAGAGGGATGTTCCGATTGGAAGTAGCTGTCGTGCGGGAATATCACCTCGAAGGTGTCCGCCTCGGCATGAGCCTCCGCATAAGCGACCGAATATACGTAGGACGCGCCCGCCGCAAGCGCGACGACGGCGACAAATATCAAAAGAATTGAAAACAGTCCTTTGTGTGCCTTTTTCATATTTTTAAGTATAAACTTCAACAAAATAATTGTCAACATTATATGATTTTATTGTATAAATATCATTTATTTTGTCTTAACGGCCAAATATTGGCATATCGCTTGAAAAATCCCGACAAATGTGCTATGATGCAATCATGGCAAACAAAAGGTTTTACTATCGCAACAAGTCAAAGTCCCCCAAGGAAGACGCCCGCGCCGCTATCCGTGCGGAAGTCCTCGCGCGCTATGACGGCGCACAGCTTGAGCTTACGGTCGGGCAGTTGGGGCTTGGCGAGGATATATGCAAGCTGCTTGTCGACAACAAGATATCGACGGCTGCCGATCTCGTGGTACGCACCGAAAAGGATATGTACAGGGTGCAGGGTCTCAACAAGCGCGTGCTTGGCGAGGTGAAAGCGGCGCTCAAGGCGCACAACATGTCGCTTGTGGAGGACGTCGCTCAGCGCAAGGCGGAGGATCCTCAAAAGACCGAGGAAAAATCCGCAAGAGGCGGCAAGTTCGGACTTGCTGACAGGGCAAAGCCCGCTAAAGGTGAAATGAGTGCGCCCGAAAGACAAAAGCTCGGCAAGAAGCAGAACGCTCAACAGCAAAAGGGCGCCGCTGTCCCCATGCCTCCCGAGCGTCCAAAGCTTGACAAGCCTTTGCCCGAAGAGGAGTGGCACAAGGTGCTTAAAGGCGGAAAATGGGGGTTTAACGACGGGATCCGCACGGTAATCGTACCGATGTACGATGAAGTGTTCTGTTTCAAGGAAGGACTTGCCTCCGTGGAAAAGGACGGAAAGTGCGGTTACATCGACAGCTCCAACAACATTGTGATACCTTTTGAGTACGACACCGCGATGAGCTTTTCAGAAGGGCTTGCCATGGTGGTCAAGGGGGACAAATGCGGATATATCAACAAACAGAACGAGCTGGTTTTCCCCTACGAATACGACGCTGCCACCGCGTTTGAGGACGGCGAGGCAAAGGTCAAAAAAGCCGGCAAGTGGGCGACTCTTTCCAAGGACGGCACGCTGTCCTGGATATAAGCCTACGCACAATTTGTTAAAAAAGCTGTACAAATCAAATGATAAGTATTATTATTTAGATAGCCGAATGAGTATAGCAAGGATACTATCTTATAATAAGGTGACATATGGAAAGTAAAAACAGGACGCTCCCAATTTTTAAGTTTGCAATATTGGCGGCAGTCCTGTTTGTCGTTTTTTGGGCTGCTTTTGCCTGTTCGCTCCCCGTTGCCAACGCCGTTTTGCCCGAAAGTTACGTCAGGGAAGTCACGTCCAAAGGGCTGGATTGGTGGTCGGAAGAAAACTTCCTCAACCTCACGCGTCTTGAAAAGACGGTGGACAGTTGGTTTGATATGGAGCAGTACGATATGGCGGCGATGGAGCGCGACCCCATTGTGGTGGCGGTGATAGACAGCGGCATCAATCCGGAGCACTCGCTGTTTTTGGGCAAGTATGACGACGACGGAAAAAGCGTCGGCAACAATCTTGTAGGGGACTACGACGTGCTGTATCGCAAAAACGGCTCCGTCGTTTGCAAAAATACCGTAACAAAAAAGAATTACGCGCCCGACTATAAGGTGGTGGACGACTCCAAAAACATGCACGGCACCCACGTCGCGGGCATAATTGCCGCGCTCATCCACAGGCTTGATCTCGAAAAGTATATAAAGATAATGCCCATCAAGGCGGGTTATCCCAAGGACGACAGCTCAACGTTTGACCTTGGCGACGTCAAGACGGCGGTGCAATTTGCGCTGGACAACGGTGCAGACGTGGTAAATATGTCCATTTCCTCCAAAAAGAACGATACAAACTTTGACATAGTTACAAAGGATATGGCAAGCAAGGCTATCTTTGTCGCAGCGGCGGGCAACGAAGGTTGGGACAGCGATGAGTCCGGCTCGCTCGGCGGCAAATGCTATCCCGCGGCGGGGCAGTACTGCATAGGCGTGATGAACTACGCCAAGTCCGACATGGGCACGCCCGAACTTTATCGCAACAGAGCCAACGGTAAAGGCTCTAACTACGGCAGCGCGTATCAGCTTTGCGCGCCGGGCGGGGCGATAGTCAGCTCATATAAAGGCGCGGACGGTTATCAGACCCTCAACGGCACTTCCATGGCGTCGCCCGTTGTGGCGTTCGGCTCGGCGTTGGCGCTGTTGAAGTACAGGGCGATAGGCGCTAAAGTCGGCCGCGCGAAGTCCGTCGGTGAAATCACGGAGATCGTCAAAAATTCCTACAGCTCCTCCATAGAGACCGGCATAAGCGATCTTCCGGTGTTCGATATCAATATGCTTGCCGCGGGCGAGGACGTCGCGTACGCGTACATCGATTCCGATTCCGATCTCACCCGCAATCTGGGCGACAAGACGCCCGTTCGCTTTACGCTTAAAATCGTACCCGAACAGATGAAGGAGCGCGGCAGCGTAAAGTGGTTTGTCGACGACGTACAGGCCGCCGAGGGGTTCAGTTTTGAGTACGTGCCAAAGGCGGAGCTGGGCGAAACGCGCATAAGCGCGGAATGGTCGTTCACCATCGACGGCGAGGATGACAAGTTGATCACCTCAGACGTGGTCGTCACCGTTGCGCCGCAGCCGCCCACGCAAGAATTTGTTGAGTCAATGGAGTTGGTGTATTCCCAAAACGGCGGCAAAGTGGGCGGAAATTTGTATGCGGGCGAAAGCTATCGCTTCACGCTGTCCCGCTGCGAGCAGTGTGCGGACACCGTTGCGACAAATATGCGTTGGTACGTGGACGGCACGCTGACGCACGCGGGCAGGGAATTTATCTTCACGCCAACCGAGGCGGGGACGTACACGATCAGCGTAAAGGTGGGCAGTTACACCACGCAAAAGTTTACCCTCACCGTCAAAGAGGCGCAGGACGAGTCAAAAACGATAATCCTTTGGTCGTCGGTGGGCACGGCGGTCAGCTTGTTGGTTACGGTGATATCCGTTGTCGTGGCAATCGTGGTGCGCAGACGCCGTATGCGTTGAAAAAGTCGTTTAAGTTGTAAGTTTGTGTATATAAAATATCAAATTGTAAAAAAAAGATACCGCAGCGCGATATCTTTTTTTGACTATTTTCGGATAAATTTACTGTCGTTTGGCGATTCGTCCGAGACATATCTCTCCACTCGCATGTGCAGGTCGTACTTGTCGCGAAGCGCTGCGACGCGATCCATCATGGGTGAGGCGTGGTGGATGTCCAAAGCTCGTTGGTCCTGCCAGCTGTCGATAAGCAGGACGGTGTTGTCATCGTCGACGGGGAGAAAGTACTCATAACGCAAATTGCCTTCTTCGGCGCGTATCTGCCCGACAATGCCGCTTGATAGCATTTCCTCGGCAAACTTTTTTGCGGCGCTATCCTTGCCGGTATAATATATATTTACTGTTATAGCCATAATCTTATATTTATATATCAAAAAAGGACTGCGTCGAGCAGTCCTCAACACGTTGCTGTAAAAATCATTTTGCTGCTTTGATCCTGTCCAAGGAGCGGCAAAGTGTCGCCTTTTTCCTTGCGGCGGTGTTTGCCTTGTACAGACCGTCTTTGAATGCGCAGTCTATCACGGACATAGTCTCTGGCAACAGCTTTTCGGCAAGCGCAACGTCATTTGCCTCTATTGCGGCATTGTACTTTTTGATGGCGGTCTTGACGCGTGACTTTTTGGCGGTGTTGATCTCGTTTCTCTTTTCAGAGGTGACGACTCTCTTTTTTGCTGACTTAATATTAGGCATATTTTTCTCCTCGTATTATGTTCTGTCTCAATATCTTAGATATCTTAGCATAATCTGAAAAAACTTGCAACCGTTTTCGCATTGATTTTTTGTTGACTCTCATAATAAACGTATGAAAAATGCACATTTCGTCACGGATATGGCTGTAGAGGCGGCTTCAAACTGCGGCGCGGGAGAGCTTGCGATCTCAAAATCGCTGAGTTATGGCATTGTGGAGAGGACTCTGAACATCAAAGACGAGCAACTTGCAAAGCGCATAGGGAGACCGCGAGGGGTGTATGTCACCTACGATTGCCCGCAAAATATGGCGGACTACGACAGAGCCGGGCGCGCGTTGGAGGGTTATATCTCCCATACGCTGTCCCGCATGCTTGGCACGCTGAAGCGCAGCAGCCCTCTGCTGGTCGTGGGGCTTGGCAACTCATCAATATCCGCTGACGCATTGGGAGGCGCGGTGGTGGAAAAAGTGCAAATTTCCAAACAGGATATGCGCGACAGCTATTCGCAATGCGTGTGCGCGTTCCGCCCCGGCGTGCTTGGACAGACGGGCATGCAGACGGCAACGGTGCTTAGCGCGCTTACTGAGAGAATACGGCCCTGCGCGGTCATATTGATCGACAGCCTTGCCACCGGCACGCCCTCACGCATAGGCGCGTCCTATCAGATATCCACCGCGGGCATATCGCCCGGAAGCGGCGTCGGACAGGACAAGGAAAGGATAGACAAAAGCGTGCTCAAGGCGCCCACGATCGCCATCGGCGTGCCACTGATGCTGTCCCTTCGTACGGCGATATACTCCTTTGTAAAAGACTGTTTTTCGGACGATGATATTGACGAGTACAGGCTGCGCAGCGAGCTTCTGGAACACAATTTGTCCTCGCTGCAAGTGACGCCAAAGGACATCGACTATCTTGTCAAAAATTGCACAAACGTCATTTCAAACGCCATAAACAGTATGATAAAGTAGCGTTTATGTAAATTAAATATTTTCGTTTATCAACTTTTTTATAAGCGAACGGTACTTTTTGCACTGCGCTTCGCCCGTGAACATAAACCCGATTTTATTGGTGTTTTGAGCAGAGGGTGATATGCGTTCGCCGAGCTTTTGTAACACTATATCGTTGCCGTCCGCAAAGTCCACGTCGCCCAATATATCGCGTAGTTGCCGCTTGCAATATAGGTAGTGACTGCACCCAAGCACCACGCGCTTTACGCCGCGGAACGTGGTCAACTGCCTCTTGAGATAGGGCAGCGTCTTGTCAAAATCCATACCATCGGCGCATTGCTCTATCAGAGTAGCCAACTTTGGCGTATGAGCGATCGCAATATTGTTTTCGCTCAGCGCTCCCATATTTCGCAAGGCGGCAAGAGTGCCTTCCGTCGCCATAAGCAGGGTGGGTATGCCGTCGTCAAAGTCTGTTGGAGGCAACAATTTTACAACGTCAATGTCATCGGGTATGGCGGAGGACGCCGTATTGCACGCCACAACTACAACGTCGCAACTACGTTTGAGATATGCGATCGCAGGCATGACGCAACTTATTATCTGCTCCCTCGTTCTGTTGCCCAAGGGGTGGTTGAGGTTGTCCGCGAGATAGCGGATCTCGTTGCCTGAAAATTGCGTCAGTATTTGCGCCGCGGTCGTAAGTCCGCCTATGCCGCTGTCGTATACGCCTATGATACTCATACCAAATGATATGATTTTTTCGGGAAAAGTGCGCCTACATACGGCATGGCGGGTGCGATTTTCGGCAAAAAATCGGGGACTTAAAAAAATTCATATCCAAAACATGGGCAAAACAGTTGAAATTTGTTTGAATATATTATAGAATTTTAATATCACCAAATTTGAGGTTCTTTATGAAAACTTTTAACACAGAATTTATCCGCAATGTCGCACTGATAGGGCACTCCGGCGAAGGCAAGACCTCTCTCGCCGAGGCCATGATGTACGCCACTCAGACGATCGACCGCCTCGGAAAGGTCGACGACGGCACGTCCACAATGGATTTTGACGACGAGGAGATCAAGCGCAAGATATCCATCTCCCTCTCCCTTGGTTATGCGATACACCGCAACACCAAGATCAACATCCTTGACGTCCCCGGCTTCTTCGACTTCGAGGGCGAGATGGCGGCCGCTCTGCATGCGGCGGACAGCGCGGTTGTGGTTACTTCTGCAAGCGGTTCGGTGACCGTCGGCACGGAAAAAGCGCTTGAAATGTGCACGGCAAAGCGTACCCCCGCTTTTATATTTATCAACGCCGTAGACAAAGAAAACTCCGACTTCAAGGCGACGGCGGAGGCCATAATGGCAAAATACCACAACGTCGTGCCCATCGAGCTGCCCATCATGGAAGGCGGCAAAATGGTCGGCTATGTTGACGTGCTGGGCGGCAAGGCTTATGACCTCAACGGCAAGGAGATCGCCGCTCCCGCAGCGCTCAGCGCAGATCTTGAAAACTACAACGGCAAGTTGATGGAAATGATCGCCGAGACGGACGAGGACCTGATGATGAAGTTCTTCGACGGCGAAAAGTTCACCGAAGAAGAGATACAAAAGGGTCTGCACGCCGCAATTGCGGACGACATATTTATCCCTCTTATGGCGGGCAACGCGCTGACCAGCAAGGGCGTCAAGAGATTGATGGACAACCTTGTGGACCTTATGCCTCATCCCGGCCGCGCTCACAAACCGCACGCGATCGTCGGCGGCGAGGAGAAGGAGATCGCAGTGGACGCGTCCGCACCATTCAGCGCGCAGGTGTTCAAGTCCATCGTTGACCCGTACGTGGGCAAACTGTTGATATTCAAAGTCAATCAAGGCAAGCTCTCCAGCGGCGATCAGGTGTTCAACACCTCCGTCGGTAAGCCCGAAAAGATGGGCGCGCTGTATGTGCTCAAGGGCAAGAAGCAGGAGCCTGTCGACGGTCTCATGGCGGGCGATATAGGCGCCGTGGCAAAGCTTGTGTACTCCAACACCAACGACACGCTTGCCGCTCCCGACAACAAGCTGGAATATGAAAAGATAGATTTCCCCGCACCCGTCATCTCCTACGCGGTTAAGGCCGTGAAGGACGAGGAAAAGGCTATACAGGGCCTCATCAAGATGCAGGAAGAGGACGCCACCTTCAAGGTGGAAAAGAACATCGAGACCGGCGACGTGCTCATCAGCGGTCTTGGCGAGGCGCAGCTTGACATCATGTGCAAGCGCGTCAAGGCAAAGCTTGGCATCGACATCAGCTGGCAGGAGCCCAGAGTCGCATACCGCGAGACCATCCGCAAGTCCTCCCGCAAGGAAGGCAAGCATAAGAAGCAATCCGGCGGCGCAGGACAGTACGGCGACGTGTGGATCAAGTTTGAGCCTGGCGCGGAAGACGGCGAGTTTGAGTTTGTGGACGCAGTCGTGGGCGGCGCAGTCCCGCGTCAATTTATCCCCGCGGTTGAAAAGGGCTTGCGCGAGGCTATAAAGCACGGCGTGCTGGCGGGCTATCCTCTTGTCAACCTCAAGGCGACGCTGGACGACGGCAAATATCACCCCGTCGACAGTAAGGAGATCGCGTTCATCACCGCCGCAAAGCTGGCGTATGACGCAGGTATCGCAGACGCTTCTCCTTGCTTCCTGGAGCCTATCATGGAAGCACATATCACCGTCCCCGATGACTACCTCGGCGACATTCTGGGCGACATGAACAAGCGCCGCGGTCGCATACTCGGCACGGATATGGCAAACGGCAAGCAGATCATCACCGTCGAAGTGCCTCAGGCGGAGATGTTCCGCTACGCGACGGATCTGCGCAGCATGACGCAGGGCAGAGGCAAGTTTGATATGCATCTTGTCAGATACGAGGAAGTGCCTTCCAACTACAACGACAAGATCATCGCCGACGCCAAGAAGCGTGAGGAAGAGGCGGCAAAGAAGTAATTTCAAACGCAATGTATGTTTTGTCGGATCCGCTTTGAAAGCGGGTCCGATATTTTTTTGCAAAATGCCTCAAACAGTTGACTTTGTTGAATTATTATATTATAACATTATCAATATATCGTGCGGGAGCGCGTTACGCCGCGCGCGATGTATGCAAATAGCGCCGCCTCAGGGCGGTCTTATTTTGGAGGTGCGGTTTGCAACGAGCGGCTAAGCAGCTTTATAACAGCAGAGGCGCAGAGGCGCCGTATTCTCCCGTTTATGACAGCAGTGTTGTCAAATTGCCCGGTTTTATCGATGTGCATGTGCATTTGAGAGAACCGGGTTTTTCTTATAAAGAGACGGTGGCAAGCGGTACTGCGGCGGCAGCGGCGGGCGGCTATACGGCGGTCTGCTGTATGCCCAATCTCTCTCCCGCCACGGACAGCGTGCAAAACCTCAAAAATCTCAACAACATCATCCGTCGCACGGCAAACGTCAGAGTTTACCCATACGCAACGATAACAGTTGGCGAAAAGGGCGAGCGTCTTACCGACTTCGCCGCGCTCAAAGCGGAGGGCGCTATCGCGTTTTCCGACGACGGCAAGGGCGTGCAGAGCGAGGATATGATGCTTGAGGCAATGCGTCTTGCCAAGCAAAACGGCGTGATGATCGTCGCGCACTGCGAGGACAACAGTCTGCTTCACGGCGGCTATATACACGACGGCGAGTATGCGCGCGCACACGGGCATGTCGGCATCTCCTCCGAGAGCGAGTGGCGGCAGATAGAGCGGGATCTGAAGCTTGCCGAGCGCACGGGCGCAAAATATCACGTCTGCCACATATCCACCGCAGAGAGCGTGCAGCTTATACGCGAGGCAAAGGCGAGGGGAGTGGACGTCAGCTGTGAGACGGCTCCGCACTATCTTGCGCTTGACGACAGCATGCTTAAGGAGAGCGGCGCGTTCAAGATGAATCCCCCTATCCGCTCAGCGCGCGACCGCGAAGCGCTTATAGATGGCATAAAGGACGGCACTATAGACATTGTCGCCACCGACCACGCGCCGCATTCCACCGATGAGAAGTCACGCGGACTTAAAAGCAGCCTTATGGGCGTGGTGGGACTGGAAGTCGCCTTCCCCGTGCTGTACACAACGCTCGTAAAGGGCGGCGTAATAACGCTCGAGAGGCTGACGGAGCTGATGTGCTATGCGCCCTCAAAGCGCTTTGGCATCCCCGTCGAGGGGGAGTGCGAGTGGGATCTTGGCGCGCAATATACAATAGATCCAAACAAATTCATGTCCAAGGGCAGAGCGACGCCCTTTGACGGCATGCAGGTTTACGGCAGATGCTTGAAAACGACTTTATCAGGGAGGCCCGTATGGACGAATCTTACGACAGAAAATTGATTTTGGAGGACGGCACCGTCTACTTTGGCAAGGGCTTTGGCGCGGACAAACTGCCCAGAGTGTGCGAGATAGTGTTCAACACCTCCGTCGTCGGCTATCAGGAGATAGTTTCCGACCCCTCATACACCGATCAGGCGGTGGTCATGACCTATCCGGTGATAGGCAACTACGGCATAGCGGACGGCGACTTCGAGACAAAGACGCCCACCATAGGCGCATTGATAGTGAGGGACTACAACGACAGCCCCTCCAACTTCCGCAGCGCACAGACGCTGTCCGAGCTGCTTGACGAGTACGGCATACCCGGCGTGTCTGAGGTGGATACGCGCATGCTGACCCGCTCTATAAGGGACGTCGGCTCCCGCAGAGTCGTCATTTGCGACGTAAACACTTCGGTCGAGGAGGGCTTGCACCTCATAGAGGAAACTCCCGTGCCGCACGACGCCGTAAAACGCGTAAGCAGCAAAAAGAAGTGGTACAGCCGCGCTCCGCACGCGCGCTTTAACGTTGTAGCGATAGACTGCGGAATGAAGCTGAACATTGTGCGCAATCTCAACGCAAGGGGCTGCGACGTGACGGTGGTGCCTTTCGATACCGACGTTAAGGAGATAGAAAAGGCGCGTCCTGACGGAATATTCCTCTCCAACGGCCCCGGCGACCCCGAGGACGTGACAAAGACCATCGCGACGGTCAAGGCGCTGTACGGCAAATATCCCATGTTCGGCATATGTCTGGGACACCAGCTTATCGCGCTGTCGCAAGGAGGGCATACCTACAAGCTGAAATTCGGCCACAGGGGAGGCAATCACCCCGTGAAAAACCTTGCGACAGGTAAGATAGAGATGACTTCGCAAAACCACAGCTACGCCGTTGTGCCGTCCAGTCTTGATGGCACGTCGCTGAAGGTCACGCACGTAAATCTGCTTGACGGCACGGTGGAAGGCATGGAGGACGTCGCGCACAAGGTGTTTTCGGTGCAGTATCATCCCGAAAGCGCGCCCGGTCCGCAGGATTCGGGTTACCTGTTTGACGCATTTATCCGCTTGATGGAGGTGAACAAAGATGCCCAAGAGAACTGATATAAAAAAGATACTTGTCATAGGCTCCGGTCCAATCGTCATAGGCCAGGCCGCCGAATTTGACTACGCGGGCACGCAGGCTTGCCTCGCCCTCAAGGAGGAGGGATACGAGGTGGTGTTGGCAAACTCCAACCCCGCAACGATAATGACGGACACCTCCGTCGCGGACAAAGTGTATATGGAACCGCTTACGCTTGAGTACCTTGCAAAGATACTTCGCTACGAACGCCCGGACGCCATCGTTCCCGGCATAGGCGGCCAAACGGGACTTAATCTTGCTGTTCAGCTGTATAAAAAGGGTGTTTTGGACGAATGCTCTGTGGAACTGCTTGGCACAAGTCCCGAATCCATTGAGATGGCGGAGGACAGAGAGAAGTTCAAGGAGCTGTGCATGCGCCTTGGCGAGCCCGTGCTTCCATCCATAATTGCGCACACCATGGACGAGGGCGTCGCGGCGGCAAAGGGCATAGGCTATCCCGTGGTGCTGCGCCCGGCGTTCACGCTTGGCGGCACCGGAGGAGGCTTTGCCGACAACGAGCAGGAACTGAGGGAGATAATGAAAAACGCTCTTATGCTTTCGCCCGTGCATCAGGTGCTGGTGGAAAAGTCCATCCGCGGCTTCAAGGAGATAGAATACGAGGTGATGCGCGACTCAAACGACACCGCCATCACCGTGTGTAATATGGAAAACATCGACCCCGTTGGCATACATACGGGCGATTCTGTGGTGGTTGCGCCAAGCCAGACGCTGACCAACCGCGAATATCATATGCTGCGCGACTCGGCGCTGAAGATAATCCGCGCGCTTGGCATAGAGGGCGGCTGCAACGTGCAATTTGCGCTTGATCCCCAGTCATTCGACTACTTCCTCATTGAGGTCAACCCGCGCGTGTCCCGCAGCTCCGCGTTGGCGTCGAAGGCGAGCGGCTATCCCATTGCGCGCGTTTCGGCAAAGATCGCCGTAGGCATGACGCTTGACGAGATTCAACTTGCCAATACGCCCGCGTGCTTCGAGCCTACGCTGGACTATGTGGTGACAAAGATAGCGCGCTTCCCATTTGACAAGTTCAACACCGTGTCAAACCGCCTGTCCACTCAAATGAAGGCGACGGGCGAGGTGATGAGCGTGGGCAGGACTATAGAGGAGAGTCTGCTTAAAGCCGTGCGCTCGCTGGAAGTGGGCGTTGTGCACCTGTACTCTCCCAAATTCGACGCGCTTCCTTCAGACAAGATTGAGGAATATATCAGAGAGGGCCGCGACGACAGACTGTACGCCATTGCGGAGTTGCTACGCCGCGACGTGACTGTGGAACAGGTGGCTGCTATCACCAAGATAGACGCGCTCTTCCTCCAAAAGATGAAGAACATCGTGGATATGGAGCGCGCTCTCGCCGCCGCGCCAAACGATATGCGGCAACTGTTCAGGGCAAAGCGCATGGGCTTTTCGGACGCCTATATCGCAAAACTTTGGAATGTAGAGGAAAAGGACATTTTTGAGGCGCGCATAAAGGCCGGCATAATGCCCGTATACAAGATGATAGACACCTGCGCCAGCGAGTTCAAAAGCTACGTGCCGTATTTTTACTCCACTTACGAGAGCGAAAACGAGTCCATAGTGTCCGACCGTCGCAAGATAGTCGTGCTTGGTTCCGGCCCAATTCGCATAGGGCAGGGCGTGGAGTTTGACTACTCCACTGTGCACGCGGTCAAGACGATAAAGGAGAGTGGTTTTGAGGCTATAATCATCAACAACAATCCCGAAACCGTGTCCACCGACTACACTTGCTCGGACAAACTGTACTTCGAGCCGTTAACCGTCGAGGACGTGATGAATGTGCTGATGCTCGAAAAGCCGGAGGGCGTAATCGCCTCACTTGGCGGGCAGACCGCAATAAACCTCGCGGCGGGGCTACACGAGCACGGCGTGAAGATAATAGGCACCGACTGCGCTGCAATAGAGCGCGCCGAAAACAGGGACGCGTTTGAAAAGGTGATGGAATCCCTCCACATTCCTCAGCCGCGCGGCATGGCGGTCACCAACGTCGAGGACGGTGTCAGGGTGGCGGCTGAGATAGGCTATCCCGTGCTGGTGAGACCAAGCTACGTGCTGGGTGGCAGGGCGATGCAGATAGTAGGCAGCGAAAAGGCGCTGCGCATCTACCTCGACTCCGCCGTCAAGATAGACGAAAAACAGCCCGTGCTGGTGGACAAGTACATAACCGGTAAGGAGCTTGAAGTGGACGCCGTTTGCGACGGAAAGGACGTGTTTGTCCCGGGCATAATGGAGCTTGTTGAAAAGACGGGCATCCACTCCGGCGACTCGATAAGCGTATATCCCACCTTCCAGGTGTCGCAACAAGTGAAACAGACCATATTGGAATACACCAAAAAGCTGGGGCTGGGCATAGGCATTGTGGGACTTTACAACATACAGTTCATCGTCGACAAGGACGACAAAGTGTACGTGATAGAGGTCAATCCGCGCTCCTCGCGCACGGTGCCTTTCCTGTCAAAATCTACGGGCTGGAGCCTTGCGGACATTGGCACGCGCGTCATTTTGGGCAAATCGCTTAAGGAGCAGGGCATCACGGAGCTTTATCCGCCCGAAAAGAAAAAGTGGTACGTCAAGGTGCCTGCGTTTTCATTCTCCAAGATAGCGGGATTGGACGCGTATTTGTCCCCCGAAATGAAGTCCACGGGCGAGGCGATAGGCTACGACAAGAGCCTCACCCGCGCGCTGTACAAAGCGCTGCAGGCAAGCGGTATGAACGTTGCAAACTACGGAACCATATTCGTGTCAGTTGCGGATAAGGATAAGGAGGAGGCACTGCCGCTGATACGCAGGTTCTACAACCTCGGTTTCAACATAGAGGCTACTCACGGTACCGCTAACTATCTTAAGCAGCATGGTATCCGTACAAGGATGAAAAAGAAGATAAGCGAAGGCTCCAACGACATTCTGGACTCCATCCGCAAGGGCTACGTCAACTACGTGATAAGCACTCGCGACATAGATTCCATCTCGCAGGAGTCGGACGGCTACCTCATCCGCAGATGCGCTGTGGAAAACAATGTGACAATGTTCTCCGCGCTGGACACCGTCAAGGTGTTGCTGGACGTGCTGGAGGAGATAACCATCACAATTTCCACAATCGACGCTTAAAACATATAAAATAGGTACTTTATGCAACGAATATGTGATTTTACAGTAAGTTCCAACATGCAGATCGCCAAGCGCGTTTTTCAGATGAAACTTGTCGGCGATACCTCCGCCATAGTCAATGCGGGGGAGTTTGTCAACGTCAGAATCGACGGACTTTTCCTGCGTCGTCCCATATCCGTTTGCGACGTAGACGGCGACGAGCTGACGCTTATATATAAGACGGTGGGCAAGGGCACGGACGCCATGTCGGAGCTTAAAAGCGGCGCGACGCTCAATTTGTTGACGGGACTTGGCAACGGCTACGGCCTCTCCCTCGCGGGTGAAAGACCGCTGCTTGTGGGCGGTGGCGTGGGCGTTCCGCCTCTCTATCTGCTGGCAAAACGTCTGGGCGGAAAGTGCAAAGTCGTGCTGGGCTTCAACAGTGCGGACGAGGTTTTCTACGAAGAAGAGTTTGCAAAGCTTGGCGCTGATGTAACGGTGGTCACCGTCGACGGCAGCTACGGCAAAAAGGGCTTCGTAACCGACGCTGTAGATGGCGACATTACCCATTGGTACGCGTGCGGACCATACGCCATGCTGCGCGCGCTCGCAAAAAAGCTGGAAGGCGTGGGCGGCTCTGTCTCCATTGAGGAGAGGATGGGGTGCGGCTTCGGCGCGTGCATGGGCTGCAGTATAATCACCAAAAACGGCGTAAAGCGCGTGTGCAAGGAAGGCCCCGTGTTCGACGCGGAGGAGGTAATATGGCATATGTAGAGATTTCGCTTTCGGGCTTGGAGTTGGACAATCCCATCATACCCGCATCGGGAACATTCGGATTCGGTTATGAATTCGCCGATTTTTACGATATAAACATTCTCGGTTCCATCGCGCTTAAGGGCACCACCGCCCAGGCGCGCTACGGCAATCCGCTGCCTCGCATCGCGGAGTGCACGCAGGGGCTTATCAACAGCGTCGGGCTGCAAAATCCCGGCGTGGACAGAGTTATCGCGGAGGAATTGCCAAAGCTGAAAAAGGTTTTTGGTAAAAAAGCGATCGCCAATGTGTCGGGTTTTTCGGTGGAAGAATACGCCTCTACCGCGCGCAAGCTGGACGACGAGGAACAGATAGGCATACTTGAGATAAATGTAAGTTGTCCCAATGTGCACGACGGCGGAATGAGCTTCGGCACCGACCCCAAATGCGTGTACGAGGTGACCAATGCGGTCAAGGCGGTCTGCAAAAAGCCCGTCTACATGAAGCTGACCCCCAACGTCACGGACATCAAAGCTATCGCGCGCGCTTGCGAGGACGGCGGCGCGGACGGCATAAGTCTGATCAACACGCTGCTCGGCATGCGCATAGATCTCAAAACGCGCAGACCCGTCATAGCCAACAAGGCGGGCGGCTTTTCGGGCAGAGCTATATTGCCCGTCGCGCTGAGGATGGTGTACGACGTGTACGAAACCGTCAAACTGCCCATCATCGGTATGGGCGGCATATCGTCGGCAGAGGATGTCATCGAGATGATGCTTGCGGGCGCCACCGCTGTGGAGATAGGCGCGGAAAATCTTGTCAATCCTTACGCCTGTCGCGACATAATCAACGATTTGCCAAAAGTTATGGAAAAATACGGCATAAACAGCCTTAAAGATATCATAGGAGGTGCGCACAGATGAAGGACGTCATCGTCGCGCTGGATTTTCCCACCGCGGAAAAAACACTGAGCTTTCTTGACATGTTCAAAGAGGAAAAGCTATTTGTCAAAATCGGCATGGAACTTTTCTATTCGGCAGGGCCTTCCATTGTGGAGCGCATAAAAGCGCGCGGACACAAAATTTTTCTCGACCTCAAATTGCATGACATTCCCAACACCGTCAAGCGCGCAATGAACGTGCTTTCGGGGCTGGACGTCGATATGGTCAACTTGCACGCCGCGGGCGGCAGCGCCATGATGAAAGCGGCGCTTGATGGCTTGACAAGGGCGGACGGGACGCGTCCGTTGCTTATCGCCGTGACGCAGCTTACCAGCACAAATCAGCAGTTGATGGAACAGGAATTGCTTATTAAACTGCCGATCGATGAAGTTGTGATGTCCTATGCCCGCAATGCCGCGGCTTGCGGATTGGATGGCGTAGTGTGTTCTCCGCTTGAAGCGGGCAAGGTGCATGAGGCGTGCGGAATGGAGTTTTTGACCGTCACGCCCGGAGTGCGCTTTGCGGGCGGAGAGGTCGGAGATCAGTCCAGAGTCACCACTCCCGCAGAGGCTGCAAGACTCGGCTCGGACTACATTGTGATGGGCAGACCCATCACCGCAGCTGAGGATCCCGTCGCCGCATACAGGCGCGCCGTAAGCGAATTTTTGGAAAAATAATTATTGAGGGTATATATGGAAGATTTGAAGAGGACTATTGCAAAGGATCTGCTTTCCATCGGCGCGGTGTTCCTGCGCCCCGATCAGCCCTTCACCTGGGCAAGCGGCATCAAAAGCCCCATTTATTGCGACAACCGCCTCACGCTCTCTGCGCCTCAGGTGCGCCGCCACGTGGAGGAGGGCCTGATGGCTCTCATAAAAACGCATTTCAAAGAGGTTGAAGTCCTTATGGGCACAAGTACGGCGGGTATAGCGCATGCCGCAATAGTCGGCTGGCTGTGCGATCTGCCCATGGGATATGTGCGCGGAGGCGCCAAAGACCACGGCAGAGGCAACCGCATAGAGGGTAAACTGCTCCCCGGTCAAAAAGTCGTGGTGGTCGAAGACCTTATCTCCACGGGCGGCTCCGTCATTGAGGTGGTCGAGGCACTGAGGGAAGAGGGCGCCGACGTGCTTGGCGTCGTATCCATATTCACCTACGGCATGCAAAAGGGCAAGGACAGACTCAAAGAGTCTGATGTAGTCAACTACAGCCTTTGCGACCTTGACGCGCTTGCCGAAGTCGCCGCAGAGGAAGGCTATATATCAACGACGGACGTGGCGCGCCTGATGGCGTTCCGCGACGATCCGTCCGACGAGGGGTGGATAAAAAAATGAGACATTTGCTTGACGTATGCGACCTCAGTGTTGAGGAGCTGTATAAATTGATATATACCGCCGAGGACATCGCCGCGCATGGCGACAAATATGCGCATGCGCTCAGCGGCAAAAAGCTGGCGACGCTGTTTTTCGAGCCGTCCACGCGCACGCGCCTGTCCTTCGAGGCAGCTATGCTGGAGCTTGGCGGCAGCGTGTTGGGCTTTTCGGAGGCTTCCTCCTCGTCCGCGGCAAAGGGCGAATGCGTGAGCGATACAGTGCGAGTGGTAAGCAACTACGCGGACATCATCGCAATGCGCCATCCCATCGAGGGCGCCGCGCTTGCCGCTGCCGAAAAGTCGGGCGTGCCCATCATCAATGCGGGCGACGGCGGTCACTGCCATCCCACGCAGACTCTGGCGGATCTGCTGACCATTCACCGCGAGTTGGGCAGGCTGGACAACCTTAAGATAGGACTTTGCGGCGATCTGCTGTACGGCAGAACGGTGCATTCGCTGATAAACGCGATGCTCAGATACAAGGGGATAAGCTACGTACTCATTTCGCCCGAGGAGCTTAAGCTGCCCGCATATACCAAGCGCGCGCTGACCGAGGCGGGTGCGGACTATATAGAAACCACGTCGCTTGAGGACAGCGTGGCTTCACTGGATGTGCTGTATATGACGCGCGTTCAACGCGAAAGATTTCCGTCCGTGGAGGCATACAAGCGCGTGAAGGATTGTTATGTTCTGACCTGCGATATTATGCAACGCGCAAAGGCCACGATGCGCGTACTCCATCCGCTTCCAAGAGTCAACGAGATCGCCAAAGATGTGGACGACGACCCGCGCGCCGCGTACTTCCGTCAGACCCTCAACGGCAAACTGATGAGGATGGCGCTGCTGCTTACACTGACAAGCGACGAGTATCTCAGCGCTCCCGCAACATTGCCAACAGGCGAACGTACGGACAAAGTTTGCCACAACAGCAAGTGCATAACCAACAACGAAAACGGTTTTGTCCGCAAATCTACTGTGAGCGCAGACGGCGTCGAAAAATGTCTGTATTGCGAGCATGCGTTGCAATAGTTCAAATTGTGCTTGCCAAATTCGCCAATTGATGATATACTTTGTACACTGTGCTAGACGGGGAGCTTGCGGTGCCCTGTAAACTGCAATCCGCAATAGCAGTGCCGAACACCATCCCAGGCTTATGTTATGGTTGGCCGCACAGCGCAAGGAGCGTTGATAGCAAGGTCCCGTGCAATGTCTTACTGTGAACCGTGTCAGAGCTTGACCGCAGCAGCACTAAGCAGAACCGGCGTGTGCCACGGGGAAACTTTGAAGGAGCCGCCTACGCTGTTTCCGCTTCGGTAGCGTATGTCAAAGATGGCGCACAGTAAAATAAAGAACAGCTCACAGGGCTGTTTTTTATTTTACTCATACAACATATACAAGTTCGTAGGCGGCAACGGTGTGCTGCTGCGGAATGCCTGACGGAGAGCCATAAAACCAAAAGTGAGACGTTGTTCTTAGTTGGAATAAAATGATAGCAGGAAAGGATATTGACGTTTTGCATAAATCTGTTTTGGGCATACCGCTTTTATGACTAAGTTGCCACGTGCCACGGGGAAACTTTGAAGGAGCCGCCTACGTTGTTTCCGCTTCGGTAGCGTATGTCAAAGATGGCGCACAGTAAAAGGAACAGCAGTCGAAGTACTGCTGTTCCTTTTACTTTTGAATGTCTATATATGTGTAGGCGGCAAACGCTTAGTGCTGCTGCGGAATGCCTGACGGACAGCCATAAAACACAAAGTGATATGGTGTTTGCGGTCGGAATAGAGGATAATTGGATAGGATATTGACGTTTTGTATAAAATTTGTTTGTGGCATACCGCTTTTTATGACTAAGTTGCCACGTGCCACGGGGAAACTTTGAAGGAGCCGCCTACGCTGTTTCCGCTTCGGTAGCGTATGTCAAAGATGGCGCACAGTAAAATAAAGAACAGCTCACAGGGCTGTTTTTTATTTTACTCATACAACATATATAAGTTCGTAGGCGGCAACGGTGTGCTGCTGCGAATGATATGGTTGTTTATAATATCGTTAAATATTAAAATCCGAAGTTTACATAACATAATTTATAATCTAAACTACGAATTTGGATATATTTGAGAAATTTATTTCAGGTCACGTTTTGCAAAAGTGAACATTCCCACAAATGTTGAAAGAGCGGTGTAGAACACGGGCATTATCGTCGCGGCGCAAATTTGCAGGTCTGACATTTTTGTGCCGACAGCGGCAACGTCAGTCTGCTGTAGCGGCATATACATGATCCAATCGGTATTTATATTTCTGCTTGCAAACATAAACACAATGCTGAATATCATGCTTAGTCCGTAAGTGATGCCCAGCATGGCGCCAAGCGCGCCGCCCGATGAACGCAGCAGATAGACCAGCATAAGCGTGATGGACGCATAGGAAATGTTTGACAGCAATTGCAGGGCAAAGTCGCGCATGAGTATGCCAAAGTCGTGTGCGTCGAAGGATATGTTTCCGCTGCCGAATATTGCGAAGCATATCCCGCCGATCAGCAGCGCAAACATCGTGTACGCGGCGGTCACGATGACGATGACAATGCTGTGCGAGATATATATATGCGTTCTGTCCGCGCCGCGCCCGACCAACATAGTTATGCGACGGGTGGCAAAGTCGCTGCCGACAAACAAGCTGATGACGATTATAAGCATCGTTGTGACCAAAGCAGTATCTGAAAAGCCGAACAGCAGTTGTTTGTACAACATATAGAAGGAATCCCGCATCATCTCCATCTCTATTTGGCTTGCGGCGACGTCGTCCTGCGGCAGGGCGGAGAGAGCGGCAAGTCCGATCGCGAAGATGGCGGACAAAAGCAGCGCCACGCCTGCCATCACGCCAAGCGCTATCCAAACGCTCTTTTGCTTGCGCAGACGATATAGATCCGCGCGCAGGAGGTTTACATCAAATTTTTTCATGCGGAACACCTCCCATAAGTCCTATAAACTCGCTTTCGAGGTCACCCTCGCGTTGTTCTACGCCAAGTATACCCACACCGTTTGAGGACAGCATATTGATGACCTCTGCAATGTGCGCGCTGTCCGTCGTTACGTGTACGGTGTTCAGTGAATGCGCCATCGCCTCGTAGCCGTTGTCCTTAAGCAGCGACATAGTGCGAGGGCAGTCCGTGACAGTCAGCTTGATGTAGGGCTTAGCCAGCAGAGCAATGTCCTCCTCGCGCAGCTCTTTGATGAGTTTGCCGTCCTTGAGTATGCCGTAGACAGTCGCCAGCTTGCCAAGTTCGGACAGCAAATGCGAGGATATCAGCACCGTCACGCCGTACGATTCGTTCAGCTGACGTATGAGATCGCGTATCTCGACAATGCCGGTCGGGTCCAGCCCGTTGGTGGGCTCGTCAAGTATAAGTATCTGCGGATTGCCTATCATCGCCATTGCCAAGCCCAGCCTTTGCTTCATGCCAAGTGAGAAGTTGGCGACTTTTTTGGGATTTTCAGGCTCCAAATTCATATGCTGAAGCAGGCGTTTCAGTTGAGCGTCGTTGCGTACGCCTAGCGCCTCGGCGGCTACCTTCATATTTTCAAACGCCGTCATGCGTTTGTTTATGGCGGGAGCCTCCACCAGCGCGCCGATCTTGCGCCTCTCATTGGGCAGATCGTCGCTTTCGAATATTTCGACTTTGCCATCCGTGGGCGCGGCAATACCCAAAATAATGCGCATAAGGGTGGTCTTGCCGGCGCCGTTGCTGCCCACAAGTCCATATATGTCGCCTTGGCGCACGGTTATGCTGACGCCGTCCAATACCTGCTTGTCGCGATAAGTCTTTGATATGTCATATGTTCTTATTGCGTCCATATTTACCTCAAACAAATTATAACATACGAATACATATTTTCAAACATAAATTTGAATTGGCAAATTTGATTAAAAGCAAGTTAAGCATTTTCTTTCCGGCACCTTGAATTTTAATATGCGATACGTGTTTTAAAAATTGTGCATAAACACGCAATGTGTTTTTATAAATTTAGAATCCTTATAAAAACAAACAATATCTTGTGTGTCTGTAATAATTGTTAAATCAATTTGTAATCGTAAGTATGACCTTAATACACAAATTGTGTATTTTATAAATCAAATCGAAGTGATACATTCATATATGATCTATGTGTGAATTTTCAGCGTACTTTTTGCATACAAAAAGCACGTGTCTTGACGTGCAAACGATAAGTGTCGCAGGCGTAAACCAAACACAAAAATTAGGTGAGTTATATCTGTGGATACAGATATCATGAGCTGTTAAGATTTTTATGCGCGGTAGAACATCAAAAAGGCATGTGACCTTTTGGTGCTTTTGAGATAACAAAAGCACATCATGTCGATGTGCAAACGATAAGCGCCGTAGGCGCAACACCAAGCATAAAAATTAGCGGAGTCATATGCGCGGAGGCGCATATCTACGCAGCGTTAAGATTTTTATGTGCGGTAGAACATCAAAAAGGCATGTGACCTTTTGGTGCTTTTGAGATAACAAAAGCACGTCGTGTCTTGACGTGCCAACCTATAAGCGCCGCAGGCGCAAACCTAACACAAAAATTAGGTGAGTTATATCTGTGGATACAGATATCATGAGCCGTTAAGATTTTTGTGTGCGGTATAAGACCAAAAAAGCGTATGACCTTTATTGCGCTTTTGCTAAAGTAAAAGCGCATCAGGTCAATGCGCTTTTTTGGTCTGGAGCAGGCGATGAGAATCGAACTCACGACTAAAGCTTGGGAAGCTCTCGTTTTGCCATTAAACTACGCCTGCAAACAATTCAATTATATACAAATTGCGGCTTTTGTCAAATGTATTTGAGCAACGCAAACAAAATTCTTGCGTTTTTTGTGCTATACAGTTATAATATTATAATCTAAAAATATTTGGATAGGTAAAAAATGTACAAACCGGTTGACTCTAATCTCAATTTTGTCGAAAGAGAAAAAGAGATACTAGAATTTTGGAAGCAGAACAACATCTTTGAAAAGAGCGTTGCAAAAAACGAAGGCGCGCCGGAATTCAGCTTTTATGACGGCCCTCCCACCGCCAACGGCAAGCCGCACATCGGGCACATCCTGACGCGCGTTATGAAGGATATAATTCCGCGCTACAAGACCATGAAGGGCTACCACGTTTTGCGCAAGGCGGGCTGGGATACGCACGGTCTGCCCGTGGAGCTGGAAGTTGAAAAGTCTCTGGGCATAGACGGCAAAAAGGAGATAGAAAAGTACGGCATAGAGCCTTTTGTCAAAAAGTGCAAGGAGTCCGTCTTTAAGTATACCGACGAGTGGCAGAAGATGTCAGACCGCATAGGCTACTGGGCGGATATGAAAAATCCTTACATCACCTATTCGGACAACTACATCGAGTCCGTGTGGTGGGCGCTGAAGACCATCGCGGACAAGGGCTTGCTTTACAAGGGTTACAAGTGCGTGCCGTATTGCCCCCGCTGCGGGACGGCGCTCAGCTCCCACGAGGTCGCGCAGGGCTACAAGGATGTGGAGGAGACCTCCGTGTTTGTCAAGTTCAAGGTCAAGGGCAGGGGCAACACCTATTTTCTTGCCTGGACGACGACGCCCTGGACGCTGCCTTCCAACGTTGCCCTGTGCATGAACGGGCACGAGGACTACACCGAGATAGAGTGCGAGGGCGAGAGGTACATCCTTGCCGACGCGCTCATCGACAGCGTGTTCAAGGATATGCCGTACACCAGGATATCCACGAAGAAGGGCCGCGAATACGAGCGTTGCGAGTATGAGCCTTTGTTCGATTACAAATACGATTTTGCCGAAAAAGCGTACTTTGTCACCAATGACGATTACGTCACATTGACGGACGGCACGGGCGTGGTGCATATCGCGCCCGCATTCGGCGACGACGACAGCCGCGTGGGCAGAAAGTACGGACTGCCCTTTGTGCAGATGGTCAACGAACGCGGCTTGTTCAAGGACGAAGTGGACGACCTCAAGGGCGTATTTTGCAAGGACGGCGATAAGCACATAATCGAAAAGCTCAAAATGGAGGGCAAGCTGTTCAAAACAATGCGCTTTACGCACAGTTATCCCTTCTGCTGGCGCTGCGATACGCCGCTTATCTACTACGCAAGAAGCACGTGGTTCATCAAGGTGACCGCGGTGCGCGATCAACTGCTTGCTTCCAACGATTCGGTCAATTGGATGCCCGATACCATCAAGACGGGCAGGATGGGCAACTTCCTTGAAAACGTCATAGATTGGGGCATTTCCCGCGAGAGATATTGGGGCACGCCTCTGCCTATATGGGTTTGTAACAAGTGCGGAAAGGTACACGTCATCGGCTCCAAGGAGGAGCTGAGGCGCATGGGGCACCTCGACAAGGATATAGAACTGCACCGTCCCTACATCGACGCCGTGAAGTGGCAGTGCGAATGCGGCGGCACGATGGAACGCACGCCCGAGGTGTTGGACTGCTGGTTCGACAGCGGCTCCATGCCCTTTGCGCAGTGGCATTATCCCTTTGAAAACAAGGAATTGTTTGAAAAGGTTTTCCCCGCCGACTTTATTTCGGAAGCCGTCGATCAGACGAGAGGTTGGTTTTATACGCTGCTTGCCATCAACACGATGCTGTTTGGCCGCGCGCCTTTCAAAAATTGTATTGTTCTTGGACACGTCAACGACAAAGACGGAATAAAGATGTCCAAACACAAGGGCAACGTCGTCGATCCGTGGACGGTGCTGGACAAGCAGGGCGCGGACGCCACAAGGTGGTACTTCTATACCGCGTCCGCTCCGTGGCTGCCGTCCAGATTTGCCGCTGAAAACGTGAGTGAATCACAGCGAAAGTTTTTGGGCACGCTGTGGAACACCTATGCGTTCTACGTGCTCTATGCTGAGATAGACAAATTCGACCCCTCTCAACACAAACTTGAGGATTGCGAGCTTAACGTCATGGACAGGTGGATACTGTCCGGACTCAACACGCTTATAGACACCGTTGACAAGGGGCTTGAGCAATACAAGATATTTGAGACTGCGCGCGCGATCGAGCAGTTTACCGACAATCTGTCCAACTGGTATGTGCGCCGCTCCCGCGACCGCTTCTGGGGCAACGGCATGGACAAGAGCAAGGAAGCCGCGTATATGACGCTGTACACCGTGCTGTCCACACTCTGCAAACTTATCGCGCCATATGTCCCGTTTATGGCGGAGAGCATGTATCAGAATCTGGTGCGCAACTTCTTTGCGGACGCGCCGGAAAGCGTTCATCTGACCGCGTTTCCCGTTGTCGATGCCGCACGCGTGGATAAAAAACTTGAGGCGGGCATGGACAATGTGCTCAAACTGGTTGTGCTGGGACGCTCAGCGCGCAACAAGTCCAATCTCAAAAACCGCCAGCCGCTGTCGCGCCTGCTTTACAACGGCAAATATGAGCTGGAGCAGGACCTCAAAGCGCTTGTCGAGGACGAGTTGAACGTCAAGAGCGTGGAGGCTTCCGGCGAGGACGCGGAGGAATTTGTCAGCTATGAGGTAAAGCCGCAGCTGAGGACTCTGGGCCCAAAATACGGCCCATTGCTTGGAAAGATAAGGGCGTTGATGGCTGAAAAACCAAAAGATATCGTCGAGGCCGTGCGCAGAAGGAAGGCGCTTGACGATATCAAGTCCGAATATCGCGAGAAGCGTGGCACAGACGAGGACGTCAAGAGCCAATTTGTGTGCGAAATAGACGGCAAACAGATAGTCCTCAGCGAGGAGGATCTGCTTATAACCGTCAAAAATAAAGAGGGTTTCTCCTCAGAATCCGACGGCGAGACCACCGTCGTGCTTGACACCGCGCTCACCGACGACCTTGTGCTTGAGGGCATCCAACGCGAGATAGTCAGCAAGTTGCAAAATATGCGCAAGGAAGCGGGCTTCGAGGTCACCGACCACATACTTGTGGGTTACGCCGCGGAAGGCATCGCAAAGCAGGTGCTTGACGACGCAAAGTTCTTTGCGGACGTGCTGTGCGACGGCATTGTCGAGGAAGCGGGCGGCTTCACCAAGGAAGTGGACATCAACGGTCAAAAGGTAACGTTTACCGTGAAGAGAGTGGACAAATGAGGATAGCTCCCGATTGGAAAGATTACAGCGTCATCGCCACCGGCGACGGCGAAAAGCTGGAGCGTTGGGGCAAATATGTGCTGTTGCGTCCCGATCCGCAGGTCATATGGCGCGCCGCAAAACCGTTGAGGAGCTACGACGGCATAGACGCTGTTTACGAGCGCAGCTCCACGGGCGGAGGACATTGGGAGTATATCCACAGTGTCCCTTCCGAGTTTACCGTTGGTTGGCGCGACCTCAGATTTTCCCTCAAACTTATGGGCTTCAAGCACACGGGCTTGTTTCCCGAGCAAGCCGTCAATTGGGACAGAATGATGAAGCTGATATCGGCACGAGGGCAGGGCGTCAGCGTGCTCAACTTATTTGGCTACACGGGCGCGGCTTCCGTTGCATGTCTCAAAGCGGGTGCAAACGTGTGCCACGTGGACGGCGCAAAGGCTATGGTTGAACGCGCAGGCGACAACGTCAGGCTCAGCGGACTTGACGGCGACGGAATGAGATATATAATCGACGATTGCTTCAAGTTCTGCAAGCGCGAGATAAAGCGCGGTAGGCGTTACGACGCGGTCATCCTTGACCCGCCCAGCTTCGGCAGAGGTCCCAACGGCGAAAAGTGGAAGATAGAGGAAGGCATATCGGAGCTTGCCGATGTGGTGGCGCAGCTGCTTGACGACAGCCCGCTGTTTGTGTGCCTCAACAGCTACACAACCGGGCTGCAACCCACTGTGATGAGCAATATCCTCAAGCTTTCGCTTGGCAGCGGGGCGCGTATCGACGCAGACGAGATAGGCCTTGCGACGGAGGAGGGGCTGGTGCTGCCGCAGGGCTGTACCGCCTTTGCGGAGTTTGATTGAAGCGCTATGTGTGCACAATAAAACAAAGTAAAATAAAATATAACTATTCTATAAAACGGCGGAATTTGTAACACTATGATCTACGATACTACCAATTACATGGGCATCAACATTATATATGAGGACAATCATCTGTTGATCGTCGAGAAGCCCGCAAACCTGCCCGTGCAGGCGGACGCGTCGGGCGACAAGGACTTACTAAACATCCTCAAGCGATATCTTGTTGAGTCCTGCAAAAAGCCCGGCGAGGCGTATCTTGGGCTTGTGCACAGACTGGACAGACCTACCGGCGGCGTGATGGCTTTTGCCAAGACCTCTAAGGCTTCCCAAAAAATATGCGAACAAATAAAAGGCGGCGAATTTGAAAAGAGATATCTTGCGGTGGTGGAGGGCGTCCCGCGCGACAGCAGTAAAAAGCTGATAAACTACCTCAAGAAATTCCCGGACAACATCGTGCGCGTCGTGCCCGCCCTCAGCGAGGACGCAAAATATGCCGAGCTCGACTACAAAGTTTTGGCTGTAACTGCCGACCGCAAACGCAGTTTGTTGCAGGTGGATCTGCAGACGGGCAGGACGCATCAGATACGCGTTCAGCTTGCCACCATGGGCAATCCCATCGTAGGAGACGTCAAATATGGTAAGCCCAACGGAAAAAAGGATGATATGACCAAAAACCTTGCGCTGTGGGCAATGCAATTGCGCTTGCTTCAACCGGTATCCAAACAACCAATGGTGTTCAGGGCATATCCGCCGGAGATCGAGCCGTGGACTCAATTCGATATAGATTCGCTGCTGAAGATCAACATTAACAACAGCTATTGGCAGAGCAGTGAGGACAAAGCAAGCGTATCCTTGCAAAAGATAGGAGACCTTGACCTTGACCTTGTCGAGGACGATAAGGAAGAATAAAGACATAAAAGAATCATCCGCGCACATTTCGAACGGGTGATTTTTTATAAATTTCAGTTTGAATATAGGTATTCTAAAGGAATATAATTTTGCATAACAGGCGATATTTTTCAAAAATTCGCGCGTTTATAAAAACGGGCGGCACAAGCCGTCCGTAAAATAAGCAAGCAGGCGGTCACATGCTTTTTGCAATGAAGTAGGCGTCATCGTTGATACGCTCGAATATAGGTCTGATATATTTATCCTCGCCGTATTCCGACTCAAACCATTTTTCGGTAAAGCCTTGTTTGCTCATCTGTTTTGAAAACGCGACTTGCGCTACGGCAAAGCGTCTGAAAACGGTGCGCAGCGTGACGTTTTCCTCTTCGGCAATATCAATAAATGTCTGTTTTTTGATCATGCGTTTGGTCAATATATCCCTGTCTCGCGGCTCAAGTTTCTCAAGCGTTGTGGACACAATGAAGCGCAAGTTTACCATCTTGCGTTTTTCGTCGATCAGTTCAACAATTTCACCAATTAGTTGTTCGTTGCTCAAACCGATTTTCAGGTGGCGGCTCTGAAATGACGAATTTACGCGCGAATTCACCCTAAAATCAAGCTCATTTACTATTTTTGGTAGCAAAGAATAAGCAACCAGCGCAGTGTTGCTCCAACTTTTATTCATAGTTCCTCCTGAAATATTGAAAAACTTTCTGCCTACACTATATATAGTGAGATCCGCAAAAGTCAAGATTTTATGTCACACAATTTACGTCAAAAGCGCGCTTTTGTTGCATTTTATCACAGTTTACACACCAGCGCAAGCAGAAATGCAACAACAAATGCCAATATGCATTGAGTTGTTTTTCGTATTGCCACTTCGTATGCCTTCATGCCGCACTTTGACAAAAAGGTGAAATTCTGCAAAGTCACCGACAATCCGCCAAGCGACACTATCCCCGCCGCCAGCGCTACGGCAAGCGGACGATAGGTGCACTCAGCCGCGGCAAGACATCCGCGCGTCATCTCGATTGCGCCGCATATCAGCGCTTGCATAGATTCCGCGGCGTCGCCAAGATGAGCGGATATAACATTGTTAAGCCCGACCAGGGAGAGCGTGTCCACCAGCATGCCGCACAGCACGATGTAGCCGCCCACGTACAACATGTTCAGCGTGGATGTGGATATGGTTTTTGAAAGCAGGTCGTCATATTCCTGCGGCGGGACAAAGGTTTTTGTATTCTCGCCGCCTTTGCGCATGCGGTATATAAGCCCGTTTAGCAGGGCGGAGATATAGTGTGCGGCAAGCACAACTGCGCCCACGCGCATGTCGCCGAATATCGCGCTGCCCACCGTACCCAGCATAAAAATGGGACCTGAGGTGGAAGCAAAGGAGGCTATACATTTTGCCTCCTTGCTGTCTATCACGCCCGCGGCGTACAGCTCCGCCGTCATGCTTGCGCCCACTGGGTAGCCCGACAGCATGCTGAGCGCCAGCACGTATGCGCTGACTTTGGGCGCGCGGTAGAGCAGTTGCATCGGTTTGCCAAGCAGTCCCGATACCGTCTTTGCGGCGCCTATGTAGGTCAAAAGCAGCGAGCAAAAATAGAACGGAAACAGCGAGGGCAGCACGCTTGTCGCGTACAGGCTGAGCCCCCTGCGCGCGGAATCCAGATAAAATGAGGGCGCTGCAAGCATCATCACCATAAACGCCGCCACGCCTGCCGCAGCGATTATCTTGCCTATGCGCGCCCCTTTTACAGCCATATTCAAGCATATTCAACGCGGATTTTTTATATGTCGCAAAAAAAACGATCCGACAAAAGTCAGACCGCTTCTTAAAACCCATTATTATAACGTTTTGCAAATATGAGGGCGGTTATTTGTTTTCCGCCTCCTGCTTTGCGATGACGGGCAGAGGAGCAAGATATATGCCGAATTTGCCGCTGTCGGGACGCTTGCCCACCTTTATGGTTTTGCCCTTGACCGCAAGCACTCCCGTGACCAGCGGGAAGGCGATGAAAACTATGGACAATATAAGCATAAACACCAACACCACCGTAAGGAACGCGCCGTTGCCAAACCACGCTACAAAGCCGTCAATTATCTTGTCGATCGTCATTATCTTGCCCACGGGGCCTATCGCGCCGTTGAATTTGGCGGGGAATATGGCGATAAACACGTACACCAGCGGCACAGTGAGCACCGTGGAAAATGTTGTGATCCCTATGGTCAGCCCGTTGCGCAGTTTCTTTTCCTCGACAAGCGTCGCGAGGTTTGAAAACAGCATTATGCCGCACGCCATTGTAACGATGACAACTATGTACTTTGCCAACACGTTTTCAATGTCGTAGAAGGCGGGGAATATCCTTGCCGCGCCCATTGCGTTGACAAGGAACAGCAAGCCCAACACTATCAGCGCAAGAGAAAGCGCAAAGAGAGCGGATCTGATCTTGTGTTTGGATGTGAACATAATTTTCTCCCATTGTTGCACTAAATGCATATTTATATCATTTTTGATATACGGTTTTACTGCTCGCAGAGCTTGCGTATCTTCGCCGCCTTTTCGTCCAGCTGTACGAGGGGATAGACGGGGCAATCCTTTTCACAATCGCTGTGTTTGAAAAAGTAGTATCCGTCCCCCTGCGCCAAAAGAGACAGCAGAGCTTTCTTCTTGGAGGGTCTTACCGCGAGCACTGTGCAATACGGCTTTTCGTCGGCCGCCAGCTGCACAAGATCCTTTGTCAGCCCCACTGTGGCGCTTGCCGCAATACGTTTTATCGTAGAGCGGGTATAGCGTTTGGTGGTGAGGTCCAGGTACTCATCCATGTTGTTGAATTCGGATTTGGCGATCCTGTTTTCCATGCCCTCGCTTATGTTGGCAAGCTCGCCAAGTTGTTCGGCTGAGGAGGATTTGAGTGCGTAAGTGGATATTGTGTTGTATTTTGCCACGCTCGTCATGCCCTCAAGTTTGACAAATTCGGGCACAAACGCGCCTATATCCTCGCCGTTTGCCAGCATCGCGCGCAGGGCGGTGGAGCCCAGATATTTTTTGCCGTCGTCGGGTTTGCGGTTGACGGCGTGATACTGCACTTTGCCGCCGTATGCATTGCCCGCCTTTATATACTCGACCGCTAAAATGTTGTTGGGTTGGCGCAGCAGCTCTGCAAAGTCCGGGCGGAGCATATCCAGCGCCATCGTGCGCGATTTTGCCACCGAGTAGCCCTCGCTGAGATAACCCTTTAGCAGGCGGGACATATCCTTTGACTCGCTGTTGACAAACTCCGCCGCAAGGCTGAGCTCTTCCAGCTCGTCGTGTTCTATGCCGAAGGACAGCGTGTATTCGCCAAGCAAACTCAGAGTCTTCAGCGCGCCCTCCGCAAAGCCTTTTGCCGTTGAAAGCGAGTATACTGTGGGCAATTCCAGCACCATATCCGCGCCCGCTTCCATAGCCCACGCCGCGCGCTGCTCGCGACTTGCGACTGCGATATCGCCGTGTTGAGTGAAGGAGCCGCTCATCACGACCACCAGCGCGTTTGCCTGCGTTTCGCGTTTGGCAGTTTTAAGCTGCTTGAGATGTCCGTTGTGGAAAGGATTATATTCCGCTATTACCGCCGTAATTTTCAAAATACGCCCTCATTTTGTTGATTTTTGCCGTCAATGTAATTATAATTATATATTGTTTCAAACAAAAAATCAATCACTATATGTGACGCAGGAGAATTTATGACACAATTTGTTGAAGATTTGATGGCAAGAGCAGGCAAACTGGGCAAGACTATCGCGCTTGCGGAGGGCTTTGACGCACGCGCCGCAAAGGCAGCGGAGATACTCACCAAAAAGGGCGTGTGCAAAGTAGTGCTTATCGGCAACGAAGCGGAGGCAAAAAAACAGTTTGCGGACGTGGACTTCACGGGTGTGACATTTGACGATCCCAAGACAAGCGCTCACACCAAGCATTATGCAGAGGTGCTGTACGAGCTGCGCAAAGCAAAGGGCATGACCATCGAACAGGCGGAGGCGCTTGTTGAGTCCAACAATATGTTCTACGCCTGCGTGGCGCTCAAGTGCGGCGACGTGGATGGCGTCGTTGGCGGCGCGGTGTTCAGCTCCGCGGACGTTTCCCGCGCGGCGTTCCAGGTGATCAAGGCGGCGCCCGGCATCGGTTCGGTGTCCAGCTGCTTTGTTATGGTGCCTCCCGCGGAGTTCAAGTACGGCAAATATCCCGCATATATATTTGCGGATTGCGCGGTCATCCCTTATCCCACCGAAGATCAGCTGGCGGACATAGTCGTCGCGGCGGCAGACAGCGCAAAGAAGATTTGCCATATCGAGCCAAAGATAGCCATGCTTTCCTTCTCCACCAAGGGCAGCGCAAAGCACGAATCCATCGACAAAGTGCGCGCGGCGTACGAGAAGGTCAAGGCGGCGCATCCCGAGATAGACGTGGACGGCGAGATGCAACTTGACGCTTCCATAGTTGACAGCGTTGCGGCGCAAAAGGCTCCCGGCAGCACGGTGGCGGGCAAGGCTAACGTGCTTGTGTTCCCCAACCTCGACGCGGGCAACATAGGCTACAAGATAGCCCAGCGCTTTGGCGGTTGCATGGCGATAGGCCCCATTATGCAGGGTCTGGCGCTTCCCGTAAACGACCTCAGCCGCGGCTGCGTTGCGGAGGACATCGCCGCAGTTGCCGCCATCACGGCACTGCAATCCGTAAAGGACTGACAATTTGAGCGCATTGCGCAAATAAATATAAACGGAGTCAACATGAAAATACTTGTTATCAACGCAGGCAGTTCGTCTTTGAAGTATCAATTGATAGATATGGACACCGAGGAAGCCATCCTCAAGGGTCTGTGCGAGCGCATCACGATGGAGGGCGGCGAGCTGTCTCAGAAGACCGCGGACGGCAGAAAGCTGAACATTAAACAGAATATGAGCGACCATAAGGAAGCCATAGAGTTGGTGCTTAAGGCGCTGACCGACAGCGAGGCGGGCGCGATAAAGTCCACCGACGAGATCTCCGCAGTGGGACATCGCGTGCTTCACAGCGGCGAGGACTTCACATCTTCCGTTGTCATCGACGACGAGGTCATCGCCATCTGCGAGAAGAATGCGGAGCTTGGACCTCTGCACATGCCCGGAAATATAGCTTGCATCAAGAGTTGCCGCGAGGTCATGCCCAACGTGCCCATGGTGGCGGTGTTTGACACCACATTCCACAGCACTATGCCCGCAAAGGCGTATATGTACGGCATCCCGTACAGCGTGTACGAAACCTACAAGGTGCGCAAGTACGGCTTTCACGGCACGTCCCACAAGTTCGTCAGCGAGGAGACCATAAAACTGCTTGGCAAAAAGCAGAGCAAGATAATCGTCTGCCATTTGGGCAACGGCTCCAGCATTTCCGCTGTCAAGGACGGCAAGTGCATGGATACCTCCATGGGATTCACGCCTCTTGAAGGACTGGTGATGGGCACAAGAAGCGGCGACATAGACCCCGCCGCGGTGGAATTTATCCGCAAAAAGCTGGGTATGACCGCCGAGGACGTCGTGCAGTACCTCAACAAAAACTGCGGCATGCGCGGCGTAAGCGAGCTCAGCTCAGACATGCGCGACTTGGAGAGCGCAGTAAAAGCGGGCGACAAAAAGGCGGAGCTTGCGGTGGAAGTCGCGGCGTATCGCATAAAGAAGTACATAGGTAGTTACGCGGCGACCCTCAACGGCGTGGACGCGATAGTGTTTACGGGCGGCATCGGCGAGCACAGCGCGTATATGCGCAGGCTTGTGATGAGCGATATGGACTATCTCGGCGTGGACTTCGACTTTGACGCCAACGAGCAGAACATCGACGGCGTAAGGGAAATATCCAAAGCGGGCAGCAAGGTCAAGGTGATCATCCTGCCCACCAACGAGGAGTTGTCCATCGCCCGCGAAACCAAACAGCTTGTGTGCGCAGAGCGCTGAAAAGTGCGCGCAGCGGCAAAATATGCAAAAAATTGCCCTCAAGTATATACAATTTCAAAAAAGCGTTTGACAAGCGTGTATTTATTATATATACTTAGAGGGCTGTTAAAATTCAGATAACGTCATATCGTCGGAGGTAACATAAAATGGCAGTTCCAAAGAATAAGGTATCCAAATCCAAAACCAATTCCCGTTTTGCAAACTGGAAGCTCTCCGCTCCCAATCTGGTCGAGTGCCCCAATTGCCACGAAATGGTGAAGGATCATCACGCATGTCCCAAGTGTGGCTACTACAAGGGAGAGCAGGTCATCGACGTACAAAAAGCCGAGAAGAAGTAACCTTGTTGCAAAAGAGTGGCGACACTCTTTTTTTATAGAAAGAGGCGGATATGAAGATTGTTGTGGACGCTATGGGCGGAGATCTTGCACCCGAGCAGATCGTATTGGGCGCGGCGGACGCCGTCAAGGCGGACAATTCGCTTGAAATTGTGCTGGTGGGCGCAAAGGAACGCATTGAGGACGTCATCAAGGCAAACGGCTGCAGCGCCGACGGGCTTAGCGTCGTCGACGCGGCGGACGTGATAACCAACGACGACAGCCCCACCATGGCGATAAAGACCAAAAAGGAAAGCTCGCTTGTAAAGGCGTTCGACATCCTCATGCATGACGAGGACGCGGCGGCGATGGTGTCGGCAGGCTCCACGGGAGCGGTGCTGGCGGGATCGGTGATGAAAGTACGCCGAATAAAAGGCGTATCCAGACCCGCGCTTGCCCCTATACTGCCCACGCTTAAGGAGCACGGCGTCGTGCTGTGCGATTGCGGCGCAAATGTGGATTGCAAGCCGTTGTACCTCATGCACTTTGCAATCATGGCGTCCGGTTACGCGCAACTGATGTTCGGCATACAAAATCCAAGAGTCGGACTGCTCAACAACGGCGTGGAGGAGCATAAGGGCAACGAGCAGACCAAACAGGCGTTTGAACTGCTCAGCGGCTCCGACGCCATCAACTTTGTGGGAAATTGCGAGGCAAGGGATATACTCAGCGGCAACTTCGATGTGGTTGTCGCGGACGGCTTCAACGGAAACATAGCGCTCAAATCCGCAGAGGGCACCGCGGAGGCGATGCTGAAACTCATCAAAGACGGCGTGTATTCGGGCGGGCTGAAATCCAAGATAGGCGCGCTTATGCTCAAGGGCGTTTTTGCAGATGTCAAGCACAAGATGGACTACAACTCCAACGGGGGAGCGTGCTTCCTCGGCGTTGGCAAGGTCATCGTCAAGTCGCACGGCGCGTCCAAGCGCAAGTCCATATGCGCAAGCATTTTGCAGGCGCAAGAGCTTGCCCAAAAGGACATCTGCAAAAAGATAAGCGAGGACATCTCAAAATATACCGAAACTGCCGACGCTGTCGCGGGCAGCGACCAATGACGGCAAAACACTGCAAAAATCACGATAAATTGCAAACGAGTGTTACAAAATACGCCGAAAATTGTAATACTTTACCAACCGATATGGACGCAAAGATCATCAAAGAAATTGAAAAGAGGATAGGTTACGTCTTCAAAGATAAGGCGCTGGTACAGCGCGCCTTTACTCACAGCTCGGTGACCGGCGACGCCACAAAAAATTACGAGTCGCTGGAATTCTTGGGAGACAGCATATTGGGCTTCGCGGTGGCAAAACGTCTGCTTAAGGAAAATCCCGACGCTCATGAGGGCGCGCTTACCCATCGTCGCGCGGAGATAGTGTCGCAAACTCCTCTTGAAAACGCAGTCACGCAGCTTGGCATAGACAAATACCTCATTGTAGGCAAGGGCGAAACCGCGCAACACATTACCTGCAACACAAAGGTGCGCTCCAATCTGTTTGAAGCGGTGGTGGGCGCGATATATCTTGACAGCGGCAGTCTTGAATGCGCGGAAAAGTTTGTGTTCGAGGCGCTCAAGTCCCACTTCGACGGCTCCGTAAAGCACGAGAACTGCACGGATTTCAAGTCCGAGCTTAACGAGTTTGCCTCTCGCCACAGGCTGGAGGTGGAGTATCGCACGGTGGAGCAGGCGGGTCAACCCCACGACCCAACCTTCACTGTGGACGTATTTATAGACGGCGTAGCGGCGGGCAGAGGCAGGGGCAAGAGCAAAAAAGCGGCAGAGCAGGAGGCCGCTGAGCGCGCGCTAAGACACATAGAGGGCGTTCGTACGTGATGTGATATGTAAGATGTCCACTGTTTAGTAGTGTTTCACAAAATTTGTGAAACATTTTCTTTTAATTTCGTTATTTTCTTGCCAAATCGGTCGTGTTCCTTTATAATAGATAGGTAAAGATATACATTTGCCCGCGCGCGCTGCGCGGGATGACAAAGGAGTAACATTTTGCTTAATCTTGTAAAAATCGAACTCAGAGGCTTCAAGTCCTTCGCCGACAAGGTCGAGATACCCTTCAAGGAGGGCGTCACCGCCATAATCGGACCAAACGGTTGCGGCAAGTCCAATGTCGCGGACGCTATAAGATGGACGCTGGGCGAAAAGAGCGCAAAAAGCTTGCGCGGCAAGAGCATGCAGGACGTCATTTTTGCGGGTACAGAACGCAGAAAGAGCATGTCCTATTGCGAGGTGTCGCTGTATTTCAACAACGAAAACAGTCACATTTTCCCCAATATGCCCTATGACGAGGTCATCATCACCCGCAAGCTGGACCGCAGCGGACAGAGCGAGTACTACATAAACCGCAACCGCATAAGGCTGACTGATATACGCAACCTGCTGCACGACACGGGCATAGGCAAGGACGGCTACACACTCATCGGTCAGGGCAAGGTGGCGGAGATCATGTCCGCAAAGCCCGAGGACAGACGTCTCATATTTGAGGAAGCGGCGGAGATCGCGGGCATGAGGGACGACCTCAACAAGGCAAATCGCGACCTTGAAAGGACTGCGATGAACTTGCAGACCGCAAACGAGCTGATCGCGGAGATAGAAAAACAGATAAACCCCTTGCGCAAGCAGGCTGAGACCGCGGAAAAGTACTTCGCACTGAAGGAAAAGCTGAAGCTGCTTGAGGTAAATCTGTACATATACAACTACGAAAACAACCGCTCCATAAAGCAAAAGATAAGCGACAGGCTAAAGGAATCCGACGCGGCGCTCAAAAAGAAGGACGATGAGTATCGCGTCTGCTGTCTTAAGTATGACGAAAGCATCCTTGCATCCTCCGAGATAGACCGCAAGTACGACGACAATAATGCGGAATTGCTGTCTCTTAAGGTGGACGCGGCGCGTATAGAGGGCGAACAGGGCGTCATCAAAGAAAAGATATCCCACATACAGGGCGAGATAACGCGCCTGAGCGATGATCTGCAGTCCGTGGACGCGCAACTTGTTGTGTCATCTCAGCAGATAGACAACGCGCAGCGCAACAAGGAGCAGAAGCTGGCGGAATATATCGAGATATCAAAGCAGTATGAGGAATTGAAAAAGTCCTACGACGTGTTTATCCGCACGCTTGAGGGCAACGAAACGGATATCGAGACCCGCAATACGGAGTACGTGCGCCTCATCGAACAGCTTGGCGAGATGAAGACCAACCTCACCGGGTTGATGTCCGAAAAGGCAATAAACGAGGAGAGGCTCAAAAATATCCGCGAACTGCTTGTCGAAAAGAAAAAGACCCTTGACGCAGAGCTGACAAACCTCGCCACCTACGACGGCAGCGTTAAGGCGGCAAAGGAAAAGACACGTCAGACGGTTTCGGCATACAACGAAACGCTGCAGCGCAAACAGGACGCTTCAAAGGCTCTGATCGCGCTCAACGAGGACATAATCAACCTCAACAACAAGCTGAGCGCAACACAGTCCAAACTGCAGATGGCAAACTCAGTCAAAAACAACTACGAAGGCTACTACGACAGCGTCAAGAAGCTGATGACATTGTACAAGACCAATCCCTTTGTATCCTCAAGGGTGTTGGGCGTGTTCGCGCAGATAATCGACGTGCCCGAAGAGTTTCAATCCGCAATCGAGTATGCGGTGGGCGGCGCAATGCAAAACGTGGTCGTGGAGACCAAGACCGACGCACGCGATCTCATCGACTTTATGAAAGGAAACGGCATCGGGCGCATAACCTTCCGCCCGCTCAACGCCTGTCGTCCAAGGGTGATGCCATTCGAGTGCAGGGGCATACTGACAGAGCCGGGCTGCTACGGCATGGCGAGCGATCTTGTCAAATTTGAATCGAAGTATCTGCCCATCGTGGATACGTTGCTTGGCAACACGGTAGTAGTCAACAACATCACAAACGCGTTGGCGCTTTACAACAAGTACAGCCAAAAGGTCAAGATAGTCACCCTCGACGGCGACGTGTTCACCCGCAACGGCGAGATCACCGGCGGCGCAAAGCAAGCGGGCATGGATCTTTTCAACACCAACAGGGATATAAAAAAGTTTACCCAGCTGATAGAGGATTACAAGCGCAATATCGCCTTGCTCAAGCAGCAGTACGCCGACACGCAGATGGAGATCGCCGAGTGCGACAGTCTTATCACCAAATATTCCGAACAGCTGTCCAATCTGCGCATAGAGATCGGACTCAACGAGGACAAGGCGAAGCAGAGCGGCGAGATAGTGCAAAGACTTCAGCGCGAAATAAGCTCGGACGCCGAGGAGACCGAAAAGATAAAAGCCGCAATTGACAATATAGACCAACAGCTCAACGGCATCGACGCGCTTGAAAAGACAGTTGCGGAAAAGAAGGAGGAGATGACCTTTATCCTTGAAAATTCCAAGACGTCCAACACCAAGCAACGTTCTGAGCGCGACGAACTGAGCGAGCGCGTGACGCGTATGCGCGTTGACCTTGCCGAGCGCAAGAGCGAACTTGACACCTGGGATGGCGAAATCTTCCGTCTTGGCAGGGAGCGCAGTCAGCTCGAAGAGGACAAGCTTGACATAATTGCCGCTCTGAAAACTCAAAAACAAAACCTTAACAACATCTCCAGCGCGCCCAAAAAAGCGGTGCTGTCCGACAAGGACGCCGCGCGCATAACCCAACTCGAAGAGGAAATAGCGGCGCTGTCCGAGCGCAAGCGTACCATCTCCGACGAGATCAAGGCGCTGGACGCGAAAAAGACGTCCCTATACGACGAGCGTACCACAATCAGCGAGAAGATCATCCGCGACGAAAATATGCTTGAAAACGTGGATATCGAGATACGCAACATGCAACAGCATATACTGGAGGAGTACGACCTGACCTACGACAGCGCGCTGCAATTCAAGGACGAGGAGTTCAAGGCGCACGGCGCGATAGGCGATATAGCGGACGTCAAGCGCTCCATCAACCTGCTTGGCAACGTCAACCCGCTGGCTCTGCAGACCTTGCAGGAGACGCAGGAGAGGTTGGAACATCAGGTGCTCAACCGCGACGACGTGCAAAAGGCGTACGACGACATCGTGCTTACAAGGAATATCCTTATAGAGAAGATGCAGGAGAAGTTCTCCGCCGCGTTTGACGCCATCAACGAAAACTTCAAAGTTGTATTCTCCCAGCTGTTCGGCGGTGGCAAGGGGGAGCTGAGGCTCAACTTCAACGACACCGACAACGTGCTTGAAGCGGGCATAGATATATTCGCTCAGCCTCCCGGAAAGCGCTTGCAGAACATCAGCCTGCTCAGCGGCGGCGAACAGGCGCTTACGGCAATATCCATATTGTTCGCCATCCTCAAACTTAAGCCCATGCCTTTCTGTGTGCTGGACGAGATAGAGGCGGCGCTGGACGACGCAAACGTCAACCTGTTTGCGGAATTCCTCAAAAAGTTCAGCGACTATACGCAGTTTATCGTCATCACGCACCGCAAGCCAACCATGCGCCATGCCGACACGATATTCGGCGTGACTATGGAGGAAAAGGGCGTAACAAAGATAGTTTCCATCGAGTTTGAGGAAGCGGTGAAACACGCCAACTGACGGAGGATTTTATGAACATTTTTCAGAAGATCGCGCAGGGGATAAAAAAGACAAAGGACGCTTTTTCAAAAAAGCTGTTCTTCGCCTTTTCGGCAAGGGCGCTGGATGACGAATTCTATGACAATCTTGAGGAGGCTTTGCTGACTGCGGACGTGGGCATCACCGCGACGGAAAACCTAATTGAAGAGCTCAAAAACGAGTGCTTCGCCCGCAAGATAAAAAAGCCCGAGGACGCAAGGGATGTCCTTCGCCAACTTATGATAGAGGACATCGACTATGATGTGCCGCAGTATGAGTATCCGCTGGTGATATTGCTCTCAGGCGTAAACGGCGTGGGCAAGACTACCGCCATTGGCAAACTTGCGCACATGTTCAAGGATATGGGCAAATCAGTAGTCATTGCGGCCGGCGATACCTTCAGAGCGGCGGCAAGCGAGCAGCTTGAAGTGTGGGGCGAGCGCGCCGGCGTCAGAGTGATACGCCACAGCGAGGGCGCGGATCCCGCGGCGGTGGTGTTTGACGCCATCTCCTCAGCAAAGGCAAAGGGCAACGACGTCATACTTGTGGATACGGCGGGCAGACTTCACAACAAAAAGAATCTCATGGCAGAGCTGCAAAAGATATGCAGAGTCGTTGGCAGAGAATTGCCCGACGCAGATTTCAGGAAGTTTTTGGTGCTGGACGCGACCACGGGGCAAAACGCGGTTTCGCAGGCAAAAATATTCAGCGAGGACATCGACACGGACGGCATAATCCTCACCAAGCTGGACGGCACGGCAAAGGGCGGCGTAGTGCTTGCCATTTCCGAGGAGCTGCAACTGCCCGTTGTGTACGTCGGCGTTGGCGAAAAGATAGACGACCTCATACCGTTTGACGCGACGGACTTTATCAACGCATTGTTGTAAATAAACAATCTAAATAAAATTTAAGCGGTCAGACGACCGCTTTTTTTTGTATGCAAAAATTTCTGTGATAATTTTTTGACTGTAAGGCAAAATTGCTTGACAGCTATCTAAATTTATAGTATCATTGTGTCAAGTAAAAAGGCTTTACGGCGGATATGCGGTATGGACAGGTTTGAAATTTCCGATTTGAGAAGTTACTATGGCGCGCTGCTCACCAACAAGCAGGACGACATGCTGCGTATGCGTTATGACGAGGATATGTCCTTTGGCGAGATCGCCGAGGCGCTGGGCGTGTCACGTCAGACCGTGCTGGACGCGGTCACCAAGGGCGAAAAGCACCTGCAAAAGATAGACGGGGCGCTGGGACTTTTGGAGCGTGACGCCAAAATAGCCGCTTTGCTTGAACAAATACGCGTCCGCGCCGAGCAAACAGGCGACAGTGACGCGCTTGCTGCGGTCAACGAAATCAAAAAAATTATGGAGGAATGAGATATGGCGCTGTTTGAAAGTCTGTCCGACAGAATGAATCATATCTTTTCCAAACTCCGCAACAAGGGCAAATTGACGGAGTTGGAGATAAAGCAGGCGATGCGTGAGATCCGCGTTGCTTTGCTGGAGGCCGACGTAAACTACAACGTCGTTAAAGATTTTACCGCCAAAGTAAGCGAAAAAGCGCTGGGCGAGGATATATTGAAGTCCCTTACCCCCGCGCAGCAGATAGTCAAGATCGTCAACGACGAGCTGGTGGCGCTGATGGGCTCCACTCATCAAAAGCTTGCCGTATCCGACAGGCCGCCCACGGTTTACATGATGTGCGGTCTGCAGGGCGCGGGCAAGACAACGATGTGCGGAAAGCTTGCCGTCTACCTCAAAAAACAGGGCAAAAAGGTACTGCTTGCTGCGGGAGATATTTATAGACCCGCCGCGATACAGCAACTTAAAGTGGTCGCAAAAAACGCGCAGACGGAGTGTTTTGAGATGGGGCAGATCGATCCCGTCAAGATAGCCAAGGGCGCAATTGACTATGCGCTTAAAAACGGCTACGACACAGTTATACTTGACACCGCCGGCCGTCTGCATATAGACGAAAAGCTGATGGACGAGCTTGTGCGCGTCAAAAAGGAGATAAAACCCACCGAGATATTGCTTGTCGTGGACAGCATGACGGGTCAGGACGCGGTGACCGTTGCGGACACCTTCAACAAGACCCTGGACGTGACGGGCGTCATAATGACCAAACTTGACGGCGACACCCGCGGCGGCGCGGCACTGTCCATAAAGGCGGTCACGGGCAAGCCGATAAAATTCAGCGGCACGGGCGAAAAACCCGAAGATCTGGAGCCTTTCCATCCCGAGCGCATGGCTTCGCGCATATTGGGCATGGGTGACGTGCTGACGCTTATAGAGAAGGCGCAGAACGCGTTCTCGCAGGAAGAGGCGCTCAAGATGCAAAAGAAGCTGAAGGAAAACTCCTTCACATTGGAGGACTACCTAGATCAGCTCAACAATATGAAAAAGATGGGCAACATCAACGATATGATGTCCATGATCCCCGGGCTTGCGGGCAAGATGAAGGGCAATGTGCAGATAGACGAAAAGCAATTGGCGCACACAAAGGCCATCATCCTGTCAATGACCCCGCAGGAGAGGCGCAATCCCGACATCATCAAGGCTTCACGTCGCAAGCGCATCGCGCGCGGAAGCGGCACCAGCATACAGGAAGTCAATCAATTGCTCAAACAATTTGACATGATGAAGGAAATGATGTCCCGCATGCAGCGCGGAGGCCTCAGAGGCTTGAAGGGCCTGAAGGGTCTGTTCTGAAAAACAAAACAAAAAATACTTATTCCTTATAGGAGGATAAAACAATGGTAAAACTCAGACTTACAAGAATGGGCGCAAAGAAAGCTCCTTTCTATCGCATCGTCGCAATCGACTCCCGCAAGGCGCGCGACGGACAGTACATCGATCAGATCGGTTACTACAATCCCATCAGCGTGCCAAAGCAGATAGTCATTGACGCCGAAAAGGCAAAGCAATGGCTTGCAAACGGCGCTCAGCCCACCGCCACCGTCAGAAGTCTGCTGGTCGCGCAGGGCGTCATCGAGGGCTCCGTCAAGAAGGCGGGTGGCGAGCAATGATCGAACTTGTCGAATATCTTGTTGCGTCGCTTGTGCCCGACGGCGATTATACCGTCGAGCAGGTGGACAAGGGCAACTCGGTTGACATTGTTATATACGTCGCCAAAAAGGACATCGGCAAGGTGATAGGCAAGCAGGGCCGCATAGCCCGCTCCATACGCACCATAGTCAAGTCCGCAAGCGCAAAGGGCAACGTCCGCTACAACGTGGTCATCGAGGAAAAGGATGAGATCTGAGCTGGAGATCGGCAGGGTACTCAAGCCTCGCGGGCTCAAAGGCGAGGTGAAGGCCGAGCTGTATTCGTTGAACACCGAAAGCTTCGCCAAGCTGGACGGCGCTCTCAAGATTGACGGTCGCGAGTTTGTTATTGAACATTTCTCCGTGCAGGGGAATTTTGCCTATATCAAGCTTGCGGGCGTCGACGACGCCGAAACCGCCGAGAGTCTACGCGGCAAGTACATTTACGCCAAGCGCGCAGATATGCCGCCCCTCAAGGAAGGGGAGCACTACATCGTGGATATAATCGGGCTGGACGTCATCGTCGACGGCGAGAGCGTGGGCAGGATAGTAGACGTGTTGCAGTACGGCTCCGCGGACGTGTACGTCGTCAAAAACGGCGACTCGACTCTGAGTTTTCCAGCGCTGAAACAGCTTATCAAATCCGTTGACCTCGACGGCGGCAAGATGACGCTGGACGACATATTGTTCCCGCGCGTTGTGGTGTACAACTGATATAAAGCTGTTTGTATACACAAATATCCGCACGAGTTTTACAAAATTCGGCGGAATTTGGAATAATTTTCTTTGTAAAGAATGAAGTTTGACGTGTTGACGGTTTTTCCGGAATATTTTGACGTCCTGCATGAAAGTCTGCTTGGCAAGGCGCTTTCGCAGGGCATTTTGTCCGTAGACGTTGTCAACATACGCGACTACTCCAAGGATAAGCACAAAAAGACGGATGACGCTCCCTATGGCGGTGGCGCGGGCATGGTGATGACCGTCGACCCCATCGTGAGCGCGGTGGAAGCCGTCGACCCAAATCATGACGCGCTTAGGATTTACATGTCTCCAAAGGGCAGGACTCTTTGCCAAAGCAAGGTGGAAAGTCTCGCAAAAAAAGACAGGATACTGCTGCTTTGCGGCGACTACGAAGGCGTGGACGAGAGGGCGCTTACCCTCTGCATCGACGAGGAGATATCCATCGGCGACTACGTGCTGACGGGAGGAGAGCTGCCGGCTCTTGTGCTTATAAACGCCGTCGCGCGCTATGTGGACGGGGTGCTGGGTTCGGAGGAATCCACGTCCGAGGAGAGCTTTGCGGATGGACTGCTGGAATATCCGCACTACACCCGCCCGGAGGAATACAGAGGGCTTAAAGTCCCCGATGTGTTGCTTAAGGGCGATCACAACGAGATAAACCGCTGGCGACTGCAAAAATCGGTTGAGACGACCATGCAGCGCCGTCCCGACCTGCTCGCTGCCAAGGACATCGCGCCCTTTATGCCCAAAAAGAAGCGCAAACACAGAAGCTGATGAACATACAGTGGTTTCCCGGTCATATGACAAAAGCCATAAGGATGATGCAGGACAGCCTGTGCCTTGTGGATGCCCTAATCTACGTGATAGACGCAAGGGCGGTTGAGTCATGCATGAATCCGCTGCTCTCAAGGCTGACGGAGGGCAAACCCGTGCTGTACGTGTTCAACAAATGCGACCTCGTTGCGGGCGCGGACATAGAAGGCTGGTGCCGTCGCTTTACGGACAACGGGTTGGCATACGTCAAGGCGGTAGGGACTTCCGGAGATTGCTCGCAGATAGTGGCGGGTCTCAAGCAAGTCACTGCAAAGCGCATTGAAAAATTTGCCGCCAAGGGCGCAAGGATCTCCGTGCGAGCGATGGTGGTAGGCGTGCCAAACAGCGGCAAGTCGACAATAATCAACTCCATGATAAAAAAGGCAAAGGCGGTCACGGGGGACAGACCCGGCGTCACGCGCGGCAAGCAGTGGCTGAGTATCGACGGCGTGGATTTTCTTGACACGCCGGGCACGCTGTGGGGCAAATTCGAGGACGACAGGGTGGCGCATCACCTCGCCTACATAGGCTCCATAAAGGACGACGTGCTTGACAACATGGAGCTTGCCTGCGATTTTATTGAGGAACTTAAAGTCAGCGCTCCCGACTGTTTCAAGAACCGTTACGGCGTAGACGCGTCAAATCTCAGCCCCTATCAAACGCTGGAGAACGTCGCCGCGGCGCGCGGATTCAGACAGCGCGGCAACACCCTTGACGTGGACAGGGCGGCAAAGACCGTCATAGACGAATTCCGCAAGGGCAAACTGGGCAAAATTATGCTGGAAAGACCATAGAGCGCGACCGCGCTTTTTTGATATATCCTCCTCATATGCGCATTTTTGCGTATGGATCGGAAAAAGAGGTAAATATGGTGCACGCAAGCGAACTTATGACATATGAAAATCAGCTGAGGGAGAAGGGCTACAAATACATATGCGGCGTGGACGAAGTGGGGCGCGGACCCTTGGCGGGCCCCGTCACCTGCGCCGCCGTCATAATGGACCTCGACGACCTCATCGACGGCGTAAACGACAGCAAAAAGGTCAGCAAAGGCAAGCGCGAAAAGCTGTACGACGCGATACTTAGCAAAGCCGTCGCCGTGTCCGTAAAGTCCTACGACAACGAGACGATCGACCGCATGAACATACTTAACGCCACAAAGGCGTGCATGCGCGACGCGGTGATGTCGCTGTCCGTAACGCCCGACATAGTCATTGTTGACGCGCTGACGCTGGACATTCCGTACAAGACCTTCGGCATAATCCATGGCGACGCGCTGTCCTACTCGATAGCGGCGGCTTCCATCGTGGCGAAGGTCACGAGGGACGGCTATATGCAGAAGATGGCGGAGATATATCCCGCCTACGACTTTGAGCACAACATGGGTTACGGCACGGCAAAGCACATCGCCGCGCTTAAAGAAGTGGGCAAATGCCCCCTGCATCGCGACACTTTTATAGGAGGGATACTGGGCAATGCCAAGCACTAAGTCAACGGGCGACATAGGCGAACAGCTCGCCGCCGAGTATCTTGAAAACGCGGGCTACAAAATAGTGGAGCGCAACGTCAGCCTTGCGGGCAACGAGGTGGACATAATCGCCGAGGCGTATCTTGATGACGATGGCAGACCGATAAAACAAAAGACAGATATAATTTTTGCCATAAAAACCTTGCTGCACAAAAACAAATTCGGCGAGGAGCAGAAGCACAAGGGCGAGCGCACCATAATCTTCTGCGAGGTCAAGCGCAGACAGACGGAGCAATTCGGCAGCGGAGCGGAGGCGGTCACGCCCTACAAGATGGGCAGATACGTCACCGCGGCAAAGCAGTATCTCGCCGCAAAGGGACTGTGCAATTGCGCCGTGCGCTTTGACGTGATAGAGGTGGGCTACGACGACGTGCATCACATTGTGGGCGCGTTTGAGGAGAACGACGCGAAGTACCCGCGCCACCGCTTCTGAGACGAAAAATGTCTGCATAATTGCATAAACGATGCATAATGCGGCTTTTTGTCCTGAAAAATAAAGATATTTGCATGTTAAACGCAAGTTTTTTAGGTTAATTTGCTTGTCTATAACTAAATTATATGTTATTATAACACGCGTGACTCGGATGTTCCGCTGGCAAGGGAGGCTTGTGAATGAACATTTGGTATATAGGAGGTAAGTCATTATGAACATCATCGACACAATCGAGAAAGAGGGCATGAGAACTGATCTGCCCGAGATCGCGATCGGCGACCTTGTCAGAGTTAACTACAAGGTTATCGAAGGCACCAAGGAGCGCGTTCAGACCTATGAAGGCGTCGTCATCGCCAGAAAGAACAGCAGCATCCGCGAGACCATCGTCGTTCGCCGCGTTACGTTCGGCGTCGGCGTAGAGAGGACGTTCCCGCTCCATTCGCCCAAAATCGAAAGCATCAAAGTGGTCCGCCACGGCAAGGTAAGACGCGCGAAGCTGTACTATCTGAAGAACAGAACGGGCAAGGCCGCAAAACTTAAGGAAAACTGATAGCATATCAATTTTCAAAGGACTGTCATCATGAAGAAAAAACTCATTATGATATGTGCATCGGTGCTAGTCGTGTTACTAGCACTTTTCGCATTTACAGCCTGCAACACGGAGCGTACAAAAATCGGCGACGAGCTTGTGCAAAACGGCGATTTTTCGCAGTTTGACGAGTCGGCAAAAGTGTTTGAGGGTTGGCTGACCAGCTCCAACGCAAACTATCGCAGAAGTCAGAAGAGCTCCAGCGTGGACGGCGAGGCGGATTTTGAGCTGTCTATGAGCAGCAAGAGCACATCCAACAGCGACAAGATATATCAATATGTGTATCAGCGCATACAGGTGGACGTCAACTGCGTTTACAAAGTCAGCGTGGACGTCAGGCTCAACGCGGATATAGCGCACGACTACGGCGCATACTTCACCTTCCTTGAAAACACCTCTTTCAAGAGGTATCGTCAGGAGAAGACGGTGGTGGACGGCAGCGACGCCGCACAATATATCACCATCACCGCATATGTGCGCCCCCGCAACACGGACTACCTTACGCTTGCGCTGTGCATGGGTGATGAGGACAATGGCGCAGTGGGCACGGTGCTGTTTGACAATGTGTCCATGCAGCGCGTGGAAAAGTCCGCCGTCCCGGACGGCTACAAGATCAACAACATCCGCAAGGTAAAGACGGTGCTTAGCAACACCACAGTGTCCGGCATAATCTTCACCGTGCTTTGCACAGTGGGTAGCGCGGCGCTGTTGCTTGCGGCATACATCATCATCAAGCGCATCTACGCCAACAAGAACGCGTTTGCGGACTTCGGCAGGGTAGACGACCGCTACTCCAACAAGAACGTTGGCAAGCCCAAGTGGTATCAACACACGGCGTTCATCGCCTGCATGATAGCCCTCGGCGCGGTAGCCGTAAGACTGGTGCTGATGCTCACCACATTCGGCAACGGCGGGGATATGGCGGCTCAGGTGAGCCTTGCAAAGAGGTTGGGACTCAAAAACGGTGTGTCCGATTACTTCACAAGCAATCCCGCGTCGACCACTTCGCCGGGCGTGGCGTATATCCTTGCAATACTTGGAGCCGCAGGCAACAATCTGCCCGCGGGGTCGGTATCCATTCTGCTCAGGCTCATCAACGTGCTGGCGGATATAGCGGTGGTTATGCTCATCTACTTCTACGGAAGCAAAAAGGTAGGCAACAGGTTCGCCACCGTCTATGCGGCGCTGTATGCGGTGTTGCCGTTCACGTTTGTGCTAAGCGGCATGAACGGCTCCTTTGAAAGCGTGCTTGTCGCGCTGCTTCTGGTCAGTACCTTGCTTATGTTGCGAAAACAGTACCTTGCCACCTACGGCGTGATGACCTTGGCGGTGGTGCTGGACATCCGCGCGTTCGCCATAGCGCCCATCATAATCGCATACTTTGTGTACTGCTACATCAAGGACAACGACGACATAAAGAAGTTCACGTCAAAGAGGGCGCAGATGGTGTTCGGTCTGCCCGCGACGCTCGTGCTTGGTTATCTGCTCACACTGCCCGCGGCGATAGACCTCGTCAAAGCAGGGGACGCGTTTGCCAACTACAAGCTGATCGTCAACGAGATGACCAACTACAGCTACTTTGTACACAATGCGTTCAACCTCTACGGCATGGTGGCGATGAACGACAAGTATGTCACAAACAGCGTCAGCATCCTCAACCTTGTGTTTGTGCTGGTGCTTGAGGCGTACGTCATATCGCTGTACTTCAAGAATCGCAACCGCAATGAGCTTATCCTGCTGATATCCTTCACGCTGACAGTGGTGGCGGTGTTCACGGTCAAAGTGGATTACACCTACCTCTTCCTCGGATTCGTGTTCGCGCTGATCTACACGATGATAAGCGGCGACGTAAGGATGTACGGCGTGCTGTCCGGCTACGGCGTGTTCGGAATATTGGGAATAGCGCAACTGTTCAGCCAGAGCGGATTTATCACATCCAACTCCGCTTCCTCCGCGTTGACGTCATTTGAAACGACGGACCCCTTCTACATTATATTCTGCGTGCTGACGGTTCTCTTGACGGGCTACTACGTGTACGTCGTCTACTCTATCACCAACAACACCAAGATCGTAGACATCACCGCTATGCCCGAACCCTTCGGTAAGACGGTGGTCAAGGCGTTCAAAAACCTCAAAAACCGCTTCAAGAAGAGTGCGGAATGAGCAAATGTAAATTCAAAAAGGACTTCGCAATGAAGTCCTTTTTTTGTACCTGTATTGGGAATTATTCGGAATTTTGCGCTTACTTGTTCTCGCCAAAGCCGCATTTGAAGGGCATAAACGTGCCGACGGCTTCCTCTATGACGTCAAGCGGCATATCCTCGAAGATGATGTTGTTGGCGTACCTGCGCGCGTAGTCTATCTTCTCCTCGCTGTTTACCGTCCAGAACAGGATGGGCAGCTTTGTCGCCCATTTTTCTATCCACTTGTTATGGGGCAGCGAGTCGTCCACGGCTTTGACGTCGTAGGCGATGAACGTGGGCTTTGTGAATTTGCACACCCACATCTTGCCCATGAAGTTTACGGGTTTCCAGCGTTGATTTTTGCCGTCCATGGACGACCAGGTGCAAAGCTCGCCGACGGGCAGGTCGCTGTGGCGGCGTATGTAGCCTACCGCCCCGAAGTTGAAGGATTGAAGCGCCATGTTGCCCTCATATCCCTCCAGCTTTTTGAGGGTAGCCTTTTCAATGGAGTGATCGAAGGGATTGAGTCCTTTTATCTCGCAAAGCACGCCCGTCTTTCCGTCTACGCAGGCGAGGAACTCGTCAAAAGTCGGAATGGTGTAATCGGTGTTTTTAAGGCGATATGTCTTAAGCTCGGCAAGGGTGCAGTCCTTTATTTTTTTGTCCACGCCGCAGACGCGCTTGAGGTTGTCGTCATGGAAGACCACCACTTCGCCGTCCTTGGTGACGTGCACGTCTATCTCTATGTTGTAGCCGTGCTCGATCGCCTGCCGGTAAGCCGGGATACTGTTTTCGGGATAGCGTTCGTCATGCAGACCGCGGTGCGCTATGGGTCTTAAAAAAAGCCACTCAAAATTCATATGTTCACCCCTAATATTCTTGTTGATAAAATTTTATAATTCTATTATAATAAAGTCAAACAGTTTTTGAAAATTATGCAAAAACTTGTCGACGCGAGGTTACTTTGAGCAAAAAACACATACGCAACTTTTCCATCATCGCGCACATCGACCACGGCAAGAGCACTCTTGCAGACCGCCTCATCGAGAGGACGGGCACCGTGTCCGAGCGCGAAATGGAGGATCAGCTGCTTGACAACATGGATATCGAAAGGGAGAGGGGCATCACCATAAAGTTGCAGACCTGCCGCCTCTACTATAAGTATGAGGGGGAGGAGTATGTGCTCAACCTCATCGACACTCCCGGGCACGTGGACTTCACCTATGAGGTGTCGCGTTCGCTTGCGGCGTGCGAGGGTGCGTTGCTGGTGGTGGACGCCACACAGGGCGTGGAGGCGCAGACGCTGTCCAACGTTTACCTTGCGCTGGAAAACAATCTGGAAATTTTGCCCGTTATCAACAAGATAGACCTTGCCTCCGCCGACGTCGACGCGGTAAAGCTGGAGATTGAGGACATCATAGGACTTGACACAGACGGCTGTCCGCTGGTTTCGGCAAAGGAAGGCATAGGCATAGACGAGCTTATAGGGCAGATAATAACCAAGCTGCCCGCGCCGGAGGGGGACGAGAACGCTCCGCTCAAGGCGTTGATATTCGACAGCTTTTACGACAACTACCGCGGCGCCATATCAATGGTGCGCCTCAAGGACGGCACGGTCAAGGCGGGGGATAAGATAAAGATGATGTCCTCCGGCAAGTGCTTCGAGGTGGTGGAAGTGGGCTACTTCTCGCCGGATATGCGCCCCGCAAAACAGCTCAGCGCCGGCGAAGTGGGCTACATAGCCGCAAGCATAAAGAACGTTGGCGACACCGCTGTCGGCGACACCATCACGGGCGCGGAGTTCAGCGCCGCAGAAGCCCTGCCCGGCTACAAAAAGGCGACCCCAATGGTGTATACGGGCGTTTTTCCCGCGGACGGCGCAAGATACGACGACCTTAAGGAAGCCCTTCTTAAATTGCAGCTGAACGACGCCTCGCTCAGCTTCGACCCCGAGGTCTCCACCGCGCTGGGATTCGGCTTCCGCTGCGGATTTTTGGGCTTGCTGCATATGGAGATAATAGAGGAGAGATTGGAGCGCGAATTTGACCTAGACCTCATCACCACCGCGCCAAGCGTGTCATACATCGTGACAAAGACCAACGGCGAAAAGCTGTCGATAGACAATCCCACCGCGCTGCCTCAGCCAAGCGAGATCGCGTATATAGAGGAGCCCATGGTCAAGGCTACGCTGTTTTCGCCGCCCGAATACGTCGGAGCGATAATGGAGCTGTGTCAGGGCAAACGCGGCATATTCCTCGACATGTCCTACATCGACCCAACGCGCGTGCAGCTCAAATATAGAATACCGCTCAACGAGATAATCTACGACTTTTTCGACAGCCTCAAATCTCGCACAAGGGGATATGCGTCCCTCGACTACGAGATGGACGGCTACGACAAGAGCGACCTTGTAAGGCTGGATATGCTTATCAACGGCGAACTGTGCGACGCGCTTTCCATCATCGTTCACAAGGACAATGCCTACGCTCGCGGCAGGGGTATCGCGGAAAAGCTTAAAGACGTCATACCCAGACAGCTTTTCGAGATACCCATTCAGGCGACGGTCGGCGGCAAGATAATCGCGCGCGAGACCGTCAAAGCGCTCAGGAAAGACGTGCTTGCCAAGTGCTACGGCGGCGACATAACCCGCAAGAAAAAACTGCTTGAAAAACAGAAAGAGGGAAAAAAGCGCATGCGCAAAGTCGGCTCCGTAGAGGTGCCCAGCGAGGCGTTTATATCCATACTTAAGATAGACAATTGATATAATATACATTATCCATATAAAACCTTATGCGGCAATTTGATTGTATAAGGTTTATTTTTTTTGCGCGTTGTCAAAAATGTGCATATGGACAGGCTGTTTGTCAACAACATAGAGGACAAAGAGGTGATGTTTGACAGTGCGAGGGACGTAGAAGGCGTCCGCGGCGTGCCGCCGAAGAATACGCAAAATTCAACAAGCGCCAACCTGACAGTCGACAAACAGCCGTCTTAAATATATCCGTTTAGAATATTGGTTTTATAGGTGCAAAATATGTTGGAACGCAAGGAATATCAAAAGTATGTGGAGGACAATTCGCCAAAATCGCCAATGACGCGCACGCTGTTCGCGGCGTTTGTTGTGGGCGGAATTATCTGCTGCATAGGCGAAGGGATAGGCGACATCATCAAACTTATATTTGAGGATATGCCCGAAAAGGAAGTCGCCATATGGGAGAGCTGCATTATGATATTTTTGGGCAGCTTTCTGACAGCAATAGGCGTGTATGACAGACTGGGACGCTTTGCGGGAGGCGGCTCCATAATCCCCATCACGGGATTTGCCAACTCAGTGACTTCGCCCGCTATAGAGTACAACCGCGAGGGCGTGTTCTTTGGCATATGCGCAAAGATGTTTGTCATCGCGGGACCCATAATCGTGTTCAGCGTTGCGGCAAGTTTCCTTGTGGGCTTGATCGGATATTTCTGCGTGTGAGGGGAACTATGAAAAGGACTTTCAGGCTCAACCGTCCCGTTTATATCAAGAGCGGGTTTACCATAGTCGGGCCCAAGGAGGGCGACGGCAACTTCGGCGACAGGTTCGATATCGTGCTGAGCGACGACTTGTGGTGTGAAAAATCCTACGAGAAGTGCGAAAGCAAGATGCATCGCGACGCCATCACCGGCGCAATAAAAAAGGCGGGGCTAAATCGCGAGGATATTGACATCATGATGGGCGGCGACCTTTTGAACGAGCTGTCCTCCACGTCGCTTGCCGCGCGCAATTTTCCCACCGCGTTTTTGGGACTGTACAACGCGTGCTCGACGTTTTCGGAGGCAATGCTTATCGCCTCTATGCTGATAGACGGCGGCTTTGCAAACAACATAACTTGCTCCACGTCCAGCCACTATTCGTCTGCGGAGAGGCAGTACAGGTTCCCGCTGGAGCTTGGCAATCAACGCACACCCACGGCACAGTGGACGGTGACGTGCGCAGGGTGCACAGTACTGAGTTCAACTCCGCCTAAAAGATACAACTGCGAGGTGTACGAGGACGACATCATCGCGGTGGACAAGGGATTGCAGGTGGACGACAAGACGCTTGAAAAGTACAAAAAGAGTGTGGAAAAGCAAAAACTTGTCATTGACAAGGGCAGATCCAACATCATCCGCGACAACTTTGCGCACGACAACAACGACTACGGTAAGGCAAACAGCCACTACGCCGTCGTGACGGGAGGCACGCTGGGCAGGGTGATCGACCTTGGAATCGACGACGAGGCGAATATGGGCGCGGCAATGGCGCCCGCCGCTTGCGACACAATAATCACGCATTTTGAGGAGAGCGGACTATCTCCAAGCGACTACGACGGCATATTCACGGGAGACCTCGGCCGCTTTGGCAAGCAAACGCTGGAATATCTGCTGTCCAAAGAGGGGATAACGCTGCCCACATACTATATGGACGCGGGCGCGAGCTATTTTACGGCGGAGCAAAAAACCTTTCAGGGCGGATCGGGCGCGGGATGCATAAACACTGTGTTCAACGGCTATATCCTCAAAAGATTGCAGCGAGGGGAACTTAAGCGCATACTCGTCGTCCCGACGGGCGCGCTGCTCAACAAGGACACGCCGCTTCAAAAAGAAACCATCCCCGGAATATCCCACGCTTTCACCGTCGAAAGCCGCCCATTTGACAAAATTGACACCAAAAAGTATTCTTAAATATGACAATTTTTGAAACACTATTGCAAAAATACCGCTAAATTATAAAGGTTGTGAGGAAATATGGAAATTTTTCTGACTTATCTCAAAGTGTTTGCCGTGGGCGGGCTTGTGTGCATGCTTGGACAGATACTCATCAACAAGACCAAGATGTCCTCGGCACGCATACTTGTGCTGTATATGCTGCTGGGCGTGGTGCTGGAAGTGTGCGGCGCGTTTGACTATATCAAGGAGTTTGCGGGTTCGGGCATCACAATCCCCATCACGGGCTTTGGCTCCAACGTCGCAAAAGGCGCGCTGGAAGGCGCCAAGGCGGACGGATTTCTGGGCGCGGTAGCGGGCGGGCTGAGGTCGGTGTCCGCGGGACTTACCGTCGCGATTGTGTGTGGATTTGTGTTTGGACTTATATCCCGCTCGCGCTCCAAAAAAATGTGATCACGGATTGAGGTTGAGCATATCCGATATGTCGTGCATGCTAAGATACGTATCGGGTATCTCGCCCACGATCACGTTTTCGCACACCAATATCTCCGCTTTCACCTGCACGGTCGGCTCGTCTATAGGGGTGATGATGTTGACGTCCGCATAGACGTCTATGTATATTTTGTGGGAGGTCTGGTTGATGCCCGCGGATTGAAAATAGCTTACAAAATCGCAATTTGCAGTGCCTATGGGCACTATTTTTATTGTTACGTCGGGTCCGAAGCCCGTAAGCAGCGCAAGCCCCGTGAACGTGCCCACGGCGATGGATATTTCTTGCGTGCCAAGCGAGTCAAGATTTGCCTGCGCAAGGTTGGCTATCTCGCGCGCGATGGTGTTTATGCGCGGGGAATTTGCCTGTATCATGGTTATTTTGCCGCCCGAATCGTACTTCACTTCAAACAATTCGTCGTACGTTATGCCACCGTTCAGTACGGTGGTAGCCGCCACGTTTACGGCGTTTGTGGCGATGGCGCGCACCTGAGCGATGGAGCTGCCCATAACTGTGGGGACGATGTTTTTGCGAAAATATACCGTGCAAAACGTGAAAACGGCTACAAAAACCATTATAGCCACCACGACCCTCAACAGCTTGGGGCGCATATCCTTGGGGACGGATCTGAACGCTGCCACGCAACAATATATGCGGCTTTGGCACAAGTTCTTTACAAAACGTATATATTTTGATATAATTTTTGCATGGACTTATTCGATTTGCAAAACAACGTTGAAAAAATGGCGCCTCTTGCAGAGCGCATGCGTCCACGCACATTGGACGAATTTCTCGGTCAGGGCAAGATAGTGGGCGAAGGCTCGCTGCTTCGCCGCGCGATCGCCGCGGACAGGCTGGGCAGCTGCATATTTTACGGACCTCCCGGCACGGGCAAGACCACGCTCGCAAACATAATCGCCTCCACGACAAACGCAAATTTTGTCAAGCTCAACGCAGTTACAAGCGGCGTTGCGGACGCGAAAAAGGTGATAGAGGAAGCGCGCGAAAATCTGCGCATGTACGGCAAACGTACCTACCTGTTGCTTGACGAATGTCACCGCTGGAACAAGGCTCAGTCGGACAGCGTGTTGCAGGCGATAGAGCAGGGATTCATCATCTTTATAGGTTCCACAACGGAAAATCCCTATGTCAGCATGACCCGCGCGATAGTGTCAAGATGCCGCGTGTTTTCCTTCTCCCGCCTCAGCGAAGGGGATATTCTTGTGGGACTGAGGCGCGCGATCAAAGATGAACGCGGACTTGGCAATATGAAACTTGATGTCAGCGAGGAAGCGCTTCATCACTTAGCCTGGGCAAGCGGCGGAGATTTGCGCACGGCGCTCAACGCTCTGGAACTTGCGGCGATGTCCACACATGCGGGCGAGGACGATATAATACATATTGGCAAGACGGAAGCGGAGCAATCCATCCAGCAAAAGGCTCTGTGCGTGACGGAGGATATGTACTACGACATGATCTCCGCGTTCATCAAAAGCATGCGCGGCAGCGATTCCAACGCGGCGCTGTATTGGGCGGAGAGACTGATAGAGGCGGGCTGCGACCCCATGCTTATTGCGCGGCGCATAATGATACACGCCTGCGAGGACGTAGGCATGGCTGATCCAAACGCAATAGTCGTCGCCACGGCGTGCGTGACCGCGTTCGAGCGCATAGGCTTGCCGGAGGGCAGGATCCCGCTGTCCGAGGGCATAATCTACGTGTCCGAAGCGCCAAAATCCAACAAAGTTGTGGTTGCGCTGGAGGGCGCGGAAAACGCCGTAAAAACAGTCAAGCACGAGAGCGTGCCGCTGTATCTGAGGGATCCCAACTACAAGGACAAGGACGAGAGGGTAAGCGGCTACAAATATCCGCACAGCTACGGCGGCTGGGTGGAACAGCAATATCTTCCCGACGAGCTGAAGGACGCGGTGTTCTATACGCCCACCGATCACGGCTTTGAAAAGGTAATTCAGGAGAGGCAAGCCGCGCGCAAAAACAGATCTAAAAGATAAGGTAAACTATGCTGAGAATAAACAATTTGACAAAGACATACGCCGGCAACTCCGCGCCCTCCGTGGACAGTTTGTCGCTTGAGGTGGCGGACGGCGAGATATTCGGATTTATAGGCCCCAACGGCGCGGGCAAATCCACGACGATAAAGTGCATCACGGGCATAATCGGCTTTAACGAGGGCAGCGTGTCCATAGACGGCGTCAGCCTTGAAGAGGACGCCATTTCCGTCAAGCGTCGCATAGGCTACGTCAGCGACGACCACGCCCTGTACGACGGACTGACGGGCATGGAGTACGTCAACTTTATGTGCGATGTGTTCGGCGTGTCGGCAAATGACAGAAACGTCAGATTGAAAAAATTGCTTGAGATGTTTGACCTTGGCGAGGCGATAAAGGACCAGATAGGCAGTTACTCGCACGGTATGAAGCAGAAACTGAACATAATCGGCGCCGTCATCCACGAGCCTAAAGTGTGGATATTGGACGAGCCCATGACAGGCCTCGACCCCAAATCCTCATACGCGCTCAAACAGCTCATGCGCGAGCACGCGGCAAAGGGCAACATAGTGTTTTTCAGCTCCCATGTGCTTGAAGTGGTGGAAAAAGTGTGCGACCGCATAGGTATCATAGACGGCGGCAGGCTGGTGACCACCTGCACTTTGCAGGAACTTAAGCAACGCAACCGCGACGATTCGCTGGAAGAACTGTTCTTAAAACTCACCGAGGGCAACGACTTTTTTGCCGAGCGCGAGCAAAATACGGATATGCCTGTGCAAAACGCTGTAAGCGCAAGCGAACCGACGCCTATATGCAACGCGCCGCAGGAGAAAAAAGAGCGCGCAGAGTATCAAAACCGCGACTTCTTTGCGGATGACGAACACGACTGATATGAAAGAATTTCGGCTGATATTCAAACTGCTGATGCGCAATCTATACGCGCGCAGAGTGGACAAAAAGGGCAAGCGGATGTTGTCTCCAAACGTCGTCACATTGTTGGTGATGATCCCTTTGGTGTTTCTGTTTTCCATCTATGTGGTACAACTAGCACTTCAGATGTCCACGCGGCAGGAATTTTCCAATCTGATAACGTCCATCGTATCATTTGTGCAGGTGATGGTGCTCATCATCACCATACACACCATGCTTTCCGTGCTGTACGGCAGTGAAGACGCGGCGTTTTTCAACTCGTTGCCGCTTAAGCAGACGTCGGTATTTTTCGCCAAATTTGCGGTGGTTTATGTCACAACGCTGCAATACGTGGCGCTGCTTGTCATTCCGTTTGCGCTATCGGGCGGCATAACTTTTGCGATCGCTCACACCGCGCAGATGTTCTGGGGCTATTTTGCTATCATAATTTTGTTTGTGCCGCTGTTCCCGCTGTTACCGCTGGCGGTGTTGACGCTGCTGTCAATGCCAATAGAGTACGTAAACAGCTTTTTCAAAGGGCGAGCGGCGCTGAAATCCGCGCTGACTATATTGTCCTACATCGTGCTGATGACCGCGTACATAGCCATCGTGTTCCTTATGGGCAACATGAATTCCTCCGCTCCGTCAGGAGAGGAGCCCGCGATAAGCGCGACGCTAATAAAGACATTTGCCACCGTGTCCAAGGCGTTTTATCCGAACAAGGCTATGGTCGACTTGTCAAACGGCATCGACGTGGGGCAAAATATAGGCATATCCCTGGCGTGCATAGTTGGGCTGCCTGCGGTGATGTTCGTCGCAAGCATGCTGTTCTACAAGCGCATAAGCAGGCGAGGGCTGGAGAGCCATAGCGAAAAGCACAGAAAGGACAGAACGTACAAGCCTTTGCGCGTCATTCCCGCGCTGATGAAAAAGGATATATTGACCGTGGTGCGCAATCCTCGCATGGCGCTGTCCTCATTTGCGCCCGTGTTTTTTACGCCCATAGTCATCGTCATCATGTATTTTGCGATGATAAAGGACGCTGACCCCGAGTCCGCAAGCCTCTACGATATGCTCAGGACGACCATGCCGCAGATGATGATCACCATACTTTGCAGCAGCGCGAACGCGTTGGCGTCGATGGCGTATTCGAGGGAGGGCAAATCCTACCATTTGACTCACACTCTGCCTATAAGCGCGCGGCAGAGCATAACCGCAAAACTGGCGCTGTCCCTGTGCGTGACGGGCGGGTGCGCCACCGTCTGCGTGATATTGACCGCTGCGCTGTACAGGTTGAGCATACTCAGCGGAGCGCTGATGTTGCTTGGCGTGCTGATGTGCGTTGTAGGCTCCGCCTCGCTGCTGATATTCTGCGACATAAAGACGGGCAACGTCAATTGGAGCTCCTACGACGAGCTGCGCAACGCACCGGGAAACGGCGGCTGGGTGACTGTGCTGGCTATGTTGGTGACAAGTTTTGTGGCGGTAGTCCCGATGTTTTTCGCAATAGTTTTCGCCATTCTCGTCGACAAGGGAGTTTTTACGCCGACAGTATATTGGATAGTATACTGGGTGGCTTCGCTTGCGCTTGACGCGGCGTTGGCGGCAACAGGACTTGGCCTTCTTTTTACCGCCGGAGAGAAACTGTACGACAAGATAGGCAGCAGGGAATTTATCGCAAAGGACAGGAACAAGTCCAAATTTATCCCTCACGTGCCGCTTAGATAAGCAAAGTATTACAAAAAACCGCGCAATTTGTAAAACTAATTTGCAGGTTGCGGGAGATAGGAGAGTATATGCAAAAACACAAAATAGCGCTTGACGTAGGCGACGTGCGCATCGGCGTCGCGGTGAGCGACCTTATGGGCATCACTGCAAATCCGCGCGAGACGTACGTACGCAAAAAAGGCGATCCGGATGCGGATATAGCGTATTTTTGCGACTACGCGAAAAGGGAGGACGCCGACGCGTTCGTTTTGGGCTTGCCCAAAAATATGGATGGAACCGAAGGCCCCCGCGCGGAGGCAACAAGGCAATTCGGCAATATGCTTCAGCAGGCGAGCGGCTTGCCCGTAATCTATCAGGACGAGAGGCTGACCACGGTATCCGCCGAGCGTATGCTCATAGAGGCGGACGTAAGGAGGGAAAAGCGCAAGCAGGTGATAGACAAAGTCGCCGCTACGATAATACTGCAATCCTACCTCGACGGCAAACATTGAAAGTTTGAGTAAAACGTTTGGCAAATCGCAAACTATATGATAGAATGAGCATATCAAAGGAGGTAAACCATGACAGATTTTTTTGAGGACGGATACGATATCGACGAAGAAGACGAGGATATAATTGTTCTGCACAACGAGGAAACGGATATGGACGAGGAGTACTATCTGCTTGCCCAATACGACCTTGACGGTGTGTGGTACGTCGTTTTGCAGCCCACAAAGCCGTTGCCCGACATTGAGGAGGACATGGTGCTGATATACGAGCTGGTCGAAAAGGACGGCGAGTACAGCTTCAAGGTCATCGATGACGACGACAGACTGCAGAGAGCTTTTGACGAGTTCAATCGCCTGCGCATGGAGTACGAGGAGTGCGACTGCGAGGATTGCGGCGACGGCTGCGACTGCGAGGATTGCGCTCACGAGCATCATGACGACGAGGACAAATAAGCTAAAATCCCACAAAATTCGGCGCCGCACGGCGCCTTTTTTGTTGCTCGCAAAAATATTTGCATAAATATATAAAAATTTAATTGCAAAATCTTTTTTTATATTATATAATCCAAAAGACCGCACACTGCGGCGGAGCACAGGGCTGTTCCCATAGGGTACCCGTGCGTCGAAGCCGTGGGAGGTAAAAAACATTTTTCAGGAGGACCTATAATGGCCGTAACAACAATGAAAGCCCTGCTTGAAGCAGGCGTGCACTTCGGACACCAGACCAAGCGCTGGAACCCGAAAATGAAGAAGTACATCTATTCCACCCGCAACGACATCCACATCATCGACCTGCAAATATCCGTCGACCACGTGGAAGCGGCGTACGCTTTTGTCAAGAGCGTCGCGGCAGAGGGCAAATCCGTCCTGTTTGTCGGCACCAAAAAGCAGGCTCAGGACGCAATAAAGCAACAGGCCGAGCGTTGCGACATGTTCTACATCAATCAAAGATGGCTGGGCGGCACGCTTACCAACTTCAAGACCATCCGCACAAGAGTGGATCGCCTCAACAAGATCAATCAGATGGAGCTTATCGGCGAATTCGACCTGCTCCCCAAGAAGGAAGTTGCCGCGCTCAAGAAGGAACGCGACGACCTTGAGAAGAATTTGGGCGGAATCAAAAATATGCGCACCCTTCCCGGCTGCCTGTTTGTGGTGGACCTCAAGAAGGAAGAGAACGCCGTCAAGGAAGCTCGCAAGCTGAACATCCCCATAGTTGCTGTGGTTGACACCAACTGCGATCCCGACCTTGTTGACTACGTGATCCCCGGCAACGACGACGCCATCCGCGCTATACAGCTGTTCGCGTCCCTTATGGCAGACGCGGTCATCGAGGCAAGACAGGGCGAATCCCTGCATCCCGACACCCCCGCCGACGAGGAGAAGCAGGAGACCATGGACGAAGTTATGGAATCCGCTCCCGCTATCGTTGACGAGGAGGAGAAAGTTCAGCTGACCCCCGAAGAGGCGCTCGAGAAAGCTATCGCCGAGAAAGAGGCCGAAGAGGCATAAAAAGGAGTGGATTATGGCATTTACAAGTAAGGACGTTATGGAACTGCGTCAACGCACCGGCGTTGGCATGATGGATTGCAAAAAGGCGCTTGTCGCCACCGACGGCGATATGGAAGCCGCAATAGATTTTCTGCGTGAAAAAGGCATGGCTACCGCCGCAAAGAAAGAGGGCAGGATCGCCGCAGAGGGCATAGTGTACGCAGCCGAGAAGGCGGGCAAACACGTGCTTATCGAGGTCAACTGCGAGTCCGACTTTGTCGCGGGCGGCCCCGTGTTCAAAGAGTACGTCGCAAAAGTGGCGGACTATGTGCTGGACAACAGCGACGCCTCCCTCGAGGAAGTGATCGCCGCAGTGCAGCCCATCACCAACGAGTACGTCATGCGCATGGGCGAGAAGCTGTCCATCCGCCGCTTCACAGTGTACGAGGAGAACAACTCCAAAGTGGACGCTTACATCCACCTCGGCGGCAAGATAGGCGTGCTGGTTGAGGCCACTTCCAACGCGCAACTCGAGGTCATTCACGACGTGGCGCTGCAGATCGCTGCGGCAAATGCTCAATACGTCACCCGCGAGCAAGTTCCCGCGGAAGAGATCGAGCATGAAAAGGAGATCCTCAAGGCGCAGGCGCTCAACGAGCCCAATCCCAAGCCCGAAGCGATCATCGAGAAGATGATGGTGGGCAGAGTCAACAAGTTCTTCAAGGACATCTGCCTTGTGGAGCAAGTGTTTGTCAAAAACCCCGACATCACCATCGCGCAATATCTCAAGGCCAACGGCGACTGCGGCATAATCCGCTTCACCCGCTACGCAATGGGCGAGGGCTTGCAGAAGAGGCAGGACGACTTCGTCGGCGAAGTGATGGCTCAGGCAGGTCTCAAATAAACAACGAAAAAGGAATGTTCGCATTCCTTTTTTTAACAGCGTACAACAAAATTTTGTAGAGGTAAATATGAGCGAAAGTGAAAAACTTTATCCGCTTGACCCGTCTGTCAAGTACAAGCGCGTCATAGTCAAGCTGTCGGGCGAAGCGCTCGCCGGCGCAAACGGCATGGGCATTGACAGCAACAAGCTCGACTTTGTGTGCGAGCAAATAGCCGACGTCATGAGGCTGGGCGTCGAAGTGGGCATCGTGATCGGCGGAGGCAACTTCTGGCGCGGCAGACAGGCGGACGCAAAGATGAACCGCACGACCGCCGACCATATGGGCATGCTGGCGACCGTCATGAACGCGCTTGCCATACAGGACAGGCTGGAGCAGCACAACATCCCCGTCAGGGTGCAGACCGCGCTTACGATCACCAAAGTTGCGGAGCCGTATATCTTGAGGAAGGCGATACGCCACCTCGAAAAGGGCAGGATAGTAATATTCGCCTGCGGCACGGGCAATCCCTACTTCTCGACGGATACGGGCGCGGCGTTACGCAGCTGCGAGATAGGCGCAGACGCCTTGCTGCTTGCCAAAAACGTGGACGGCGTGTACGACAGCGATCCCAAGCTGAATCCCAACGCCAAAAAGTTTGACAAGCTGAGCTATATGCAGGTCATCTCCATGGGACTCAAAGCCATGGACACCACGTCGATAACCATGTGCATGGACAACAACATCCCTATCATAGCCTTCAGCCTGCTTGAAAACGAGAGCATCCACAAGGCGGTCTGCGGCAAGCCCATCGGCACCTATATCGGCAAGTAAACCGCACAAAACAAGCAATCTAACCGCATAAATTTAAGTCCGTTTGCATTGTTGCAGGCGGATTTATATTATGACTTGATTTATTTACATACATTTGTTATAATAATTACAGTATGCGCGTGGGCGCGTACGCAACAACACAGTTTATCGGAGGGATTATGGCATATAACATAGACGAAGTCGATCTCATCTTTGACGAGATGAACGAAAAGATGGACAAGACCATGAGCAACTACAAGACCGAGCTGCGCGCCATCCGCGCCGGCAGAGCAAATCCGCACATCCTGGACAAGGTGCTGGTTGACTACTACGGGACGATGACGCCCATCAACAACATGGCAAACGTCACAATTCCCGAGGCAAGACTGCTGGTCATTGCGCCGTGGGACAAATCTCAGCTGAAGAGCATCGAGCGTGCCATCCTAGCCGCCAACGTGGGCATCACGCCCAACAACGACGGTCAGGTCATACGTCTTGTTTTTCCTGAGCTTAACGAGGAGCGCCGCCGCGCCACTGTCAAGTCCGCAAAGACGCTGGTCGAGGAGGCGAAGATAGTGCTGCGCAACGCGCGCCGCGACGCCATTGACGAGCTCAAGAAGATACAAAAATCCTCCGTCATCACCGAGGACGACCTCAAAAACTTCACCGCGGACGTCGACAAGGCGCTCAACAAGCTGACGGATGAAGTGGACAAGCTGTTCAAGGATAAGGAGCAGGAGATCCTGTCCATCTGATGACTCCAAAGCACATTGGGTTTATAATGGACGGCAACGGCCGCTGGGCACAGGGCAAGGGCATGAGTCGCTCTATGGGCTACGCTCACGGGCTTGAGGCGTTGCTTAAAGTCGCCGAGGCTTGCGCCAAAAAGGGAGTGCAGGTCATATCTGTGTACGCGTTTTCCACCGAAAACATCGCGCGCCCCGATGAGGAGCAGCAGGCGATATTCGACGTGGTGGCGCGCTTCAACGACAACTACGACGGCGACATGCGCGTCATCTATATGGGCGACATAGACGCTTTGCCCGAACGCGTGGCGCAGTCCGTGGAGCACGTCGAGCGGCACACCTTAAACAACAAGGGCATGATGATGAACGTAGCGCTCAACTACGGCGCGCGCGACGACATCATCCACGCTGCAAAGCTGGCGTACGACGCGGGCGATTTTACTTTGCAAGCGTTTGAAAACAATCTGTCCAGCGGGGGGCTGCCTCCGCTTGACATGATAGTGCGCACGGGCGGCGAAAAGAGATTGTCCAACTTCATGCTGTACGAGGCGGCATACGCCGAACTGGTGTTTTTGGACAAGCTGTGGCCGGACATGACGGCGGAGGACGTGCAGTTTGTGCTTGACGAGTTCTCCCGCCGCGATCGAAAATTCGGCAAATGATATTTGATTATGCTTAAACGAATTCTGACGGGCGTGATACTTCTGGTCGTGCTGGCGGCGTTTGCGCTGGCGGGCTATTTTGTCAGCCCGATATTTGTGGATATGCTCATCCTCGTCTTCCTCGCGGGCTCCGTGTGGGAGATGTGGCGCTGCTTTTCGAGCGCGGGATACAAGATGTTCAAGCTGCCCGCGATTTTCGTTTTCGTCACCGCATATCCCGCTTTTTACCTCATGCAGCACTTTATGGGCGGCAAGACGTCCTCGGCGGGGCTGCAGGGATTGCTGATAGTTTTTTTGCTGGGCGCAATGATGTGCCTCACCATATTCACCTTTCTTCCCGCAAAGAAGGAGGGCAGTTATACGGAAGATTCGGACGACAAACGCGCGTGCGGGCTTAAGGACCTGCTCGCCAACGTGTTTGTGATCTTCTACCCCATGTTGTTTTTTGCGGCGGCGTGGGTACTCAGCTACAAATACAGCGCTCTGTTCGCGGTGATGTTCGCGATACTTGTCACCATAGTGGGCGGCGATATGTTCGCGTACTTTGCGGGATCGCTCATAGGCGGCAAAAAGTTGTGCCCGAAGATAAGCCCCAAAAAGACTATTGCGGGCGGCGTAGGCGCGCTTGTGGGCGGCATGGTTTTGGCAGTCGCATTCTGGGCAGTTTTCGAATTGGGCGGGGAGGCTTCCCCCAAATTTGCGGAGGGCTGCAGCTACGTGCCCTTCATCGCGCACAATGTCGAGGGCTGGCAGTGGAAGAGCGCGCTGATATATCTGGCGCTTGGGCTTATATGTGGCGCCGTGTCCGAGCTTGGCGACCTTGCCGCGTCAAGGATAAAGCGCGCCATCGGAATAAAGGACTACGGCAACATATTCCCGGGGCACGGCGGGTTTATGGACAGGATAGACAGCGTGCTGTACTGTCTTGTAGTGCTGCTGATAGCCTTCAGCATAATATACGGCTATTGAGTTTATAAAGGGGCGCGAAGACTTCAAATCTATTGCGCGCTCCCGTAAGGATATAATGAAAACAGTCACGATTTTAGGAAGCACCGGCTCGGTTGGCAGACAAGTGCTTGCCTGCATCAGAAAGCATCCCGAGAGCTTCAGGGTCGCGGGTCTGTCCGCATATAAAAACGAGGACTTGCTTCGCGAGCAGATAGAGGAGTTTTCGCCCACACACTACTACAATCCGGGCGGCGCGGTGGAGATACAAAGCTCCCTTTTTGACTTTTTGGAGGATAAAAGCTACACAAAATGCCTATCATCTTTGGAGGAGCTTGCCTCCATACCCGCGGACATAGTCGTGTCGGCGGTGTCGGGCATTGCGGGGCTGTGGGCAGCGGTAGCCGTACTCAAAAGGGGCGGCACGCTGGCAATCGCCAACAAGGAGACCATCGTCTGCGCGGGCAGACATCTCAAAGCGCTTGAAAAGAAGTACGGCGGCAAGATGATCCCTCTCGACACGGAACATTCCGCAATTTTCGCTTGCCTCAAGGGCGAGCCTCAGAAGCAGGTGCGCAAGATGATCATCACCGCAAGCGGCGGCGCGCTTAGGGACGTACCCATGGAAAAACTGTCCAAAGTGACTCCCGAAGAGGCGCTGTATCATCCCGTGTGGAAGATGGGCAAAAAGATAACCGTGGACTCCGCCACACTGTTCAACAAAGGGCTTGAGGTGATAGAGGCGATGCGCCTCTTTGAAGTGAGCGTGGACAGCATAGAAGTGCTTATGCATCGCGAAAGCGTCATACACGCGCTTGTCGAATTTACGGACGGCGGCTGCAAGGCGCTGATGTCCGTGCCGGATATGGCGCTGTCCATTGAAAACGCACTGTACTATCCCGGTCACGGCGTGGATTCGGTTGCGCCGCTGGATCTGACAAAGATAGGTGCGCTGCATTTTGCTCAGCCGGATATGGAACGCTATCCCTGCCTCAGACTTGCGCTTGAAGCGGCACGGGCGGGCGAGGGCGCGTGCATCGCGTTGTCGGCTGCGGACGAGGTGCTTGTGGACGCGTTTTTGCGTGGCAAGATAAAATTTACGGACATAGCCAACTGCCTTGGCAAGGTTTTGCCAAAATTCCGCGACGTCACAAATGTGGATCTTGAGGATATACTTAGCATAGATGAACGTGCAAGGAAATACACTTATTCTATGATAGGAGCAAGATAAGTGCAGATTTTTGTGTTGTCGGCAACGGCCGCCGAGGTTTTTAAATATATCGGATTTGTCATTGTGGCGTTGCTGGCGCTGATGGTGATGATCGTCGTACACGAGCTTGGACACTACACGGCGGGCAAACTGTTGGGGTTCACGATAGACGAGTTCGCCATCGGATTCGGCCCCGCCATTTTCAAACGTAAGAATAAAAAGACGGGGGAGCTGTTCACGCTGCGCCCCTTTCCGATAGGCGGATTCTGCGCGTTCCACGGCGAGGACGCGGACGGCGCGCTTTTGGACGACAAGGGCAATCAGATCAAGGACGAAAACGGCAACATAGTCAAGGATCCGCGCGCGTTCACCAATCAAAAACCGTGGAAGCGTCTCATCGTGTTGTTTGCGGGCGCTTTTATGAATTTTTTGAGCGCCATAGTCATCATCACCATATATTTTGCGGCGTACGGACAGATACTGCCGCAGGTGGTCACGGCGTATGAGACGCCCTCACAGGTATTCGAGGTGGGGGACGCGGTGCTAAGCGCAAACGGCAAGCAGATCAACATCATGCTTGCCGAAGATCTGGACAAGGCGTTTTCGGGGCTGGGGTCAGAAGCTAAATTTACCGTACTCAGGCATGGAAAACGCATAAAACTGACCGCGCACAAGGACTACTACGACCCCTTTGAAGAGGGGGATATGATAACCTCTGTCGACGGCGAGGAGCTATCCGCGCCGCTGCCGTACAAACGGCTGAGCGAAGTTGCGGGCGACAGGGACACTGTGACTGTGGTCATCTGCGCCTACGACAGCGATGGCAATGTCACAAAGAGCAGCACCGCGACAGTCACAAAGGGCGTCGTGGAGAGCGATCCGCAGGGATACTACTGTTACGGTTTTGGCATAACTCGTTCCATTGCGACGACAAAGCTGCCGTTTTTCCTGGCTCTGGGCAGGTCGTTCGACTTCAGCTTCTTTATAGTGTTCAAGATCCTCGCCTCTCTCGGCTCGCTCATAACGGGCAAAGTGGGGCTGGAGGCGGCAGGCGGGACCATCACGACCATAGGAGTGATGGCAAAGGTGTCCGCCAGCGGTTTTGACAGCTTCCTGTACGTGGTAGCAATAATATCCGCCAATCTCGCCGTGATGAACCTGCTCCCATTCCCGGCGCTGGACGGCAGCAGGATGCTGTTTACGCTCATCGAAATGATATTCCGCAAGCCCGTACCGCGCAAGGTGGAGGCAATAATCCACACCGTGGGATTGGTGTTGCTCATCGTGTTTGCAGTGTTTCTGGATATTTTCCACTTGGTGCGAACGTAGCGACAAAAAGGGTACAATACCTACGATATAATATAAAAAGAGGCAAAAGGTGACAATTTCAAGACGCATATCGCGACAAGTCAGCGTCGGCAACGTCAGAATAGGCGGCGACGCGCCCATATCCATCCAATCCATGCTCAACGTCAAAACAGTTGACGTGGATGGATGCCTCAAACAAATAGAGAGGCTTTGCGACGTTGGGTGCGACCTCATACGCCTTGCCGTGCCCGACGAGGATTCCGCCGTCGCGTTTGGCAAAATTGCAAAAAGATGCGGGTTGCCGCTCATCGCGGACGTGCATTACAGCTACAAACTGGCGCATCTGGCGCTGGATAACGGCGCAAAAAAGCTGCGTATGAATCCCGGCAACATGCCCGACCTTACGCAAATCAAACCGCTGGCGCAGCATATGGCGGACTTGAGTGTGCCCGTAAGAGTGGGTGTCAACGGCGGTTCACTCGATCCCAAATTTGCCGGAATGCCGCAGGACAGGGCGCTTGTTGAGAGTGCGTTGGAGTGCGCAAACGCGTTTGAAAGCGCGGGTTTCCACGACATTGTGATAGCCATCAAGCACAGCGACCCGCTTGTCAACATTTCCGCCAACCGCATGCTGGCAGCCTCTTGCAACTATCCTTTGCACATAGGCGTGACGGAGGCGGGGACTCTGCGTTCGGGGCTTATAAAATCCGCGATAGGCGTCTCCGCGTTGCTCAGCGAGGGCATAGGTGACACCGTCAGGGTGTCGCTTGCTGCGGACGTCACCGAGGAAGTGCTCGCCGCAAAGCGCATCCTTTGCACGCTTGGACTTCGCAAGGGCGCGGAAGTTGTGGCGTGCCCGACCTGCGCTCGCACGGAGATAGACGTAGCTGGGCTTGCAAACGAGATAGAACTGCTCACCGCAAAAGTCGACGTCCCACTCAAAATATCCGTGCTGGGCTGTCCGCTCAACGGGATAGGCGAGGGCAAGCACAGCGACATAGGCGTCGCGGGCGGCAAGGAGATATCCGTGCTGCTTGAGGACGGAAACATCATGGGCACAGTCCGAAACAGCGAACTTATGGACAGACTTAAAGCGCTTATCGCAAAGAAATGCGCCGAATGAAAACAGAAACAAACAGTATCTACAACACAGGTTTTCTAAATTTCGCCGATTTTTAGAAAACTTATAGAGCAAAAGAGGCACATATGGCAACAGGCAACACTACATATTTTGCAAAAAAATCGGTGCTGGAGGCAACCCCCGCGACCTGCCCCTTCGACATTGAATTCGCCAAGGTCACAGAGGGCGCTTTCCCCATGTTGAAGCTGGGCAGCGTGACATACTTCTCCAAGACAAAGGAGTTGCAGGTCAGATTTATCGTAAGCGCGTTCGACCAGCGCAAATTGACTGAGGACAACATTGCGGCAGTGGCGGAGGCAGTGAAAGGAATGTTTCCGGGAGTAAACGCGCAGGTGCAATACATCCGCACCTACACCGACGAAAGCGTGCTTAAAAACAAGGTGCTGGAGTTTTTCAATTCGGACAGTCAGATGATATTCAGGCGCATCAGCGACGACTCCCTCAAAATCGTCATTGACGGAGCGGATGTGACAGTGGCGCTGGTATTTGACGCGGCGGTTTGCAACATAGTTGCAAGCGGAGACAGTCTGCAACGACTTGCAAACTTCCTGTCACGCAACTTCAACAACAATATAACCGTATGTCTGTATCAAACCGAGGAAGAGGCTCCGGAAGAGGATGACGATGAGCGTCAAAACTACATCGTGCGCGGCAGCGGTCTGAAACTTATCAAGGTGCGCACGGGTGAAAAGCTGTATTCGCGCGGCAAGATAGACGGCATATCCCGCCTGCCCAACTACATCGCGGACGTAAAGTCCGCCGGCGAGGACATCGTGCTGTGCGGCAGGGTGTCCGAGGTGGGACAGAGCACATATCGCAACAAAAAGCACGATCCCGCCGATCCAAAGACGGGCCCCGAGATGTTGCCCATCGTCAAATTCAACTTGAACGACACCACGGCGCGCATAGAGGCGGTATGTTTCCCGCGTTCGGATGCGGCGCAGAAGTTTGACGCGCTGAAGGACGGCGACCAGGTGATATGCACGGGCAAAGTGAGCGTATCCACATTTAACGGCGCGCTGTCCTATGCGGTAAACGCAGTGTTCAGATGCGAGATAGACTTTGATAGCATAGTCACCGACGAGGGTTTGCCCGTGCCCGCGCGTTACAAGGCTGTCTATCCTCAAAAGTACACCGGAGCGACCCAGCAGAGCATACTTGCCGAGGCGGACGAGCGCAAAGTGAACGAGTTTTTGAAAGGCAAGACCCTTGTTGTGTTCGACCTCGAGACCACGTCCACCAACGTATCCAACACGGAGATCATCGAGATTGGCGCCATCAAGGTGGAAGACGGAGAGGCGACCTCCACATTCAGCACGCTGGTGAAGCCCACGACGCATATCCCGGAGATGGCGACCGAGATAAACCACATAACGGACGAGATGGTGTCAAACGCGCCCGCTGTTGAGGACGTGATAGCGGACTTCTACAAATTCTGTTACGACGCGACGCTTGTGGGGCACAATGTGGAGGGATTTGACTTTCCCATCGTCAAACGCATAGGCGCTCAGGTGGGATACGTATTCCACAACGAGCTGATGGACACCCTCAATCTGTCCCGCCGATACCTGCGCGAGCGCAGCAATTTCAAGCTGGAAAACCTCGCTAAGGACCTCAAACTTACGCACACGGACGCGCACAGGGCGCTGAGCGACGTGGAGGCGACTTACGAGCTGCTGAGATACCTCATCAAAAAATTCTGAGGCGCAAAAATTTTTTTGATAAATGTGTATCAAATCGCTTGCGCGCGTCAACAATATATGCTAAATTATATATGCTATAAGTAAGGTTTACTTAGAGTGAGCGTCGGCTCACTCTTTGTTTTAGAGGGGGACGTAGCCCCGCGGAGGCAAATATGTCTGTATTTATCGCCGAAGATGACAAGGCAAAAGTCGTGCGCGCCATAGAGGAAGTCCTTTTGCGCGACGGCGACGGCATAGAGCTTGTCGAATGCAAGTTTTTCAAACAATACGGCAGCGACACGGTCGAGGCTCTCCTTTGGAAGAAGGGCGGAGTGGATCTCAACGACTGCGAACGCGTGCACGGTGCGGTATCCGACGCGCTGGACGCGCTGGACGATCTGTTTGAGGGCGCGTATACGCTCAATATCTCGTCCATGGGACTGGACAGACCCATCGTAAGCGACGACGATTTCCGCCGCGCGCTGGACACCGAGATAGAGTGCAGGCTGACCGATAAGAGCAAACATCACGGCATACTTGCCGCCTACGACGCAAATTCCATCACGCTTGATGAAGATGGAAGATCAGGCGTTATATCACGAAAATCATTGACCAAAGTACAACCGTACGTCAGGTTTTAGGAGGATAAAACAATGTTAAACAAGGAAATTTTCCTTGCTCTGGACGAGCTGGAAAAGGAAAGCCGCATCCCCAAGCAGTTGATGCTGGAGGCAATCGAAGCAGGTCTGGTGTCGGCGTTCAAGAAGGAATACGGGTTCACCACGCAGATCGCCGTGCGCATCAACGAAGTCAAAGGCGACGTAAAAGTGTACGCCCATCGCCTCATTGTGGACGAGGTCACCGATGAGGACAAGGAGATATCCCTCGAGGACGCGCAGGACATCGATCCCACAAAGAAGGTGGGCGACATACTGCTTCAGGACATCACTCCCGAGGAGTTTTCCCGTATTGCAACGCAAACCGCGAGGCAGGTCATCCTTCAGCGCATCACGGACATAAAGCGCGACATGGTGGTCAGCGAAATGAGCGAGCGCACCGGCGAGATCCTCAGCGCGATCGTCCGCCGCAAGGAGGGCGAAACCGTTTACGTGGAGATCACCGGGTCGCAGATGGAAGGCATATTGATGAAGTCCGACCAGCTTCCCAACGAGAAATACAACGTCAACGACGTCATCAAGGTGTACATCAAAAAGATACGCGGCAACGACTACGGCGCGCAGGTCATCGTGTCCCGCAGCGCACCCGGTTTTGTCCGCCGCCTGTTCGAGCTGGAAGTTCCCGAGATCAGGGCGGGACTTGTCAAGATTGAAAATTGCGTGCGCGAGCCGGGCGAACGCACCAAGATAGCCATCCGCAGCGACGATCCCAACGTGGACGCGCTTGGCAGCTGCATAGGCAACAAGGGCACGCGTATCAACGCTATACTTGCGGAACTTGGCGGCAATGAAAAGGTTGACATCGTCATCTACAGCCCAGATCCCGTCTACTATATCTGCAACGCGCTCAGCCCCTCGCCTGTCAACAACGTGTTCATCAACTACGAGACCAAGCAGGCGCGCGTGATTGTCCCCGACGAGAAGCTCAGTCTTGCGATAGGCAGGAGAGGTCAGAACGCCAGATTGGCGGCAAAGCTTACGGGTTGGAAGATAGACGTCAGACCCATGTCCTCCTTCCAGCTTGCCGCCGTTGAGGACGCCGCCGAGGACGCAAACGATGGCGAGTAATCCCAAAAACGTCAGGCGATGCTGCGCGTGTCACGAGCACGCGGACAAATCCGACATGCTCCGCTTTGTGAAGAGCGGCGACGGAAAAGTCTTCCTGGACAGATCTAAGAAAGCGGACGGACGCGGGGTGTGGGTGCATCTTAGCGCCGCGTGCATCGCCAAACTTAAAAAGAAAAAATTGCTTAACGTCGCGTTTAAGACAGGCGTGGACGAAAGCGTTTACGGTGAACTTGATGACTGACAAATTATCATCGTATATAGGGCTTGCCCAGCGGGCGGGCGCGGTAGTCTACGGCGAGGACATCATTGTCAAAAAACTTAAAGTTACGGCAGTTGTGTTGATCGACGCCGACGCTCCCGCCAAATACCGCGAGAGGCTGGCTGCGTGCACCGCGTCAAAGCCCACGTATACGGTGGAAGGACTGCGAGCCGCCCTGCACAGGGATAACGTGAATGCCGTTGGCATTGTCAACAAAGAGCTTGCGTCCGCAATAATCCAATTGTTGAGGTAAATATGACCGAAAATAAGAAGGAATCCAACATCGATTTTATAAAAAGGCTTGCCGAGTACAAGTCGAGCAAACTCAGCGCGCTGAGCAAGGACATTGCTTCCATGAAGTCGCGCGCGTCTGTGCTTGCCGTCTCAATAAAGGCAAAGCGTGACGCCCTCGTCGCCGAGGAGGAACTGAGACAGGCCGCCGCAAAGGAAGCGGCAGTCGAACAAGCTCCGGCACCCATTGAGCCCGAGGTCGAAAGCGCAAAGGCGCCCAAGGTAGAGAAGGAGCAGGCTCCCGTCGAGGAAAAGAAAGTGGAAGCGCCCGCTCCCGAACCCGCCAAGCCAAAGAAGGAGGAAGCTCAAAAGGCTCCCGAAAAGAAAGCGGAACCCGCAAAAAAGAAGGATGAGGTCAAAAAGCCCGAACCTCCCAAAACTCCCGCCGTGGAGATGGGCGCAGACGGCAAGCCTCGCAGGATCTTCGAAGGCAGCACCTCCGCTCCCAAGCCCACAAAGGGCGGTTTTGTCGGGTACTCGGTACAGCAGACTCAAAAAACTCAGCGTCCGCAACAGGGCGGCCGTCAGCAGAGCGGCGTTCAGCAGGGCGGACAGCGCGTCAGCAGGATGACAAATCTCAGCAACATCGCGCAGAATGTGCCTCCCAAGCCGACCACGCAGAGAGGTAAGGGCGGCAAGCCCTCCTCATCGCAGTCCGCAAGGAACGACGATCGCGCAAAAAACAGATATGCGCTGGTCAAAAAAGGCTTTATCGTTGAGGACAAAGTCGAATACGACGAGAATGGCGAGGAGATCGTACGCAATCACAAAGTCGGCGGGCGCAACCGCTCCGGCGGCAACAGCAACGCCATAGTGATAGAAAACGCGGTGATCACCACCGATCCCGTATCCATAAAGACCCTCAGCGAAAAGATAGGCAGATCCGCCGCGGAAATCGTGCGCACGCTGTTCCAATTGGGCGAGATGAAGACCATCAACGACAGCATAGACTTCGCTACGGCGGAGCTTGTCGCAAGCGAATTTTCCATTACGCTGGAATATAAGCCCGACGTCACGTTTGAAGAAACGCTGTCCGCGCAACTTGAAGTGGACGAGGTGGAGGATATTGACAACCTTGTGGAACGCCCGCCCGTGGTTACTATCATGGGTCACGTAGACCACGGCAAGACTTCGCTGCTTGACTACATCCGCAAGAGCAACATCACCGGCGGCGAGGCGGGCGGCATAACCCAGCACATCGGCGCATATACCGTGTCGCTCAACGGTTCGCCCATCACATTCCTCGATACCCCCGGTCACGAGGCGTTCACGTCCATGCGTGCAAGAGGCGCGCAGGTCACGGATATCGCGGTGCTGGTTGTGGCGGCTGACGACGGCATAATGCCGCAGACTATAGAGGCTATCAGCCACGCAAAACAGGCGGAAGTGCCCATCATCGTTGCGCTCAACAAGATGGACAAGAGCGGCGCAAATCCCGACCGCGTGTTGCAACAACTGACCGAACACGGCATCACTCCCGAGGAATGGGGCGGCGAAACCCCCGTGGTCAGAGTGTCCGCAAAGACCGGTATGGGCGTAGAGGATCTGCTTGAACAGATACTCGTCCGCGCCGAAGTCGAGGAATTGCGCGCCAATCCCAATCGCAGCGCGCGCGGCACCATAATAGAGGCAAAACTCGACAAAGGTTTGGGCAAAATAGCTACCATACTGGTGCAGACGGGCACGCTGCGCATTGGCGACAACGTTGTCGCGGGCACAAGCACGGGCAAGATACGCGCCATGATCGACGACAAGGGCAGAAAAGTAAAGACCGCAGGCCCCTCCATGCCTGTGTCCGTCACGGGTTGGAACGAAGTTCCCGAAGCGGGCGACCGTATAGACGTGGTAACTGACGAGCGCTTTGCGCGCGAACTCGCAGAGGAGCGCAGGCTCAAACTGGAGGCCGCTCAGAATCAGAGCGCCGCGGTGTCCCTCAACGACTTGTTCGACCGCATCTCCAAGGGCGAGCTGAAATCCGTCAAACTCATCATCAAAGCGGACGTGCAAGGCTCTGTCGAGGCGGTAAAGCAATCGCTTGCAAAGCTGGGCAATGAAGAAGTCACGATAGACATAATCCACAGCGCAGTTGGCGGGATAAAGGAAAGCGACGTGTTGCTTGCAGAGACCGCGGGCGCCATCATAATAGGCTTCAACGTGCGTCCCGACGCCAACGCCAAGGCGCTTGCCGCGCAAAAGAAGATAGACATCCGCTTCTACGACATCATCTACAACGCCATCGAGGACATCGAAAAGGCGGTCAAGGGTCTGCTTGCGCCCAAGTTTACGGAGAATGTGCTCGGCTCCGCCGAAATCAGAGAGCTGTTCAAGATAAGCGGCGTGGGCACCATCGCGGGCTGCCACGTCATAGAGGGCAAGGTCACTCGCACCGCTAAGGCGCGCCTTATCCGCAACGGCAAAGTGGAGTATACCGGCGAGATAGCCTCGTTGCGTCACGGCAAGGACGACGTCAAGGAGATGGCAAAGAACTTCGATTGCGGCATTATGCTGGCAAATTATCAGGACGTCAAAGTCGGCGACGTGATAGAGGCGTTCCAGATGGAGCAGGTCAATGAAGATTAAAATGGAGAGAGTCAACTCCGAGCTTAAACGCCAGATCACAAAGGTGATATCGGAGGAAATAAAGGACCCAAGGCTGGGCGACGCGCTGATCGGCGTGACAAAAGTGTATACCACGCCCGATCTGAAGTACGCAAAAGTGTACCTGTCCATTTACGCGTCCGACGCGGATAAGGTGCAGGAGGCGTACTTTACGGTGTGCCGCTCGGCTTCGTTTATACGCAACAAACTTAAGGATGAGGTCAACATACGGCTGCTGCCGGAATTGAAATTCCTCATCGACGACTCCGTAGACTACAGCATCAAGATAGACGGTTTGCTCAAGCAGATCAACATTCCGCCCGCGGAGAAAGGGGAGCAACAGTGAACGATACTTTCGAGCGAGTCATACAGGCAATTGACGGCGCAAACGACATTGCGCTGTTTTGCCATACCAATCCCGACGGAGACGCGTTGGGCAGTATGCTCGCGCTGTATCGCGCGCTGAAAAATATGGGCAAGGACGTGCGCGCGTATTGCGACTCGCCCGTACCCGACAAGTACAGGATACTTGCGGGCAGCGAAGACATATCCTTCCCTCAAAAAGCCACTCACAGGCTGGCGATCGCCGTGGATTGTGCGGATATTGACAGATTGGGACAGTGCAGAAAGAGCTATCTCAACGCAAAGCAGCGCATTGCGATTGACCACCACGGCACATTCACCGCGTTTGGCGAACTCAACTACGTTGACGCCACCGCTTCTGCATGCGCGGAGATAGTGTACCAACTGCTTAAGCGCATGGATCTTATGGACAAGACTGTCGCGGAACTGCTCTTCGGCGCGATCGTGACGGACAGCGGCTGCTTTGCATTTTCCAACACAACAAAGCGCACGCATCTCATTGCTTGCGCGCTTATGGACATGGGCATAGACGCGTCTGATATAATCTACAACGTCTATCGCAGCGAAAATATCCGCAAATTCAAGCTGAAAAATGCCGTTCTGTCAAGGGCGCGCTTCTTTGAGGACGGGCGCATAGCGATCATACTGTTCACCAAACAGGACTTTGAACATACGGGCACGGACAGCGCGGACACCGAGGGCATCATATCGGAGCTTGCCGACATAGACACAGTGCAAATAGCCTTTTCCGTAGCGGAAGTGGGAGAGCAGAGCTACAAAATCAGTATCCGCTCAAAAGGAGCAGTGGACTCAACTGCCGTTGCAAAGACATTCGGCGGAGGGGGACACGTCAACGCCGCCGGATGCAGAGCAAATGGCTTTGCGGAGGACATCATAGACAAACTCGTCTTTTTGGCAAAAACAGTTATATAAACAAATTGGCGCGTTATCGACGCGCCGGTTTTCTAAAAAACACGATAATTTGTAACACTATGAAGGGTTTTGTAAACATAATCAAACCGTTGGGACTGTCGTCCAGCGCGCTGGTGGTGCGCGTGCGCGGCATATTGTCGCGCGCCGCGGGCGAAATGCAAAAGACGGGACACCTGGGCACCCTCGATCCGATGGCGACGGGAGTGCTGCCCATTGCCGTCGGCAACGCGACAAGGCTGTTTGATATGATGTTGCAAAAGCAAAAGACCTATGTCGCCACATTCAAGTTCGGAATGACCACCGACACGCTGGACAGCGCAGGCAAAATCACCATAGTTGACAAAAATGCTGAATTTACTGAGGAGCAAATTGTAAATGCCGCGCAGGCTATGGTCGGAGTTCAGCTGCAAGTACCGCCTCAATATTCGGCAAAGTCCGTGGGTGGTAAGCGCGCGTACGATATTGCCAGAGCGGGCGGCGAGGTGCAACTAGCGCCAAAAAATATAGAGCTATATTCCATATCGCAACTCTCTTGTGAGGATTGGATAAACAAAAGCAAAGGCTTAATCGAGGGCAAAACCCGTTTGGAAGAGGGCGAATTTGCCTTTGAGATATGCTGTAGCGCGGGCACATACATACGAGCGATCGCGCGCGACATGGCGACAATGCTGGGCACAGTGGGGTATATGACCTCTCTGGTCAGGACAACATCGGGTTGTTTTTCGCTTAACAACGCGGTCACTTTTGAGCAATTCGAGGGAAATCCTCTGGAATATTTGCTTCCAACGGAAACATTTACAGGCGCGTTTGCGCGCTTCGATCTGCCCAAAAATTGCGCCGAGAGAGCGCTCAACGGCGTCAAAATTGACTGCGATATGCCGTCGGGCGAACCCATCGCGGTGTATAATAGCGGCGAGATAGTCGCCATCGGCGAGGTATTAAGAGGCAAACTGTCGCTGAATATCCGCCTATAAGTAGAAGATGAAAAACGTAAGTTTTTATGACAAATATAACGGGCGAATAGCCCTTGCGCTCGGCTTTTTCGACTGCATCCACGTCGGACATGCGGCGCTTATAGGGCGTACGGTAGCTTGGGCAAAGGCGCGCGGCACACAGAGCGCGCTGCTTACGTTTACAAACGACATCAACGACGCGTTTGGCGCGCCAAAACAGATATATACCTTTGACGACAGACTGCGCGTTCTGTCCAAACTCGGTCTGGACGCTGTGATCGGCTGCCCGTTTGACGATAAATTTGCGGCTATGTCACCCGATATGTTTTTACAATCGCTAGCGGACAACTTCGATATAGCGGCAGTATTTGTCGGCGCGGATTACACGTTCGGCAATGGCGCCGCGGGCGACGTAAAATTCCTCGCCGAATGGTGCGACAAGCAGGGCATAGAGCTCAATATTGTGCCATTCGAGTGCGAAAACGGCAAAAAAATATCAACTTCCGCGCTCAAAGCGCTGGTCACGGCGGGCGACGTCGAGGCGCTCAACGGGTATCTCAGTCAGCCTTATTTCATGCGTGGCAAAGTCGTGCACGCGCGTGAGGTAGGCAGAGGTCTGGGCTTCCCGACCGCAAATATACCGATAGACAGCGACAGGCTGCCGCTCAGGGACGGCATATACGCCACGCGGGTGGAGCTGGACGAGGGGCAATTTGCCGCGATGACCAACATCGGCGCCAAGCCAACATTCGGCGACAACAACGCCTCAATAGAAACCTACATCTTCGACTTCGACGGCGACATATACGGTAAGGAAATCACGCTCTGCTTTTTCAAGCGCACGCGCGACGTCACCAGATTCGAGTCCGCCGAGCAACTGAAAAACCAACTTGCGCGGGATGAAGCGCAGATAAAAGAATACTTCAGCCGTAAAGGCAAAAAGTGAAGGTGTGTATGGAAAAAATTTATTCTACGGCGACGTTTGGTCCGTCGGGTCACGATGAAAGTTTTGCGCAGGAGGGCTACATCTCCACATTGCAGATGCCTCAATGGCTAAGCGACAAGGGACTTGAGCTGTTTGAATATTCCTTCGGCAGAGGCGTGCGCATAAGCGACGTGACCGCTGAGGCGATAGGCGATATGGCGGACAAATTCGGCGTCGAAATGAGCGTGCACGCGCCGTACTTCATCAACTTCGCCTCGGTGGAGCAGGACAAGGCGGACAATTCCGTACGTTATCTGACCGATTCGCTGGGCGCGCTTAGGCACTTCCACGGCAGCAGATGCGTATTCCACACGGGCGCGGAGGGAAAACAGCCGCGCAACGAGGCCTTCGCGCGCGCAAAGGACAATTTTACAAAGGCGCTGGACGTCATCGCGCAGCAGGGCTTGGACGACTTGATAGTCTGTCCGGAGACAATGGGCAAACAGGCTCAGATCGGTACAGTGGACGAGGTCGTCGAGCTGTGCAAGCTGGGCGACAACGTATATCCCTGCGTCGACTTCGGGCACGTAAACAGCCTGTGGCAGGGAGCGCTTAAGACGAAAGAAGACTTTCAGCGCATCGTCGACAAGCTGTTCGACGGACTTGGCGAGAAAAAAACCAAAAATATGCACGTCCACTTCAGCAAGATCCAGTACGGCGCAAAAGGGGAGATCCGCCATCTGACGTTTGCGGACACGGTTTACGGCCCCGAATTTGAACCGCTGGCGGAGGTCATCGTCAAAAACGGGCTCACCCCTCACATTCTCTCAGAATCCGCCGGCACGCAGATGTTCGACGCCCGCGCGATGAAAGCCGCCTATACGGCTAAACTCAGTAAGTGAAGCATATTTGTTGTTGTAAAAAAGCCGCCTTATTCGGCGGCTTTTATGATGTAAGTTGGTTTATACATTAAACAACTTTGGATTCTAAATTAAAAGAGTTGCAACTGCGTCCTTTCGACAATGCCTCAAAATTGAGGTCGGAGCAACTCTTCTTAAGTATTATACCCAACTTTGAACCTTATGTCAACAGAACATAATATATCAAGCATATAAAAAAGAGTCGCAGTTCTGCCCTTTCGGCTGTACCTTACTACTGTAATGGATTCCGCAACTCTCTATATGTATTCTACTAAAATTTGAGTTTGTTATCAACAAGAGAAAATAAAAATAAGGAGCATTCAAGTTCGTAAGAGAAACATCAAAGTGTTTTCCACCGAATAAGCGATTGCTACAAATCGCATGTCTGGAAAGCCCTTGCGATTATCCAACAAAGATGTTTTTCCCGAAGGTACAAAACGATTTACTTTGAGCAATCGCGATAAAGATAAAGCTGTTGTTCATACAGGCGTTAAGAAGCGTAAAAAAAAAGAAGTGACGTAGATCACTTCTTGCCTGCGGGGTCGGGCGTTTCTTTGAAACTCCGACGTAAACAATCATTGCTGATTGAGTTCGCTACCTTAATGGTAGTATACGCGACTTCTAGATAAATGTCAACTATGGAACAAAAAAAATTCAAGTCCGGTGGCGATCATGCAAAATTTGTTGTTATATCGCTGCTCAAGATAATCCTGTTTATCATCAAAATTGGTATGTAAATAAAAAAAATAAGAAGCATTCAAGTTCGTAAGAGAAACATCAAAGTGTTTTCCACCGAGTATGCGATTGCTTCTTATGTGGGTATTATACATGTCTGGTTTCTAGTTGTCAACAGGGGAAAATAATAAATAAAAAAGAAAAGGTTGGGGGAACCGATAGAATCGTTTTTCCGCAACGTTCAAGCCCGAAGGCGAACAAAACAACCTTCTCTGAATTCATTATATTACCATGTGAGTGGGAAGTAAAGCAATTTTCAAAAAAATAACAGCGGCTTATTGGGTCGCTGTCGGTGGGATTTTCATCGCCCAACCACTGAAGGAAACGACACATACCAAACAAATCATACTATATATGATTGATAATAGCGGAAAGTACCGACAATGAGCTTTTTGTGTATGTGTATCATCCTTCTGCCAAGACCAAAGAAATTATTGCTTCCAGCATAAATATATCTACATCAATACTTGATGAGATAAATTTTTCTAAGCATGTTGTTCGACATATTATTAAGTCATACAAAAAGCGTACAAATCGCAAACCAAAATTTTGGTATGACAACAAAAAAAAGAAAAGGTAATAATAAAAGTGAGCCTTTCTTATTATAAGCAATATAATAAAAATCGCATGTCAAACAAGCCTTTGCGTTTGTCAGATAAGGATGTTTTTCCCGAGGGCAAAAAGCGCTTTTCACTATCAAATCGTGATAGAGATAAAGCGGTGTATTTTACGGGAGTCAAAAAACATAAAAAAGAGAAGAAGTAGCTACCAGCTACTTCCAGACGCACGGTCGGGCGACAATTGTCTCCGACAGACTTATATAAGTTGTGCAAACCTCAATCACAATATATACAAAATATTGTAATATGTCAACAAAAATTTGCAAACTTGCAAAAATTGAGATGGGACGTTGTTGAGGACAACGGAGTATGGAACAAAAAAAATTCACGTCCGGTGGCGATCATGCCAAATTTGTTGTTATATCGTTGCTTAAGATAAGACTCATTCTGGGGCTATGACTATAATGGCGAGCTGGAAGTAGTGGTGTTCAATAAGCCGTTGTATTGTATAGACGAAGCGGTGAACACAGACGTGGATCATACGCGTTGCTACATAGACGTAGGGGATTGTTGGTTCCCAAAGAATGAGAATATCACAAACCTGCGCTTCCTGGAGAACATGCGCAATTCCAACAGGCAGAGTATAGACTCATTCTGGGGCTATGCTCTTAGCAATAAGTGGGATTATTTCATAACCTTAACTACAGACAAGCGCAAGGTGGACAGGTATGACGCAGACGCTGTTAAGGCGCTTTGGAAAAAGTGCCGGCAGAAGCTGCAGCGTTTCGATCCGAACGTCAAAATTTTGCTTATCCCGGAAGAGCACAAAAAAGAGGATGAGTACGGCAGGCGGGCGTTGCATTTCCACGGCTTGGTGGCTACGGACAAGCCCTTTGAGCTGAAGCTTTATACAGTGAACGGGAAGCAGAAGTATTCTGCTACCGGTGCGCCTTTGTTCGAGTTCCCGTTCTGGGACTACGGGTTCGCAAGCTGCGCAATAATATATTCGGCAGATGACACGGTATTTAACGGCGAGGAGCTTGCAGCGGAAGTGGGAGACAGAGGCGAAAGGCGGAGCATATCTCAGCGCAGAGTAGTGGCATATCTCAACAAGTACATGGGCAAGGAATACGGAACGGTGGGATACAATCAGCGCAGATTTTATCGCACGCATAACGTAATAGGCAAGACCAAGCGCGTTGAGAATATGTCCACGGCGCAGCAGCTGAGGCAGCTCGGCTTGAGCTATAGCGTCCGCAATGATGAAAGCGCCTCGGAAAAGTTTGAAATAGACATGGACGAAAACAGTCCGTTCTATGTATACAAGCAGGACAGCAGGCGAATATATCTGCGCATGAAGCGGACAAAAGTCCCGGAGGGCGAGAAAATGGCAATGCTGCTTGAGGACGGAAAACGTTTGGCATTCATCTCGGAAGCTGAGGCGCAGAAGCTAGTGGCGGACGGAGTCGCCGAGGCGTTGGAAGCAAGCCCGCAATACAATGTGTACCGCATGATCTCTCCAAAATTTTGATGAAAAATTTTGAGGGCAGAAGGGGCAAAATTTGATGTTTTGGAGCGTATTAAATTATTCGTAAAACACAGCTTTTACGCATAAAAAGCGATAAAAATACCAATAAACAGTGATATTTTTCAACAAATCAATTTTGATAAGATTTTACTTTGCGACGATTTATCATTGAAATTATAAATCTCGTTTCCGACCGACCTCAACTTTATATATATTTATATGGATTATATTATATATTATTATCCTTATATATTTTTTATATGTTCATTTGACAATGCGTTAATCGAATTTTGCGAATGTCCATATGGCAATTAGCGCAATTCAAATTGTTTGCAACCAAAATTTGCAAACATTTACATATTATGATTAAGTCGTACAAAGCAAATATAAATATCGCAAAGATATCGCGCAGTCAGTCAGATTAGAAATCATTTGAAATCGGTCGCAACCAGCGTATGTTCCAACGCAAGTACCGAATGTTCATATGTTACGCCGCCTTGGACGTATACTACGTACGGCGGTTTTACCGGATAAATAGGCGCGGCGATACCGCGGCGCCGCCTTTTATCATTTGAAATCGGTGGTCGCAACCAGCGTATGTTCCAACGCAAGTACCGAATGTTCATATGTTACGCCGCCTTGGACGTATACTACGTACG